>JBARBL010000109.1:0-26202 GCA_049793015.1 Acidimicrobiales bacterium | reverse complement strand
CGGATCCATCGTCGACCTGAGACGGGATCGGCTCGATTGCTCTCACCGCCCGGCCGGTGGACCCCTGCGATGGTGGGAACTAGGTCCAGAGCAGGAGCAGGGCCACGAACGTGGCGTACCCGGCGATGATGAACCATCCCGTGCGTCGGCTCAGACCTCGGCTGAGGTAGGCCACAACCAGCACCAGGGCGGTGAGCAACAGATAGCTCCACGCCGTCAGTTCTCCGGGCCGGGAGGGGGCGGCCAACCCGACGAAGGCACCCGGTATGAGCAGTCCGGCGACCACGTTGAGGTTGTTGCTATTGAGGGCCGTGCTCAGGGCTGCCGCACCACGACCCTTGGCGGCAAGATACACCGCCGCGACCGCATTGGGAAGACTGGTGACCGCCGCGAGCACGATGCCTCCGATGACGGCGTCGGCCACGTGAAAATGATGGCCGAGCCGCGATGCGCTGCGTTCCATGACCACGCTCGAGGCAACAACGACGACAAGCGCTCCGAAGGCCATCAGGGCATCGACGGGCCGGCCCCGCGACGGGCGGATCGCTTCATTCAGTTCCTGCTCCTCATCGTCGATTGCCAGAGCCAGCCACGCGGTCCATCGCCGCGGCATCCGTAGCCGACGGAGCGACTCGCGCTGGGCGCCCACGACCACGAGGTAGCCGACCAGGACCACTACGGCCGGGACGAGCCCCTCAATGGTCGAGATGAGCCCGGTCGTCGTAGCGAGACAGCAGACGGCGATCCACATGGCAACGAAGCCGCCGAGAACCACGACCCGACGGTGCAACGCAATAAAGCCCGAGACGACCGCACCGAGACCCAACAGCGCGGCGAGATTGAAGACGTTGGACCCGATCACGACGCCGGCGCCGATGTCGCGCTGGTGTTGCAGGAGCGCCGAGATGGACGACGTGATCTCCGGCGCGTCAGCCGCCAGCGCCGCGACGATGCCGAGCAACGCCTCAGAGAGCCCGAGACGTTCGCCCAGACGTTCGAGCCTCGTGACGAGGATCCAACTGGTGGCCAGGCTGATCAGCGCGCCTAGGGCGAATGCGATGCCGGCGAGAGCCACGTCAGTCCCTTCTCGAACAAATGTGCCGACCAGTCTTCCCGGCTCTCCAGAGAAAACCCTATACGACGAGCGCACCGCACTTTGAAGAACATCTTCGCAAGCTTCGCGTCCCGATGCTCTGCGGCGTCCGCCGTCGATTCCTACGTCATCGCGAGTTGCGACGGCACCGTGAACGATTTACGATGACCGAAAAGACGCCAAGCGTCTGTGGGCGCAGAGGAGAATGGCAAATGTCCAACGCATTTCGATTTGGAGATGAGTCCCGTGCCGCTTGAGGGAGAGTACGAACCGAGCCCCGCGAAGTGGGTGCGCGACCAGGTGGATGAGTACGAAAGTTCTGGCGGGGATCGGGCGAACACACTGCGCGACACAGGCCTGCCGATAATCATTTTCACCACTCGAGGCAACCGGAGCGGCAAGATTCGAAAGACCCCGGTCATGAAAGTGGAGCACGACGGCGAGTACGCGCTCGTCGCGTCAAAGGGCGGAGCGCCGGACAACCCGGTCTGGTACTACAACCTTCTCGCCCACCCCGACGATGTCATGCTCCAAGACGGGCCTGAGCCCTTCGACGTCGTCGTGCGTCAAATTACCGGAGAAGAACGCGCCGCGTGGTGGGAACGCGCGGTGCTCGCCTATCCCCCCTACGCCGAGTACCAAATGAAGACCACCCGTGAAATCCCGGTCTTCATCGCCCGACGTAAGTAAGTGCAACCAGCAACGGCTTCTTCGTGCGGCAGGTCACGGCATCGAGCACGGCGCTAACTGAAGTTGCCGACGCCCCCCTAGGTTCCAATTAGCAGCCCGGGCCAGCTTCCTCTTCCGAGCTTCGTTTTCCTTAGAGGCCCCGTCGAGACGGCGGTAGCAGTAACCGTGGCAAGGGCCGCTCAACGATCATGAGCATCACCTCGTACACCAGCACGACGGCGCACACTGCCGCGACGATGAAGAACAGCCCGCCGGCGACGAAGCACGTATTGGCGATCGGACCATCTTTCGAGTCCACTCCGTAGCTCAAGGGAAAGGCGAAGGCGAGACTGAGAATACAAAGTCCGGTGGGCAACGCGCCCGCGATAAGCCAAAGGGGCCTTGGATCACGTTCATCGTGGCTTTGATCCGCACGCGGCTTCTCCCGCCATATCCGAACGGCGCCGCGCATCGAGATGAATCCCATGCTGACCAGAAGTACCTCGGAGACCACCGGACCGATATCAGAGGTGACGCTCAATGGCCCTCGTAATTCACGTGCGGATTGAAGGTATTGATTCCACCGCCGTGCGACAGACAATTCTCGTCCCGGAGACGTCGAGCGACGGCCATGGTCATGGCTCCGGCGCGGGATTGAATGATGCCCAGTATTGGCGAACGGTGACCCGCCACGATTCGCGCGCGCCCTCAAGCGCTTCAGTCCTGTCCTCGGCCTCGATCCACGAGATCAGTTGAGGAAGCGCCGAGGTCCAGTTGGCTTCATCGTCAGAATCCGACTTGTGTTCTGAGGCGTTCTTCACCGTAAGCAGTTGGTCGATATTCATGAAGTCGAATCCCTTGGGTGCCAAGTCCAAGATCCACTCACCGCGATCCTTCGTGATTCGAACGCCGAGATCTTCGCGCCTGTATTCCACTTGCGCGTTTCCAAAAGGCTCGGCCGACCCACCGGTCTGCTTGGCCACAGAAAACTCATTCTCATCGAGCCAGGTGAGAGTGGCCGCCACGTCTGGGGACGCACGGGTGGCCATATACGCAACGACGTCGTCCATCATGTCAAGTATTGCCGCGCGACAAGCACGAAATGTGAATGCGTCAGGGCTGCACGGAAGGCCATCAGGCCCCAAACGGAGGTGTCGCGCCGATCAGCGTGACCGCGATCACGGCCGGAATCTCACCCTTGTTCGACCATCGATGGCGAGTTCCATTCTGGATATAGGTGTCGCCGGGTCGCAGCGTGACCTTCTGTTGATTGTCGAGCTCGAGAATCGCCTCTCCGGAAAGTACGATTCCATAATCGACGGTCGCCGTGGTATGCATTCCCGGATGATCGCTCTCCAGGTGCTCCCAAAGACCGGGGAGCTTTTCCTCGAGTTCGGCCAACGCAACGCCAATGTCCAGGTCCTTCGGGGCGCGCGACGTCGAATTCGGCGGAACGGTGAAAATCCCGAATCGGAATCCATTCGAGGAGGGGAAATACGCCATTGGTGACGGTGCGGTCCCGTCGACAGGCAGCACCACCTTGTCCTCTGATGCCCAAAGGCGGTGAAATTCAGTGCCGGGAAAGATCGCTACGGAAATCGGCGCCACGAGTTCGTCACTGACGAAGACTGCTCGACCTGAGCCGTCGAGGCCGGTAACTACCCTCCTAATGTCCATGTGCACTCCCCCGTTTCGCACGTTCGCGCGACACGTCATAGTTGTCTCAAGAAAAAGGTAGCCCGTCGCGAAAGCGTTCGTGAGCGTCGGATCGACACGCGACCCGCGGGTTCACTACCTCACTCTTTCGCGTCGACTATTCGTCCGTGCCGACCACGACCGAAGCTCCAACAATGACGTCAATGGTCATCAAACCAATTCGCAATCACCGTGACAACCTCGGGATCCACGTGCTGAAGAGCTTCGTACTCCTTGGGCGACGACGGGCCGGATCCGCGAAAGAAGCAATGATTGTCGTCGTCAAAAATCTGAAACGTCACATTATCCTTCCCTTCAAGACCAGACTTCCAACCGGCGAAATCCTCCGCCAGGGTCGCCTGGTAGTCGCGTCCGCCCTGGAGAATGAGCAAAGGCCTCGATAAGGTGCGAGCAACGAGAGCTGGCTGATAGGCGTTGAGATCCATCCAGTACGACGAAGCCACACCAAAGGGCAGGTCACTAGGCTGCGCGCTCGCGAGTTTCGCGCGATCGTCGACGGTCCTCGCCTGTCGGCTGAGCACGTCGATCATGGCTTGGGACCCGGCCTGGGTCGCGGGATCCAATGAGGCCAAGTATTGGAACTGACGGACGATGGCCCACTGCAGGGGCTGGGTGCCGCCCGCCATGATGACGAGCCCCGCGAGCGAGGGATCGAGACTGGCCACACGAGGGGCGACCGACCCACCCAAGCTGTGTCCTAGGACAAAAACCCGTGCTGCGTCCACGTTGACCTGATCACGCAGCACCTGGACGGCCGCGGCGGCATCATTCAAGTATTCATCGGTGATCGTGAAGTGGGGGTTGGCCGCGACCTCTCGAGGGTGCGCGTACGTGACCTTGTCGAAGCGAAGCGACGCAATCCCCAGGCTCGCCAATCCCCAGGCGAGGTCCTTGAGGGGCTTGCAGGTTCCGATCGTCCCGTCTCGGTCGCACGGTCCCGAACCGGCGAGCAACACGACGCCGGGCCCGGGCGACGAGGTTCGCGGCATGCTCAGCGTTCCCGGCAGGGCCAGGGATCCGGAACCCACCGTCACCTCACGTTCGTCAAACTTCTCGACGTCCGAATATCGAGGCGCCGACCACGGCTCAGCGACGCTGGTTGGACCGACCGGCGCCAAGTTGAGGCCGACCAGCCAACCGGACTCCGACACCGATACAACGAGGTTCAACGCGCCGCGCTCAAACGTGACCGGAACGCGCACCGCGGTGACCCCCGCTTGAGGCTCGTCAATGGCCGGTTCGCCCACGACCGTCACCGCACCGAGCCGGGCGGCTTCCGCGACCCACGCCGCCTCGAGGACTTCTGGAGCCACCAGCGCTCGCAGCTGCGGCGCGAACATCTCGCGGATCTCGATGAAGCGACCGCTACGGGCCATTTCAAGAACCTTGAGACCAATTGCGAGCGAATCTTGCGACACCGCCAAGCTCCTTAGGATCCCCTGCGTGAACGTGGACGTCACGCACCAACTGTCAACGAACAATAACGCCGGTGAATTCAACTTTCGACGTGATGAACAAGAGCCGAGGAAGGCCGCATGTGCTGGTTAAACTATATATATCTATGAGTTACTGCGACATAGTTTTGAACATTAAACTATAGATAACTCTGTTTTACCACTATATTCGCGCTATATACTAGATTCATGCAATTTATAACCACTCATAGTACGACCAAGGAATGGGAAATGCTGATCGGGGATCAGGTGAGGTCGACGCGCGTCGCTCACGACCTCGATCAAGCCGAACTCGCCCGGAAAGCGAATGTGTCGGTCGGCGCTATCTCCAATCTCGAGAGAGGCAGGGGCTCCACCCTGGGCACCCTCGTAGCGGTAGCCCGGGCGTTGGACCGCACCGAGTGGCTCCAAGCCCTCGCGCCCGCCGTGACCATCTCGCCGATTCGAATGTTGCGCGGCACGAAGGCGTCGCCTCCCCGACGAGTTCGTTCACGCAAGACCGCACCCCATATCGCTAAGACCCCCTAGTGTCCTACCTCGCGGTCGACGTCGTGGAGGTCAGATGCTGGGGATCTCGCGTGGGTGCGGTCGCGCTGGACGAACGATCGGGATACTACGTCTTCGAATACGACCGCTCCTGGACAGACGCTGGGATCGAATTGGCGCCCACCACCATGCCCGTCCGTTCGCCCTCTCCAACGTTCGTGTTCCCGACTCTTCCGATAGCGACGTTCTACCGTCTTCCCTCGATGCTCGCCGATGCGTTGCCCGACGACTTCGGCAATGCGCTCACCAACGCCTACCTGGCCGGTCGTGGCGTCGCGCACTCGCAGATAACGCCGCTCGATCGATTGGCCTACCTCGGCGCGCGCGCCGTGGGAGCGCTCGAGTTCCATCCGCTGCGAGGACCACGGACTCGAAAATCCACCGCGATCGAATTGTCCGAGCTGGTGATCGCCGCTCGAAGCGCGTTGTCCGGTCGCCTGGTCCAGGACGAGGAGGCTGGCGAAGCCCTCACGCATCTGATCGCCGTGGGCACGTCGGCGGGCGGTGCTCGGGCGAAGGCCGTCGTCTCGCTGCGGCCCGAGACGGGAGAGCTACGGTCAGGACAGGTCCCGGTCGATCCCGGCTTCGAACCGTGGCTACTCAAACTCGACGGCATGGGCGCCGACCGGGAGCTGGGCACCTCTGGCAATTATGGTCGCATCGAGTTCGCCTACCACCTGATGGCCCGGGCCGCCGGCATCGAGATGATGGATTGCCGCCTCCTCGAAGAAGGTGGCCGAGCTCACTTCATGACCCGGCGCTTCGATCGTACGGCGCAGGGCACCAAAATCCACGTACAGACACTCTGCGCCCTGGCCGGCCTGGATTTTCGCCAAATTGGCGTCCACGACTACGCGCAGCTCTTTCTGCTCGTCGACGAATTGGGGCTCGGACCAGACACCCGGGCTGAGGTGTTTCGACGCATGGTCTTCAACGTGGCCAGCGCCAACTGCGACGACCACACCAAGAACTTCTCCTTCCTCCTGCCCGAGGGAGGTCGGTGGCGTCTGTCGCCGGCCTACGACGTGACGCACGCGCACTCACCGACCAATCGATGGACCCGCCAGCACCTGATGGCCGTGAACGGCGAGAACCGGCACATAACGAGGAGCGACGTCGTCGAGGTGGGCGACCGCTTCGCCGTACCAGGCGTGGCCGCCATACTCAACGACGTCCTGGGCTCAGTCCATAGGTGGGCGGACTTCGCCCGACAAGCGGACGTCCCCCGCGACACCATCAGCGAGATCGATGACGACATCAGGACGTGGAGCTCCGCTCTGCGCTGAGGGACGAACGCGAGACTCCCTCGGCATCGCGGTCATTTTCTCCATTCTCGATGGAGCGACACGACCTAGGCGGTGCAGCCAACGCCCTACGCTGTTCACCAGTCCCACCGAGTCGCGGCGACATACGTAGGGTGCAACATCAAAGGAGAGCAGCGGTCATGACGGACACCTCATCACGGCCCGAGCGGGCGGCGTGAAGCTCAAGCTTGATCTGCACGACATCTACAACCGCGGCGGCGACATCGACCGCGCGTTGCGCGCCATCATCGACGAGGCGATCGAGAAGAAGGTTCGTCTGGTTGAGATCATCCCCGGCAAGGGCAGCGGACAACTCAAGAAGCGGGTGCTTCGTTTCCTCGACCAAAAGGAGATCAAGGAGCTCTACGACCGGGTGGAGAAAGACTCCAAGAACTTTGGCCGGGTCTTCGTTCACTTCCGCTTCAAGTAGGCGCGACCGCCGCCGGATGGTCAGCTCAGGGTGCGGAATCGACGCAGGGCCAGCGGCACGCAGATCGAAATGATCAGGGCGCACCAAAAGACCATCGCCACGACGGGGTGCACGAGTTGCCAGGACCCGCTCGCCTCCGTTCCCTGCGTGACGTGACGGATCGCCGCCACCAGCGCCGAGAGCGGGTCCCAGTCCCCGATGGCCCGCGGAATGGCCTTCATGCCCGCGATGGGCACGAAGGTGCCGGCGAGGAACGACAGCGGAAAGACGATTGCGAAGCCGATCCCCTGCATGGCGTCCGAGCTTCGAACGAGCATCCCCATGAGCACGCCGAACCAGGTGAAGGCGAAGAGGCCGAGCAGCACCAGGAAGATCAATTCGACGAATCCGAACACGCTCAGATGAGGGCGCCAGCCGAGCGCCAGCCCCATGCCACTGATGAGCAGCATGCCCAGGATCTGCTCGATGATCTGACCGACCACCTGGGCGGAGATCACCGACAGCCGCGTGACCGGCAGGGACCGGAAGCGGTCCACCACACCGGTCGAGAAGTCGGTGGCGGTGGCCACGCCGGCACCGATCACCCCGAAAGCCAAACCCTGGCCGATGAGACCAGGCAGCAGGTAGTTCTGGTAAGTCATGCCGGGGATATGGATGGCCGAACCGAAGACGTAGAGGAAGAGAAGGGTGAACACGATGGGTTGGATCGTGACGTCACTCAACCGCTCAGGGACCCGAGGAATGGTGCGAAGCCCGCGCCCGATCAGTAGGCCGGTCTCGCGGACGTAGCGCCGCAATCGAGTTGGCCGGGACGGTAGAACGTCACCCGCCAGGGGCGACGGTGTGGGCGGTGCAACGACGCTCATAGTGAGACCTCCTCTTTCATGTCGTTCGACAAAGTGCCGTCCGGTGGTTGGCCCGTGAGGGCGAGGAACGCGTCGTCCAGCGTCGGTCGTCGAAGCGCGATCTCGTCGATCACGAGGCCCGCACCCCACACCGCGCTGGTCACCGCGTCCAGATCCACCAGGTCGTGCGGCGCGGGAATGGACAGCATGCGGCGCTCCCGCGAGATGGTGAGCTCGAACGACGGCGAGAGCACTTCGATGAGTCGGTCCAATCCCCCGGTGTCCACGGCCACCACGTCGACCCTCTGGTCGCCGATCCGGGCCTTCAGTTCGTTCGGCGTGCCGGCCGCGGTCGCGCGCCCGTGATCGAGCAAGACGATGTGGTCGGCCAGCGCGTCGGCCTCCTCCAGGTACTGGGTGGTCAAAAAGAGCGTCACACCTTCGCCGACCAGCTCACGGATCGTGGTCCACACCACCTGACGGCTGCGGGGGTCCAGGCCGGTGGTCGGTTCGTCCAGGATCAAGATCCGGGGCTGCACGACCAGGCTGGCAGCCAGGTCCACGCGGCGACGCTGCCCGCCCGAGACGGATTTGATGAGCTTGTCGCGGAACTCGTCGATGTCCAAACGCTCGATCAAGCCCTCGACCACGTGGGTCGCCGCCCGACGTCCGAAACCACGCAGACGGGCCATGAGTATGAGGTTCTCCTGGGCCGTCAGGTTGTCCTCCAGCGCCGCGAACTGACCGGTGAGCGAGAGTACCGACCGAACGGCGTCGGCCTGACGTACGACGTCGAAGCCGCACACGGTCGCCGTGCCGGCGCTCGGCTCGGTGAGCGTGGCCAGCATCCGCACGATCGTCGTCTTGCCCGCCCCATTGGGGCCGAGCAACGAGACCACCGAACCGGCCCTCACTTCGAGGTCGAAGTCCTCGACGGCCACGAACTCACCGAAGCGCTTCGTAAGCCCTTCGGTGCGTACCACGACGTCATTACTTGTAAGGGAAAATGAGTTCATGGCCGAAGTATATAGTGACTAGAAAAATTTAGCAACTAGAAATTCTTCCCTTTTTTTGGTAGAATGATCGCATGAGTTACGACCCGCAGGATCGATGGCCCCGGTACTTTGATTGGCACCGGGCGACCCGCGACCACCCGGGTGAACCGGATCAGAACGATGAAGGGCTGCGCGAACGAAAGAAGCGTTTGATGCGCCAGCAAATCTCGGACACCGCCACCTCGATGTTCCTGGAGCGAGGCTTCGACGAGGTCAAGATCACCGAGGTCGCCGACGCGTGCAACGTCTCGGAGAAGACCATCTACAACTATTTCCCGACCAAGGAGTCATTGATCCTCGACCGCGAAGACGAGATGGCCGAAGAGATCCGCCGCACGCTCGGCCCGGGCGCGCCACAGGTGTCGCCGGTCGAGGCCACGGTGCAGATCCTCAAGGCGCAGATGACCGAGCTCTTCTCGTACTGGGAGGAGGCCGGAATACGCGACATGACCATGGTTCGTCGCTTCATTGATCTGGTGGAGCGAACGCCTTCCTTGCGAGCCGCCCACATCGACATGATGGACCGATTGGCGCAGGTCGCGGCACAGTCCATGGCCGCGCGCGCCATGATGGACCCCGACGATCCGGAGCCCCAGATTGCCGCCGACTCCCTTCTGGGATTGTGGCGCATCTACTTTCGCGCCATCGTCAAGTACTCCGACGAGAAGAACACGCCCGCGGAGGTGCGTGACGCCGTTCTTGACGAGATCTGCCGGGCGGCGCGACTCATCGACACCGGACTGTGGTCCTTCGGCATGGCCGTACAGGGAACCAGCGGACGCGAGCAGATCAAGGTAGCCGCGGAAGCATCCAACGAAGCCCGCCGCCAGGTCGTGCTCGCCATCAAGCAGGCGAAGTCGGCGTGGCGCCAGATGAAGGTCGAACTGCATCAACAAGCGCACGACGATCGCGCGAGCGCCCATAAGGCCCGCAACGCCATGGAAGGCGACGTTCGCCGAGCGGTGCAGCAAGTGCAGCGTGACGCCCAGGAACTGCGGAAGGCGGCCCAACGTATGAAACAAGAGTCGCGCCAGGCCCAGCCGCGCACGCGGCGGCGGGCGCGACCCTAGCGATCTCTACGAATTGGACGACGCCACGCCAATTCGGTTCACCGCCAATTGGCAACGAGTGCGAACGCCACAGTCCAGCAAAAGAGCGATAGTACGCTTCGAAAATCAGACAAAAGGAGTGCTCATGCAGAAGCGACTCGTTACCCGCTACGACACGAAATCGCCCGAGGACGCGGAGGAGAATCAGCGCCGGGTTGAAGCGGTCTTCGAAGAACTCTCGCGATCCCAACCCGACAACGTCAGCTACCTGGTCCTGCGACTCTCCGATGGTTCCTTCGTCCACGTGTCGTTCCATAATCACGGTGACGACGAGGTGAACCCCATCTCGTCGAGCAGCGCGTTCGCCCACTTCCAAGAGGGCCACGAAACGCGTCGCAACGGCGGGGTCGACCAGCAGACGGCGTCGCTGGTAGGCGCCTACGTCACCGAGATCGCCTGATCGTCGCGACTTCATCGACTCGAGTACGGAGACCTTCGCTCGTACGACGCCCAGGACGTCGAAGGCTCCCAACGTGAGCACAATTCACTAACTCGAACGCCATTCGGACTTTTCCCACTGCTACCATCCGAAAATGTTCCGTCTCTCCCATCGAGGCCCCTCGTGGGCCGTCATCATGCTGAGTGCATCGGTCGTCGGAGGCGGTCTGACGATCGCCGCACCGTCGGCCCTGGCCGCGTCGACCGGCACGATTCTGCCGGGCACGAGGTGTCCCGCTTTCCCCGCCGACAACGTCTGGAACACCCCGATCACCAGCCTGCCCGTCAACGCCAACAGCGCGACGTGGCTTGCCTCGATGGACTCGAGCAGCACCAATCTCCACCCGGACTACGGCCCCTCGGGCAACCCCCACCAGCCCTACGGGATCCCCTGGCAGATAGTGCGAGCGAATACGCCCTTCACGCGCGTCACGTTCCAGTACGCGTCGGAGAGCGACCGGCGTCCCTATCCCCTCACGGCTGCCACGCCCATCGAAGGCGGCTCGGACCGTCACGCCTTGATGGTCGACGAATACAAGTCCAGCCAATCTCCGGCCTGCACGCTGTTCGAAACCTGGGATACCCAGTACCGCGCGGGTGGTCGGTCGCAAGCGGGATCGGGTGCCATCTGGAACCTCAACTCGAACGCCCTGCGCCCGGCCGGATACACCTCGGCCGACGCCGCGGGACTGCCCATACTTCCCGGTCTCGTCAACTTCAACGAGGTCGCCTCCGGTTCGATGGACCACGCCATCCGCTTCACCGCGCAGTGCACGCAGGCGTCCTACCTGTGGCCGGCGCGCCACGAAGCGGGCCAGTCCGATACCAACTGCCCTCCGATGGGAGCGCGATTCCGCCTCAACGCCTCCTTCACGCTGCCGGCCTCGCAGTGCAGCGCCTTCTGCCAGACGGTGCTCACGACGATGAAAACCTACGGCTTAATCCTGGCCGACAACGGAAGCAACTGGTACTTCCAGGGCACGGCCGACACGCGCTGGACGTACGCCGAGGTCGATCAATTGAAGCAGATACCCGCCAACCAGTTCGTCGCGGTTGACGAATCCTGCCTCATGGTGAGCGCCAACTCCGGCCAGGCCCAGCAACCCGGGACACCGTCCTACGCGCAAAGCTGCGGCTGACCGCCTCGCGCGAGCAGCCTCGAGCGACCCTTGGGTCCCGAAACATGGCAATCGACGCCGTTGATTATCGACCGGGCGTGATGCTCACACTCTCGGACACGTCGAGCAGTTCGACCCACGTTTGGCCCGGGGCCAGATCGATCACCTTGCCGGACCGGTTCCGGTAGACGGTCGCTTGGCGAAGGTCGCGTCGCGACCACGTGCCGCGCTGCACGGTTCCCCGGGTGAAGACCTCCACCGGTCCCGAACCGATCAGCTCGGCGTACGAATCAATGACGCCCACGCCGCCCACGTAATTCACGCTCATGACGATCACGTTCTTGGGCGAAATCCGAACGTCGGTGGCGGACACGTCGGGCGCGCCGAAGATGCTCCGGTCCCACGACGCGGTCCGGGCGTCCCAGTCGTAGGTGGCGGCGAAACCGGACGCGAAGCCCACCACGAAGGACTTGACCGGCGCACCCACATCCGGCTTCGCGCTCGAGGAGTACGTGAAAAGGGGGGGCGGCGGGCGCGGTTTGCCGTGCTTGTCCATGAGGAGGATGGCGTTGGCGAAGAGGTTGTGGGGGGCCGGCCGGTCGGGGTCACGGAACATCGCCGCACCGGCGTTGGCTTCGTTGTAGAGCTTCACGGGCGCGGTTTCAATGCTCCGCACGGCGTACTCCGCCCCGCCCGAGAAGGCGAAAATGCCCCCTATGGGAAAGACGATCTCTCGATCCGTGCGACGCACCGATCGAACCGGACCCACCTCGGAGGGAACGTGCGAATTGAAGATGGCCGCGAGACGGGTGATGCCGCCCTCGACGATCTCCTCGTAGACCACGTCGGCGTCCTGCACGCCGTACTGGGGATGCGCCTGAGGCGTGTTATCAATCTTGACCGTGAGCGCCGAACGGCCCTTGGTGATGCCCGTCGGGTCGGGCAGCCCCGTCAAGGGTGCCACAGGAACGTTCTTCAACGTCGTCGTCGACGTCGGAGTGGTTGTTGAGGTCGACGACGACGTCGACGTCGTGGTTGTGGTCGTGCTCGCCAGCGCCGTTGAACTGAACGCCAACACGGCGCACGCACTCAACGCGGTCAGGGCGGCAGACGTGCGACGCATAGGAGAAACCTACTTGGTGTCAGACGTGGCAACGACGACGGCATTCGCAAGGCGTCGATTCTCGCCTTTGCCACGTTGCATCTTCGGATATCAATGAAGATGAAGATTGACGCCCAAAAGGATGAGCGGCCAGAGCACCACACCGAGTGCCGCGGAGACCACGCTCTTGAGACCATGCACGTGGGCGAAGTACTTGTGTGAGTCGGCGATCACGAGGCCAGCCACGAAGTACACGAAGGACGTGAGTGAACTGAAGAAGCCTCGTCCCACAGCATCCTCCTTCTCACGCGGTCCGTCGGTACGACCAAAGAGTAGCGGCGAGGAACAAAATCACCCGTGCATCACTGCACCTCTAGTGATGTCTCAACGGTCGGCGTGTGCGAAAGCGCGTTCTTACGATCAGGTCGACGCTTACGACGACAACGCGGGACGAACAGGAGAACCTACCCACGGCCGCCACCCGAGGAGTAGAAAAGCAGCTGCAGGATACCGAGCACGTGGTCGACAACGTCTGGACACTGATCGCGCAATCGACACGCTCGGCCACTAAGTAAAGGTACCTTGACATCTGGCCCGATGTAAAGTACCCTTTACATCATGAAGAACCGATTGCGGGAATCACGTAGTCAACGTGGGATGTCCCAGGCAGATGTCGCCGCCGGACTTGGGGTTTCGCGCCAAACGGTCATCGCCATCGAGAGTGGTCGCTACTCGCCTTCCCTCCCGCTGGCCTTTCGGATCGCGAAGTTCTTTGAGATTCCGGTCGACGAAATGTTCGACCCGCACGAGGAGGAAGAAACATGAGTGGATTCACCCGATCGCGACTGGTGGCCCCTGCGGTGGTGCTCGTGGGGGGCGCCATCATCACTGGCGCAGTTGCTTTTGGCCACACCTGGAGCGACGCGGCGGTCGCCGGCGCCGTGACGATCCTCTTGTCTATCGGTTACTACGTGATGACAAGAAGTGACAGCGACATCGGGGCGGTCTATGGCAATCGGGCAGACGAGCGACAGGCGCAGGTCGTCTTGAGAGCCTGCCGCAACGCCATGTTCGTCATGCTCGCTATCGCCTTCGTCGGCACGGTCGTCACGGTGGCCATGAACGATGCCTACTGGCAGTTCGACGTCCTCGGCAGCGTCGGCGGCCTGGCCTATTTCATGAGCCTCCTCGTCTACGGCGCGCACGATGAAACTGCCGCAGGCCCGAGCGACATTATGCGCGGACAGGACCACTGACGAGGTCGTAACGCGCCGTCTTCGAACCCCTTCGTCGCGACGTCACCATCTACCCTCAACGGACGAACAACTTCTCTGATCGTGTAAGGACTGTGTGTAACCTAAGCCAGATCGGTACGATCGGCGTATTCAGGGACCCGCGTGTGGTCCGCGTGGCGAGGCCATGAAACGAAACGGACCTTCGCCAGTCGTCGCCCTCAGCCTGGCGATGCTGCTCGCCGGGCCAATGGCGCTAATCAGCGGCGGGCGCGACGGCGGGGCCGCGACGGCCGAGAGCACCGCGTCCTGGACCGTGTACCACGGCGACGCGGCCGGCACCGGCGTATCCACGAGCGTCTCGTCGATCAATACCTCCACCAGGGCGTGGGTGTCACCAGAGCTGGACGGCCAGCTCTTCGGCGAGCCCCTCGTCTTTGGCAACGACGTCTTCGTGGCCACGGAGAATGACACCGTGTACGCCCTCTCCTCCGCGAACGGCGCGGTGGTCTGGTCGCGCCACGTCGCTCGGCCCGTGCCCTCGTCGGCGCTCCCCTGCGGGGACATCTCGCCCGACGTCGGTATCACCGGCACCCCGGTCATCGATCCATCACGGCAAGAGATCTTCGTACTGGCCGACGAATATATTCACGGCCGCCCCCATCATCGATTGATCGGTCTCGATACCACGACCGGAGCAATCGAACTCACCGTGAACGTCGATCCACCGCGGTCGCACCCGGCGGCGCTGCTTCAACGCACGGGACTCAACCTCGACGACGGGCGGGTGGTCTTCGCCATGGGTGGAAACTACGGCGACTGCGCGACCTACCGCGGCCGCGTCGGCTCCGTGGCCGAAACGGGTTCGAAGCCCCGGTTCTTCACGGTGGATGACCGGGGCGGCGACAGCCAGGGCGCCATCTGGATGGGCGGGGCCGCGCCGGTCGTGAGCGCCACCGGCGACGTTTGGGTGAGCGTGGGCAACGGTTCGGTGCACTCACCGGGTCGGACCTACGACGACAGCGATTCCGTGCTCGAACTGTCACCGGCGATGCGCCTGGTCCAGTACTTCGCGCCCACCACGTGGGCCCAGAACAACGCGAGCGACCTCGACATGACCATGGCGCCCGTCCTACTCGCCAGCGGACAGGTGCTGCTCGACGGAAAATCAGGGATCGCCTACCTCCTCAACGGTGCGCATCTGGGGGGTATCGGCAACGGTGAGGCGAACCTGGCGAGCACGTGCGGCAACGACGTCGACGGCGGGAGCGCCTCCACGGGATTGGTTGTCTTCATCCCCTGCCTCAGCGGCCCGGTCGCCATCGTGACGTCCTCCTCGCCCGCGTCGCTTCGCATCCAATGGAGTTCGTCCAGCGGTGGCGGACCGCCGCTGCTGGCGGCCGGCCTGGTGTGGACCATCGGTCAGAATGGTGTCGTCTACGGGCTCGACCCGAACACCGGTGAGGTGCGACAGCAGGCCTCCATCGGGGCCGTGGCCAACCACTTCCCCACCCCCAGCGTGGGCGACGGGCTCTTCCTGGTGCCGGGCGCCTACCGAGTGGTCGCTTTTCCCGCCTCTTCTTAGGCCCATCATCTCGGACTAGAAAGGCAAAAGCGTCCGGTCGGTCGCTGTGGCACCCGGTCGATAGTATCGAACATATGTTCGCTTTTCCGCGTGAGCTCAACGAGCGCCAGCAGGAGGCCGCGACCTTCGGTGACGGCCCCCTGCGGGTCATCGCCGGGCCCGGGACCGGCAAGACCACTACGCTGACGGCGCGCGTCGAAGTCCTGCTGGAACGAAGGGTCGAGCCGGAACGGATCCTGCTCATGACCTTCACCCGACGATCCGCGCGCGAGATCCTCAATCGGGTACGGGCGCTTCGTGGCTCCGACCGGTCCCGTCGGGTCGCGGGCGGCACCTTCCACTCGGTCGCCCATCACACGCTGCGACGGTATCACGCCGCGCTCGGCCTGCCCGAGGGCTTCGGCGTGCTCGACCGGGGCGACACTGCCGACCTCTTGGACCTGGTTCGCGGAGAACTCGGCGTCACGAGTTCGGACCGGCGCATGCCCAAGAAGGCCACGCTGGCGTCTCTCTACTCGCGCGCTGTCAATACCGGCGTGCCCCTCGCGAAGGTCATGGCCCTCGACACCCCGTGGTGCGCCGACCACGTGGAGGAAGTAGGCCTCGTCTTTTCCACGTTCGTGGCGCGGAAGCGTTCGCTCGGACTCCTGGACTTCGATGACTTGCTCCTGTACTGGCGCGCGGCGGCCCAGGACGACGTGGTGGGGGACGAACTCGGCGCCGTGTACGATCACGTCCTGGTCGACGAGTTCCAAGACGTGAATCTCCTGCAGGTCGACATCCTCTCGGCGCTGCGCCGCAACGATTCGCGCCTCACCATCGTGGGCGACGACGCGCAGGCCATTTACGGATTTCGTGGCGCGTCACCGAGGTTCCTGCTGGACGCGGATCAGTACTTCAAAGAACTCACGACCATCACTTTGAACGCCAACTACCGTTCGTCGGACGAGATCCTGGCGGTCGCCAACGCCGTGGCGGCCGACGCTCCCGAAGGCTTTAGCGCCGTGCTCTACGCCAGGGTGCCTATGATCGGCGCGGTACGGCCAACGCTCGTTCACTGCGACGACGAGCGCCACCAGTCGGAATGCGTCACCGACCGGGTTCTCGAGCTCTACGAGCAGGGCGTCACCTTGCAGCGCCAGGCCGTCCTCTTCCGGGCCGCGCACCACAGCGCCGATCTCGAGATCGAGCTCTCCCGTCGTCGTATTCCCTTCATCAAGTACGGCGGACTGCGCTACCTCGAAGCGGCGCACGTCAAGGACCTCCTCGCGGCGTTCCGACTGGCCGACAATCCCCGCGACGAGATGGCCTGGTTTCGCCTCTTGCAGCGCCTCCCCGGCGTCGGTCCCGCCAAAGCCCGTCGCGCCATCGACGCGATGCGTTGCGTCGACGGCGCGCTTCCCCTCTCGCACGCGGACATCCTCGACCGATGGCCCCTCGCGAGCGCCGTGTTGCCCGACGACGTCGCCAAGATGTCGCGGCACCTGGTCGAAGCGATATGTCCCCAGTCCGCCGAGTCGGTGCTCTTGCACGCGCAACGGGTCCGACACGCCGTGGCCCCGCTCATCCACGCCTCCTACGACGACGCCGGTCCGCGCCTCGAGGACCTCGGCGCACTCGTCAACGCCTGCGCCGACGCCCGCCGTTTGAGCGACGTGGCGGCGGAACAGGCGCTCGAGCCGCCGGCCTCGACGGGAGACCTCGCGGGTCCTCCCATGGTCGACGAGGACTGGCTCGTCCTGTCGACGGTGCACTCGGCCAAAGGACTGGAGTTCGACGCCGTGCACGTCATCCACGCGGCCGACGGCAATTTCCCTTCGGACATGTCACTCGGCTCACCCGAGGGTCTGGAGGAGGAGCGCCGCTTGTTCTACGTGGCGGTCACCCGAGCCCGGCGGCACCTCTGCGTCTACGTGCCGCTTCGCTACCACCACCACCCCGTTCGCGACGATCATTCGTGGGCCCAGCCGTCTCGATTTCTGAGCGACGGCGTGCGCTCGACGATGGTGGAGGATCGCGCGTCAGTTCGCCAACTCGAGGGCGACGCGTTGTCCGTCAACGCGTCTCTCGACGGCTCCGACGCGGTAGCGAAGCACCTTTCAAAGTTGTGGTGACGTCCTGACGTCGTTGTGGGTCAGGCCACTAAGTTGCGATTGAACGAGAGGGGGCGCCATGGCGTATAAGTGTGGACGGCGACCGCCCAAGAACGCGCCGGCGCTCTCCCTGGGGAACTTCCTCGCACGACCCGTGCCCGTCCATCCGAGGTCGGAGGACTATCTCGCTCGCCTCAGCGGATGGGAGATGCTCGACAACGACGTGGCCGGCGACTGCAATGCCGTGGCCTGGGCCAATATGCGCCGCCTCATTACCGCGACGCTGTCGAGCGAGAACTACCCTACCCAAGCCCAGGTCTGGAGTTTCTACGAGACGCAGAACCCGCTCTTCAATCCGCAGGGCACGTCCGTCACCAACGGACCGGGAAGCCAAGCGGATCAGGGCATGGAGATCCAGACCGGCCTCGAGTACTTGCAGAGCCGGGGTGGCCCCGACGGCGTGAAGGCGGTGGCTTTCGCCCGGGTGGACCAGAGCGACCTCTCGCAGGTCGACGCAGCTCTGGCGATCTTCGGCGGCATCTGGGTCGGAATCACGGTGTTAGACGCCAACCAGCAGCAGTTCGCGAACGGGCAGGCGTGGACCGACGTGGCGGGCTCGCCGATCGACGGCGGACACGCGATCCTCGCCGGTGGCTACACGCCCGACGTCAAGTTCATCACCTGGGCCCAGGAGACGCAGTTCGCTCCGTCCTTCTGGAGTGGCAGCGTCGCCGGTGCCCCCCTCGTGGAGGAGGCGTGGGTGGTCATCTGGCCCGAGCATCTCGGTTCCAAGGCCTTCGAGGCGGGCGTCGATCTCGCTCAACTCACGACCGACTATTTCGACCTGACCGGAAAGACGCTCGACCTTCCTTCATGAGGGCGAGCGCCAGCGGCGCCTGGAGGAGGGGCTCTGAACACCTAGGCCGCGCTGTTGCTGGGAAAGCGACCGGATACTCTCGATGAACGACGGACAATGAACCGAGGAATCCCATGGAAACCCAGAGAGCGCACGAACTGCTTCACGATGAACTCGAGCGCGTGCGGGCACTCCTGGTCCGAGCGGACGGGGACGCGCAGGACGATCGATCCGGCGCCAACGAGCCCGGCGACATGAGCGACTCGGCCGAACCACTGGTCGCCGAGCAGGAGGAGGCCGCCATCATCGCGGGCCTTCGCGAGCGCCTGGCCGCGATCGAAAGGGCCCAGCAGCGCCTCCTCGACGGTACCTACGGACGATCCGTTCGAAGCGGCGAGCCCATTCCCGACGAACGCTTGGAGGCGGACCCGGCCGCCGAACTCACGTTCGACGAGGCTCAATCGGAATGAGCCGTCGGGGCCCGGTGGCGTACTCGCGTCTCACCATCGAATCCCGCGCGGCGTCGTCACGGTACCGTGAGATAGACCAAAGGACTCCCCATGCCAGATGACCCCACCCCCACGCACCTCAACAATCACCACCGCGACACCCTCGCCTCGATTCTCCGACACCCCAGCGGGCACAACATCGAATGGACCGACGTGCTTTCCCTGCTCGAAGCCGTGGGCACCGTGGAAAGCAGTCACGATGGCAAGTACGTGGTGACGCTGGGCGCAGAGACCGAGACCTTCGACCGGCCCAACCACAAGGACGTGGACGTGCAGACCGTGGTCGACCTTCGACGCATGCTCTCGGGCGCCGGTTACAGCACGAAATCCGAGTGAGCCAGCCGGTCAGCTAATCGGAAGGTGCCGGCAGGGGTACCACGACCACCGGCACGTGCGAGTGCTGCACCAGCTCCAGGCTGGTGCTACCGAGCAGGAGACCCGGGTGTTGTCCCTGCCCCCTCGAGCCCACGACGATGAGGTCGGCTTCGACGGGCGCCTCGCCCGCGCGCAGCAACACCGAGCAGGCGTCGCCGTCGTTGACGTACCAGAAGAGCCGTTCCGTGTCCAGCCCGCACTGGCCCGCCAGGGCGAGCACGGCCTGGGGTAGTTCATCCTTGGAGAATCGGGTGTTCAGATGCTCGAGCAGCCCGGCCGCGTGCACCACGGCGACGTTGGACCGCGCGGCCACGGCCGCCTCCATGGCCCATCGCACGGCGACCTCGGCGTCGGGCGATCCGTCGTACCCCACGGCGATCGTGTGCAGTGTCGTCACGGTTCCACCTCTCCTTCGCTCGCGTCGTGCATCTTCGCGAGGGCCACCGTTCGCTCGTCGTGCGCCCTTCGCATGTGTTCGACACCCGGGCCCCCCGACGAAGGCCGCTCGTCCGGCTCGGAACCTTCGAGGACCGCGCTCAGGGCGGAGCGCACCGAGGCGCGCAGGGCACCGAGGTCGTACCCACCCTCGAGGAACAGCGCCAGGCGACCGGGCTTGGAAGCGAAGCCCGCCACGGTGCTGGCCAACTGGGCGAAGTCGCCGCTGGTCAGCTCTAGGTTGGCCATCGGGTCGGCGCGATGGGCGTCGAAGCCCGCAGACACCAGCACCCAGGTTGGCGCGAACTCCTCGATCACCGGGGCCGCGATCTCCTCGATCCCCCGGCGCACGACGTCGCCGGTGGCGCCGGGCGGCAGCGGGATGTTGACCGTCTGACCGATGGCGTGCCAGCCCCCGACCTCGCTGGCGGTGCCGCTGCCGGGAAAGAGCGGCCACTGGTGCGTCGAGACGTAGAGCACGTCGGGGTCGTCCCAGAAGATCGCCTGGGTGCCGTTGCCGTGATGCACGTCCCAGTCGACGATGAGCACCCGTTGACCCTGACCGACCAGGGTCGCGGCCGCGACGGCCACGTTGTTGAGCAGGCAAAAGCCCATGGCCCGGTCCCTCAGCGCGTGGTGCCCGGGCGGACGGGCGGCCACGAAACCGACGCCGTGCTTGCGGCGCTGCAACTCCTCTATGACCGCGAGTCCCGCGCCGGCGGCGTGCTTGGCGATCAGCCACGAGTCGTAGGTCGCGTAGGTGTCCGGGTCGATGTCGCCGCCACCGTTGTAGCAGAAGGCGCCGAGCTCGTCGAGGTAGGAGCCGTCGTGCGCGCGCACCAACTCGACGCGGGTCGCGGCGCGCGCGGGCACGATCACCAGGTCGTCGCCCAGATGCAGGTCGCCGACCCCGTCCAGCGCGGCAGTGACGCGCTCGGGCCGTTCGGGGTGACCCGGGTCCTCGTGGCCAGAATCGTCGTAGAGCTCGTTGATGACCAGGGTAACCATCTAGACCTTCCCCGCTCGGTAGTCCGCGCGCCGTCGGCGGCTCTCCTCGGTCGGTTCGATGCGAAAGCTCAGGCTGATCTCTCCGTCCTCGAAGTGCGACGTCACGGGAAAGCCGGATGATCGAAAGACGGTCATCATGTTGCGGTTGGTGGCCAGGGTCTCGGCCGTGAACTCGGTGATGCCCCGATCCCAGGCGGCCTGCGCCAGGTGCTGGAGAAGGTTCGGCCCCAGGCCGAGGTTCTGGTGGTCGTCCAACACCAGAAAAGCCACTTCGGCTTGCGACGTGCCGGGGTAGCGGTCGTAGCGGCCGACCGCCACCAGCTGGTCGCCTTCGACGATCACCAGCGCGAGGCGGTCGACGTAGTCGACCCGGGTGTAGTGCTCGACCTCCTCGGGCGTGAGCAGAGGGTGCATAGAGAAGTACCGGCGGTAGATGGAGTCGAACGACAAGAGGCTGTGGAACTTCACGAGTTGCTGGGCGTCGTCGGGGCGAATCGGACGAAGGCGAAGGGTCAAACCATCTCGGGTGACGACGTCGGCTTCCAGTTCGACGGGATAGCGCCAGGCGACGAAGTCGCGTGGCGTCGGCTGACCCGGGTTCGGCGGGGCCGAGGAGGGCTGGCCCACGCTTACGTCGTCACGCTCGTGCATCGGTCACTCGCCCTTCAGGTCTCTTCGGTTAAAGGCCACCACGGCAACGGCGAAGGCCACCACCGCGATCACTACCATCATGGCATTAGACGTCCAGTCAACCGGCACCGAGGGGGCCGGCACCATCTGGTGAAAGGCCGAGGTGTCGAGAATCCAGTGGTTCATGCTCGCGAGCCCGCCCAGAATCTCGACGAGAAAGAACCATACGAGCAGCGAATACGTCACGGCGCTGGCGTGGCGCGGGACCACGGCGAAGGCCAGCGAACCCAGACCGTAGAGCAGCAGCGCCGGCACGACCACGTTGAGGCCGGCCCCCATCATCGAGGCCAGCCCGACGTGCGCTCCGTCGCTCACCGCGCCGACCCACGTCGAGAAGCCGGCCAGCACCCCGCCCAAGAGCAACACGACCGTCACCAGGACGATCCGCTCGAGAAGCCACGACGACCTCGACAGGGGCCGTACGAGCAGGTTGTCCACCTGACCGCTCGACTCCTCCTTGCGGACCGCGCCGACCTGGCCCGCGGCGATGAAGCACAGGGCGACCGACATGATGAGCAGCGCGATGCCCAGGTAGGCCTCGGCGCCCGAGACGCCCAGGCGGCTGAACGCGAGGCTCATGCTGGGCGAGCCGGTGATGATCTTCCCACCCGATTTGGCGATGCTCCCGAGCAGCAGGCCGTACGCGGTGATCGAGAAGGCCCACGCCAGAAAGGTCGAGCGCGAGAGGAAGAACGCGAGGCCGAAAGGCCGCGTCACGAGACGACGGATCGAGTCGAGGCTCGATCGATCGGGCAGGGTACCCGCGCCCAGGTCGCGGCGACCCGCCAGGATGACGGTGGCGACGCCCAGCGCGATCACGAAGGCGATCATCGGCGCCAGGGCCCAGGGCTTCGGCGCGGTCAGGGGCTGCATCTCCTCGATCCACCCCAGGGGCGTCGCCCAGCGGAACCAGTCCAGGCTGCTCCCGGAATCGGCGACCATGCGCAGCGCGTAGCTCGCGCCCAGGATCGCCGACGCGAACCCCGCGGCCTGTCGGCGCGACGTCGACAGCTGGGAGCAGAAAGCGCCGACGGCGAGGAACATGACCGCGCCCGCCACGAAGGCCAAGGCGAAGAAGACGGCGGCGCCCGCGCTGATAGCAAACTTCGAGGATCGTCCGACCAGCACCGTGACGACCGACGCGGACCCGAAGAGGGCCAGGGCCCCCGCAGCGAAACCGAGCAGCGACTGCAGCGCCGCGCCGCGCCGAGTCACCTGACCGGCGAGCAACAACTCCCAGCGCCCGGCGTCCTCTTCGCCGCGCGACAGTTTCGTGCTGGTCAGCAGGCCCCACACGGCGCCGATGATGGCCAGCACGGTCAGGCACTTCCAGACGGTGAACCCGGGGACCGTGCCGATCTGGTTGGCCGGTCCGACCAGCGCGCTGATGCCGGCGTTATGACCGAACTGCGCCACCAGCAGCTGGCGAGAGGCGACCGTCTTGTAGCTGGTGGCGTAGGTGAAGGCTTGGGTCGCCACGTAGAGCCCGAAGACGATCCCCCAGACGAGGCCCGCTCGAACGCACTTGCGGGCCGTGACCCGGGCGATCACCGTGCTCGACAGCGAGCCCGGAATCTCCAGGACCGACGCTGAACTCTCAGCCACCGGCACGAACTTCCTGCGGCGCCGCGCTGCCGTAGTGGGCGAGGAACAACTCCTCGAGCGACGGCTCACGGCTTAGGAACTCGTGCACGCCCTTTCCGGCCAACTCGCTCAGCAGCGGACCGACGGGGCCGTGAACCTGACATTGCAGCGTCCTGCCCTGCACCTGCACCATGTCGACGCCCGCCACGTGGGTGACGTCCGGCACCACGCCGTCAAAGGTCACTTCAACGGTGAGCGCCGAGAGGTGACGCATCTCGGCCAGGGTGCCCATCTCCACCAGCACCCCCTCGCGAAGGATGCCGATTCGGTCGCAGAGCGCTTCGACCTCGCTCAAGATGTGCGACGACAGCAGCACGCTCTGACCCCGCTCCCGAGCCTCGTTGACGCACTGTCGAAAGGCCTGCTCCATGATCGGATCGAGCCCGCTGGTCGGTTCGTCGAGGATGAGCACGTCCGCGCGCGTCATGAGCGCCGCCACCAGGATGAGCTTTTGGCGATTGCCTTTGGACAGGGCCCGAACCCTCTTCGTGAGGTCGAGGTCGAATCGAACGGCCAACTCCTCCTGGTAGGCGTGATCGACATGACCTTGCACCTGACCCAGCAGTTGAAGGGTCTCGGCGCCGCTCAGCGCCGGCCAGAGATTGGCCTCACCGGGCACGTAGGCGACCCGTCGATGCGCGGCGACCGGGTCGCGCTGGGCGTCCAACCCGAAGATCTCCGCCCGCCCACCCGAGGGCAGGAGCAGGCCCAGCAACAGCCGGATGAGCGTCGTCTTGCCGGCGCCGTTGGGCCCGAGACAGCCCACGACCTCGCCCTCAGCCACTTCGAAGTCGAGGCCCTTCAAGGCGTGCGTGGACCCGTAATCCTTGCTGAGCGCGAACGTCTGTATGGCCGCCGTCGTCATCTCGACTCCTCTGTTCTGTGGTCTCAACAAAACTACCGACGTCTCACGGATGCACGTGGCGTCCATCACGCCGTCGAGACGGACGATTCCATCGCCCTCCTCTTGCCAGAGTAGGCAACGGCGACGCTGGCACGTTAGAGGCCAATGTCCCTATCGCTCGAGCCCGCTGGAGGTCGCAGGGCCGGTGAAAGAATGGCCGACGAGCTCAGGAACCGCGGGTCGATCGGGCGTCGATCAGAGTCACTCACTCTCAAAATCGACGATCACCGCGGCCCCGCTGAAGCGCTCGTGCGCGAGGTCGCTGAGCGCCCGGTCGGCGTCGCGGAAGGCGTACTGATGTGTCGTCGACCTGATACCGATGCGCGCCGCGATCTCAAGAAATTCTTCACCGTCCTGTCGGGTGTTCGCGGTCACGCTGCGCAGCGTGCGCTCCTGGAAGAGGTGGCGATCGTAATTGAGCGCCGGGATATCGCTGAGATAGATCCCGGCGACGCAGAGCACTCCCCCGCGGTCGAGCGCGGCGAGGGCCAAGGGCACGATGTCGCCCACCGGCGCGAACAGTATGGCGCCGTCGAGCGGCTCGGGCGGCTCGTCGTTCGTATCGCCGGCGCTCGAGGCGCCGAGCGAGAGGGCGAGTTCGCGGGACTCGGGTGAACGGGTCATGACGTGCACCCTGGCACCTTCGGCGATGGCCACCTGCGCGGTCAAGTGCGCCGAGCCGCCGAAGCCGTATATCCCGAGGCGCCCGCCGCGGGGCAGTTCCGTCCGGCGCAGCGCGCGGTATCCGATGATCCCCGCGCACAGCAAGGGCGCCACGGCTACGTCGTCGAAGCCCTCGGGCAACCGGTACACGAACGCTTCGTCCACCACCACCAACTGGGCGTAGCCCCCGTCGACGTCCCAGCCCGTGAAGGTGGGGTCGAGGCACAGGTTTTCCCGTCCGGACGTGCAGAACCGACAGGTGCCGCAGGTGCGCGCGAGCCACGCCGCGCCCACCCGATCGCCGTGCTCGAAACGTGAGGCGCCGGGGCCGAGCTCGTCGACCACGCCCACGATCTCGTGCCCGGGGATGACGAGTTCGCCGCGAGGAGCCAGGTCGCCCTCCGCCAGGTGCAGGTCGGTTCGGCAGACCCCGCAGGCCCGCACGCGCAGGCGCAGTTGGCCCGGTCCGGGTGACGGAACCTCGCAATCGAGGGCCACCAAGGGCCGCGTGTCGATTCGGCCCGGCGTCCCCACCGCCCACGCGCGCATCGTCGTCATGACTACTTGGTTGTCACGTTTCGCATGACCTTGACCCTATTGTTCTTCGCCGCCCCGGGCCAGTGCCCGTCGAAGGTCGGGTCGGTGGGGACGCCTCGACGACTCCTCTGGGGATGGTCGCAACGGGGTAGTCGCTATAGCCTTGGCCCGTGGCCCGCAACGCGAAGATTCTCACCGTCTCGACGTCGGCCGCCGCGGGGACGCGCGACGACACCTCAGGCGACGTGCTCGAAGGCGAACTGACCAGCCTGGGCTTCCACGTGGTGGCCCGTGAGGTCGTGGCCGACGGCGAGGACAGCGTCGCCGCCGCCCTGACCCGGCTGTGCGACGGCTTCGAGGGCCTGGTCATCACCACTGGCGGCACCGGCTTCTCGCCGACCGACCAGACCCCCGAGGGCACGGAGCGAGTCCTCGATCGCCTGGCCCCCGGATTGGGTGAAGCGATGCGCGCGGCCAACCCCCTGGGCCGCCTCTCGCGGGGCGCCGCGGGGACCATCGGCCAGGCGCTGGTGCTCAACCTGCCGGGTTCCCCCAAGGCGGTCGAGGAACAGCTCGACGCGGTGAGCGACGTGTTAGAGCACATCCTCGACCTGATGTCGGGCGGTCGACCCCACTGACCGCGCGGTCAGAGGTTCGCGGAGATCGCGGCCACGACCACGGCCAGGTCCCACACGGTGTCCGCCGGAAGGAACTCGTCGCAGAACGGCAGCGCGGCGCCCATCGAGCCGACGAGCGGCTGGAAGCCCGGCGCGCCGGCGCGCGGGTTGAGCC
>JBARBL010000108.1:0-38499 GCA_049793015.1 Acidimicrobiales bacterium | reverse complement strand
ATGATGTAGTGGCAGGTCGGGCCAATCTCCATGGGCTCACGGGTGATGTCCACGCCGGCCAGCTCCATGAACTGGTGGTACATCGACGGCAGGCGCCGGCGGATGAACTCGGGCGTGCGGCGCGAGGCGATGTCGAGGAACACCCCGCCGTGCTCGGTGCCGCGGCCGGCCTTCACCTCGGTGTTGATCGCGCGGGCCACCTCGTCGCGGGGCAACAGCTCGGGCGGGCGGCGGCCGGCCGTGTGGTCGTCGTACCACTTGTCGGCCTCCTCCTCGGAGTCGGCCGTCTCGGCGCGGAACATGTCCGCCACGTAGTTGAACATGAAGCGCTTCCCTTCGGCGTTGCGCAGCACCCCGCCGTCGCCACGCACGCCCTCGGTGACCAGCAGCCCGCGCACGCTGAGGGGCCAGACCATGCCCGTGGGGTGGAACTGGATGCACTCCATGTCGATCAGGCGCGCCCCCGCCCACAGGGCCATGGCGTGGCCGTCGCCGGTGCCCTCCCAGGAGTTGGTGGTGAACTTCCAGGACCGGCCGGTCCCGCCGGTCGCGACGATCACGGCCTTGGCGGCGAAGGTGACGAACTCGCCGTTGGCCCGCCAGTACGCGACGCAGCCGGCCACGCGGCCGTGGTTGTCGTGCACCAGCTGGAGGACCTTGCACTCCATGAAGACCTTGACACCCATCGAGACGACCTTCTGCTGGAGGGTGCGGATGAGCTCCAAGCCCGTGCGGTCGCCCACGTGGGCCAGGCGGGCGTAGCGATGGCCGCCAAAGTCGCGCTGGAGGATCTTGCCGTCGGTGGTGCGGTCGAAGAGCGCGCCCCACTGCTCGAGCTCATAGACCCGGTCGGGCGACTCCTTGGCGTGCAGCTCGGCCATGCGGTAGTTGTTGAGCATCTTGCCCCCGCGCATGGTGTCGCGGAAGTGGACCTTCCAGTTGTCCTCGGCGTAGACGTTGCCCATGGCGGCGGCGATGCCGCCCTCGGCCATGACGGTGTGGGCCTTGCCGAGCAGGGACTTGGTGATGAGCGCGACCTTGAGGCCGCGCTGCTGGGCTTCGATGGCCGCGCGCAGCCCGGCGCCGCCGGCGCCGATGATCACGACGTCGTATTCGTGGTGTTCGTAGGGGGAAGTGGTCACGGTAGGTCCTTCGTTCTAGAAGAGCTTGTAGTCGGTGAGCGCCCCTGACGCCACGAGGCGCACGTAGACGTCGGTCAAGGCCACGAAGACCAGCGAGGCCCACGCGAAGTTCATGTGCCGGGCGTTGAGCGGCGTGAGCATCTTCCAGAACCGGTAGCGAAGCGGGTGCTCGGAGAAGTTGCGCACCCCGCCGCCGCAGAGATGGCGACACGCGTGGCAGCTGAGTGAGTAGCACCACAGCAGCACGGCGTTGACGCTCAGCACGATCGTCCCCACGGTCACCCCGTAGCCCAGTCCGGGCTGACGGAAGGCCAGCACCGCGTCGATGGTGAGCAGCGTGTTAAAGACCAGACCGGCGTAGAAGAAGTAGCGGTGCAGGTTCTGCATGATGAGCGGGAACCTGGTCTCGCCCGAGTACGAGGCGTGCGAGTCGCTCACCGCGCACGCCGGCGGCGACCACCAGAATGCCCGGTAGTAGCTGCGCCGGTAGTAGTAGCAGGTCAGGCGGAAGCCCAACGGGAAGATGAGGATGAGCAACGCGGGCGAGAGTTCGAACCAGTTGAAGGCGAGTCCGGCCTTGGCACCCGAGACGCAGCTGCCGGCCAGGCAGGGCGAGTAGAAGGGGCTGATGAGGTCACGGTGCACGTTGGCCCCGACGTAGTAGTACCGGTTCTGGAACGCGGCCCAGGTCGAGTAGACGACGAACGCCACCAGTACCGACATGGTCGCCACCGGCTGGATCCACCAGCGATCCTGACGCAGGGTGGGAGTTTCGGGGCCTCCGCGCACGCCACCAAGTACAACCTTCGTTGAGCTTTCCACCACCGCCACGGCATCTCCCTGTTCGAAAATCCGAAGTTGAAGTCCGCCCCCACAGAAATGCAACCTTTTCCATACTACGCAGCGCCCCGAGGGTGCTTTGGAAAGGCCCACTGGCTTTGGATGGCGGCGAAACGACGTGGCGCCGATGAAATGGTCTTCGGCAACGCGCGCGAAGGAGCGGTCGCTCCTCGTCGCGGGCCAGGATCTAGTGCTTGCCGCCCCGGCGGCCTTCGGCGGTGCCGCCCAGGAAGGCCCAGCCGACGAGGCCGACGCCCGGAATGACCAGCCAGATGCCAAAGACCAGCGCCAGCACCATGAAGAAGCAGCCCATGCCGAGCGTGAAGGGCCAGATGGAGGAACTGGGAAACGCGCCGACCACCCCCGCCCCTTCGGATTGGGTGGCGGTGGGGTTGTCCTCGGGACGCGGCTTCATGCGCCGGCTCCACCAGTAGTAGTAGCCGCCCGGAAGGAACCCGAGCAACATGCCGCCGAACATCATGACGCCGCCGGCGTCCTCGTTGGAATAGTGCCAGTAGACGGCGAACATCGCGCCGAAGAAGAGACCGAGGCCGATGAGCACCTTCGCTTCGACCCTCACGCGACGGGAACCTCGGGTTCGGGCGCCGGCTCCAGGTGATGGCCGTGGGGCGACGCGGTGTGGCCGGGGTGGTTGTAGTCCCACGTCGGGCGTTCCGAGCGGATCTGGGGCAGGCGGTAGTAGTTGTGGTGCGGCGGCGGCGAGGTGGTGAACCACTCAAGCGTGTGCGCGTCCCACGGGTTGTCACCGGCCGGATACTTCTTCCAGCTGTAGGCGACGTTGGCCACGAAGACGAGCGTCGAGATGCCGATGAGGATGGCCCCCAAGGTGCTGATCTGGTTCAGGGTCTGCCACTGCGGGTCGTGAGGATAGACCGCGATGCGTCGAGGCATGCCGTCGAGGCCCAGTATGTAGCCGGGGATCGTGAAGACCTGGGTGCCGATGAAGAGGAACCAGAACTGGATCTTGCCCAAGGACTCGTTGAGCATGTAGCCGGTGATCTTGGGGCCCCAGTAGTAGAGGCCGCCCATGGCTCCGAGCACCAAGGCCATGACGATCGAGTGGAAGTGCGCGACCACGAAGTAGGTGTCGTGGGTGAAGAAGTCGAGCGGGGGACTGGCCAGGAAGATGCCGGTCAGGCCGCCGATGAGGAACGTGATTAAGAATCCCACGGCCATGAGCATGGCCGTGGAGAACCATATTTCCCCTCGCCACATCGTGCCTATCCAGTTGAACATCTTTATCCCGGTGGGCACCGCGATCAGCAGGCTCATGATGGCGAAGAAGGGCAGCAGGACGACGCCGGTCGTGTACATGTGGTGGGCCCACACGCCCAGCGAGAGCGCGGCGATGCTGAGCGTGGCGAAGATCATGCCCTTGTAGCCGAACACGGGCTTGCGCGAGAAGACGGCGATGATCTCGGTGACCATGCCGAAGAAGGGCAGGGCCAATATGTAGACCTCCGGATGGCCCCAGAACCAGAAGATATGTTGCCAGAGCACGGGCACACCACCGCCCGCGACCGAGAAGATGTGCGTGCCGAAGTGGCGGTCGCAGTAGAGCATGATGAGGCCGGCCGTGAGCACGGGGAAGGCCAGCAGGATCAGGATGGCGGTCACCATCAGGTTCCAGGTGAAGATGGGCATGCGGAACATGGTCATGCCCGGCGCGCGCAGGTAGAAGATGGTGGCGCAGAGGTTGACGCCGGTGAAGATGGCCGAGAATCCCGTCAGCAGGAGGCCGCCGATCCACAGGTCGGCGCCCGAGCCGGGCGTGTTGAGCGAGTTCGACAGCGGCGCGTAGGCGACCCAGCCGAAGTTGGCCGCGCCGCCGGCGGTGAAGAAGCCCGACAGCATGGTGAGCGATCCGAAGAGGTAGAGCCAGTAGGAGAGGGCGTTGAGGCGCGGGAAGGCCATGTCCGGCGCGCCGATCTGCAGCGGCACGATGATGTTGGCCAGCGCGCCGAAGGCGAAGGGGCCCGCGAAGAGGTAGATCATGACCGAGCCGTGCATGGTGAACAGCTCGTTGTACTGCGCGAGGGAGACGAGATGGCCGTTCGGGCTCGAGAGCTGGGCGCGGATGATCTCCGCGAAGGCGCCGCCGATGACCATCATGATCACCGAGGTCACCGTGTAGGACATGCCGATCACCTTGTGGTCGGTGCTGGTCATCCACTTGAGGATCCCCGTGGGGCCGTGGTGCTCCTCGTGCAGTTCCTCGTGGTCGTGCTCGACGGCCACCTGGTCGACCGGGCGCGGCAGTACGTCAGTCATCAGTTGTCACCCTTGCTCGACGTGGTCTTCGACGGCACGATGGAGGAGGTCTGCTGCTTGGTGGCGGTGCCCGCGCTCTTGGCCGCGGCCTCGGCGGCCGGGTTGTTGTAACTGGCGAGCCAGGCCTGATACTGCGTCGGAGTCACGACTTTCACGCGGAACCACATCAATGAATGGTAGAGCCCGCAGAGCTGGGTGCACTGACCAAAATAGGTGCCGGTATTGACGGCCCTGATGGTGAACTGGTTGAGGACCCCGGGCAGGGCGTAGCGCGAGAAGTTGAAGGCGTGCACGTAGAAGCCGTGGATCACGTCGGAGGACCTCAGGTTGATGTGGACGTTGGTGTTGACGGGCATCACCATCTCGGGCTCCTGGGTGGTCTGTCCGTAGACCAGGGCGTTGGAGCCCGGGTAAGAGAACTTCCAGCCCCACTGGAAGGCCAGCACGTTGATGGTGACGTTCGTCTTAGGGTTCTGGGTCTCCTTGTTCTCAACGATGAGCGTCGCCGCGAAGAGGCCGAAGACGATGAGGATAGGCACCACCGTGTAGAGGGCCTCCAAGGGGATGTGGTACTGGGACTGCTTGGGGATGTTCTCGCTCTTGCGGCCGTAACGAAAGACGGCGTAGATGATGAGCAGCAGCGTGAACCCGCCGACGATGATCGCCGCGATCGAGAATCCCTGCCAGAGATGAAAGACCGACTTCGAACTGGTGGTCGCCCCGGGTGTCGCGCCGAAATTGGGCAACGTGCATCCCGAGAGGGCCAGAGCGGCTACGGGGAGCCAAAAGGCACGGCGAATACGACGCCTGCGGCGTGCACGATCCGTCGAACCCTGAGGGGGCAGGGCGGGTAATTCCACTTCATGACCATACTCAACATTCGGGACCTAAGTCACTTCATGATGTAAACGCACGAAGAACTATCGCGGGCGGCTCGCACGACCACCCGGCGCAGGGCTAACCCTCGGCGTCGGGCTTCTTCGTTTCCGTCGTGTCGGTGGTCTTGGCGTTCGAGTCGTCAGCGGACTTGGACGACTTGAGGCCCTTTTCGAACTCGGTCTTGGCCGAGCCCAGGTTGCGGGCCAGCTTGGGAATGGCGGTTCCGCCGAAGAGCAGCACCACGACCACGATGACAACGATGAGGATGGTATCGGGAGCCAATTCAGCTAAGAACACGTGTCTCTCCTTTGTCGGGCCTACGCACAGAGTAGCCCGGTACGAATCCGGGATAACACCGCCGGACAAAACCGTGTCGTTGCACCCTTCGACAAGAATGTGGGCATGGCGCCACCGCCCCGCAACACCGTTCGTGACGCCCTGAGCGTCGCGGTGACCGTGGGGGCGTACGGCGTGGCTTTCGGAGCGGCGAGCGTGGCGGCCGGGTTCTCGGTGCTGCAGACCTGCCTCTTCTCGCTCTTCACTTTCACGGGTGCCAGTCAATTCGCCGCCATTGGCGTGGTCGCGTCGGGCGGTCCGGCTTTAAGCGCCATCGCCACCGCGGGGATGCTGGGCACGCGCAACGCGCTTTACGCCATACAGATGGCGCCCATCCTGCGGGTGCGTGGCCTGCGACGAGTCGTCGCCGCTCACGTGACCATCGACGAGTCGACGGGCGTCGCCCTGTCGCAGGCCCCCCGCGGCGTCGAGGCCATGCGCGTGGGCTTCTGGGTGACGGGCCTCGGCGTGTTCCTCTTCTGGAACCTCTTCACGTTGTTGGGGGCTCTCGGCGCCCGGGTCCTGGGCAACCCCGCGTCGTGGGGACTGGACGCCGCGGTGCCGGCGGTCTTTCTCGGGCTGGTGTGGCCGAGGCTGGAGAACAATTTCCTGCGGCTGGTGGCCGCGTTGTCGATGGCCTTCGCCCTCCTCGTCACGCCCTGGTTGGCGGCGGGCCTGCCGATCATCGCCTCGGCCAGCGTGGCGGTCATCATGGGATGGCGCGAGCGGTGAGTTCGACGACCACCTGGACCGTGCTCATCGCGACGAGCGGCATCTGTCTCGCCATCAAACTCTTCGGCCACTACGTGCCCGAGCGCTGGCTGGCCAACGCCCGGCTCCAGCGCATCAACGCGCTCATTCCGATCGCGCTCTTGAGCGCTCTCGTCGTGGCGCAGGGAGTGGTGGTCAAGACCCACGTGGTGATCGACCACCGGCTGGCCGGCTTGGCGGTTGCCGTGGGCGCACTCTTGGCCAAGGCGCCGTTCCCGGTCGTCGTCGCGGGAGCCGCCGTGACCTCAGCGCTGGTGTATCACCTGCACTGACGCCATGTGGTCGCGCTCTACTGGCCCCGCCAGTTGGGCTCGCGCTTCTCGGCGAACGCCACGGCCCCCTCGTGGGCGTCCTGACTGGCCACGATCATCGTGAACTCGGCGTCGCTGATCGGCCAGCCTTGCTCCTCGGTCAACTCGGTCGCCTGACGCATGACCCGCTTGGACGTGCGTACGGCCAGCGGGGCGTTCTTCGCGATGCGCTCGGCGAGCGCGATGGCGGTGTCGAGCACCTGGTCGCCGGGTACCACGCGGTTCACCAGTCCCAGTTCGTAGGCGCGTGGCGCGTCGATGGGCTCGGCGCTGAGGGCCATCTCGTAGGCCACCGCGAGCGGAACGCGCTTGGGCAGTCGCAGCAGGCCTCCCGCACCGGCCACCAGTCCCCTCGAAGTCTCTGGGATGCCGAACTTCGCGTGGTCGGCGGCCACGACCATGTCGCAGGAGATCATGAGCTCAAAACCTCCGGCGAAGGCCGAGCCGTTGGCCGCGGCGATGAGCGGCTTGGGGAAGTCTCGCTTGGTGAGTCCGCCGAAGCCCTTGTCGGTGATGGGCAGTTCGCCGGCCGCGAAGGCCTTGAGGTCCATGCCCGCCGAGAACGCCTTATCGCCGGCTCCGGTCAACACGACCACCCAGACGTCGTCATCAACCTCGCAGTCGTCGAGGGCCTCGGACAACGCGACGGCAGTCGCCCTATTGATCGCGTTTCGCGCGTCCGGTCGGTTGATGGTCAGTAGTTCAACGTGTCCGCGTCGCTCGCGAAGTACTTCGTCGGCCATGAGGGCTCCTTTGGACGACCCCGCAGGGCACCGAGTGGAACGCTAGCGGACATGTCGCCATCGCGACATGCGAAACTGAGACGGTGACCGCCCAACCGCTCGTGCTCGCCACCCTCGACGGCTACGCGGTCGAGGGTGGTTTCGATCGTCCCCGCCAGCCGACCACCTGCTACCGGCCCACGATCGCCCTCGGTCGCCACGATGGCCCCGGTGATGGCGAACGGCTCTGGCGCGACTACGAGGAGGTGGTCGATCTCGCGGCCACCCTCGGCCTCGCAGGACTGCGACTGAGCGTCGAGTGGGCGCGCGTCGAGCCCCGTCGCGGCGAGGTCGACCAGGCGGCGATGGATCGCTACGTGGTGGTGGCCCGACACGTGAGGTCACTCGGACTGAGCCTGACCGTCGCGATCGTGGACGCCGTCTGGCCCGCGTGGTTGGGCCTCGAGGCGTGGCTCTTGCCCTGGGTCGTACCCGATGTCCTGAACCAGGCGCGGCGCGTTCTGACCGCCCTGCACGACGTTGAACCCCGGCTGGTGATGTTCACGGACCCCGAGGGTTTCGTGTCGCGCGGTTATCTCAACGCCGCGGCGCCGCCCTGGCGGCGAGGAGCGAGTGACGACGCGGCCAGCGCTCGCGCACAGCTGCGCGAGATCCTGCGACTGGCCAAGGGTGACCCGCTGCTCGGCCCGGCCATGGTGGGCGACACGCACACGGTGGGTGTCGAGCTCGCGCCCGAACAGATCGAACGCGAACGTCAGGGCGCGGCGAGGTGCGAGGAGTTCTACGTGCGCTCTCTGGTGAGGGGGAGCGGACCGACCGCGTCCGTCGCCGGACTGCTCGAGCGCCGCGGTGACGGTTGGGCGGTGCGCGCGTCGCCCGAGTTGCTGGCCGCGCTGGCGTGAGGATCTAGGCGGCGTCGCGCGCGGCGTTGCGCTTACGCCGTCGCAGGTAGAGCACGACGAACACGGCGATCAGCGCCACCAGTATGGCGGCACTGATCCAGCCGGCCGAGTTCTCGATCTGGCTGAGCGCACCACCGGCGAAGTAGCCGAGCAGGCAGTACCCGACTCCCCACAGCAGCGCGCTGATCGCGTTGGCGATGAGGAAGCTGCGATAGCGCAACTTGCTGACGCCGGCGAGTGCCGGCATGACCGCGCGGAAGAACGCGGTGAAGCGGCCGACGAACACGTAGACGGCCCCGCGCTGGCGGAGCACTTCGAGCGCCGCCTCGATCGCGGCGCGCCGATTGCGCACCAGGGGCCACGTGAAGATCCGCTCGCCGTAGCGAGCGCCAATCGCGTAGCCGACGCACTCGCCGAGGATCGCGGACACCACGACGATGAGACAGAGCACCCCGATGTTCACCCGGCCCTGGCTGGCCACCACGCCGGCCACGATCACGGCGGTCTCGCCGGGGAACACGAAGCCGAGGAAGAGAGCGCACTCGCCGAAGACGAGTGCGGCCACGAGGAGATAGACGGGCGCCGCGGAGAAGTGATGAATCTTCTCGAGCAGGAACGAAACGACGGAGGCGCTGACCATGCCTCCATTGTTGTAGATAAAGCCCGCTACCTTCGTCGCGGGTCGAATCTCGCGCGTGTCTGGCAGAATGGGGCCATGGCCCAATCCTCCCGCAGTCGTTTCGACGACGACCAGCGCCGACGGCCGCTGCGCGCACCGGTGCGGGCCATGGCGTTGTCGGAGTGGGCCCTCCTGCCGTTGCGGGTCTTTCTCGGCGTGACGTTCATGTTCGCCGGCTTGCAGAAGCTTTCCAACCCCACCTTCTTCAACGACAAGAGCCCTTCGGGTATCCACGCCCAGATGCTCGGCTCGGCGCGACTGAGTCCGCTGCACGCGCTCGTGGGGCACCTGGTCAATCTCTCGACGCCCATCGGCATCGTCATCGCCTTCTCCGAGGTGGCCATTGGCTTCGGCGTGCTCATGGGCCTCTGGACGCGCGTCGCGGCGATCGGGGGAGCGTTGTTGTCGTTCACGCTCTTCCTCACGGTGAGTTTCCATTCGTCGCCGTACTACACCGGGGCGGACATCGTCTTTTTCTTCGCGTGGTGGCCGTTCATCCTCTCGGGCGCCACGTCGCGACTCTCAATCGACGCGGCGATCGCTGGGTTCGTCGCCAAGCGGGAGGGGGTCGTGCACTCCGAGTTGGTCGCCATCCCCTTCGCCCAGGTGCAGCGCATGTGCGGCCACTACAAGAGCGGAATGTGCGCGGCGCGTGAGCACCAACCCTGCCAATCGACCGCTTGTCCGGTGCTCCTCGGAGTCCGCGCGGGCTCGAGCGCGTCGAAGGACGACGCGGTCAAGCGCCGCACGCTGGTGGTCGGGGCCATCGCCGCGGGCTCCGCTGGCGCCGCGGTGGTGCTCTTTGGCTCGGCCGTCGCCGGTATCGGGAAACTGATCGGCGCCAAGCTGCCCACGTCCTCGGCGAACTCCCTGAAGGTGAAGAAGTCGACGACCTCGACGTCGGGCGCCACCTACACCGGGACCCTGCTGGGTCCGGCGTCGCAGATCCCGGTCGGCAAGCCCGCGACGTTCACGATCCCCACCTCCGGCGATCCCGGCATCATCTTTCACGAGAGCGGCGACCAGTTCTTGGGCTACGACACCGTCTGCCCGCACTTGGGCTGCACCGTCGCCTACTCGCCGTCGGCCAAACTGCTCGTCTGCCCGTGTCACCACTCGGAGTTCCTGGTGAGCACCGGGGCGGTGATCAATGGCCCGGCCCCGCGGGGTCTGCTTAAGTTAGACGTCATCGAAGAACCCGACGGGAACCTCTACCTCAAATGAGCGACGAACGCCGCCGCGTGCTGGTCATCGAGGACGACCACGACCTCTCGCGGGCGGTGGCCGACCTCCTGAGCGACGAGGGGTTCGACGTGGTCCAGCGCCACGACGGTCAGACCGGGTTCGAAGCTGCGCGCACCGGAAACTTCGACGTGATCGTGCTCGATGTCATGCTGCCGAAACGCAACGGCTTCAGCGTCTGCATCGACCTTCGTAGCGCCGGGGTGCAGACACCCTTGCTCATGCTGACCGCCAAGGACGGCGAGTTGGACGAGGTGGAGGGGCTCGAGGTCGGCGCCGACGATTTCCTGCGCAAGCCCTTCGAGCGCTCGGTCCTCATCGCGCGCATCCACGCGCTGTTGCGCCGCCAAGCGCTGGGCGTGCCTCAACACCTCGTGGTGGGTACCGTAGCGCTCGATCCGCTGCACCGCGGCGTCGTGTCCAACGGCGTCAACGTGACCTTGACGCCGCGCGAGTTCGCGCTGCTCGAGTACCTGATGAGCAACGCCGGTGAATCGCTGGCCAAGAGCGACATCCTCAACGCCGTCTGGGGCAGCGCCTTCGACGGGGACCCGAACATCGTCGAGGTCTACGTGGGTTACCTGCGCCGAAAGATCGACCTCACCGACGCACCATCGATTATTCATACGGTGCGGGGTGTTGGCTACAGCGCGTACGAGAGCTGATGACCACACTTCACCTCTCCGTGCGCGCGCGGCTGACGTTGTTCTTCGTGCTGGCCATCGCGGTAGTCCTCACGTTCATGGGTGTCGCCCTGGTGAACCTGGTGCACCGCTCGCTGGTCTCGACCGCGTCGACGCAGGTGAAGGCGGAGATGGCCATGACGCGCACGCGTCTGGTGCACCAGACGCTGCCCGATCGCGAGATCGTCCTGCCGATGTTCGGCAACGTCGTGGTGCAGGTGACCAACCTGCCGGGGACGAAGGTGTGGGCGGCGAGCTCGGCCATCTCCCACGCGCCCGTTCTTGCGCACCCCAAGCCGGGATTCCCGTCGAAGGACCCGGGCATCCAACTGGTGCGCACGGCCAGCACGTCTAAGACGTTGGCGCAGATCGAGGACCCCGACGTCCAATCGATCTCGACCTCGCGCGGCCCGGGACTTATCTACGGCTTTGTCTACGGCGGACCAATCGACCACAGCGACACGGTCCTGATGGTCAGCGTGGCTACGTCCTTCCCTCTGCTGTTGTTGATCTCGGGAGCGCTCATCTGGATGGGCATCGGGCTCGCGCTGGCGCCCGTTGAATCCATCCGTCGACGCGTCGCGGCGATCGCGGCCGAGGACCTCTCCCAGCGCGTCCCCACCACCGGCGGCGACGACGAGATAGCGCGCATGGCCAACACGCTCAACGAGATGCTGGACCGCCTCGAGTCATCGTCAAAGTTCCAGCAGGAGTTCGTGTCCAACGCCAGCCACGAGTTGCGAAGCCCGCTCACGACGCTGCTCGCGACGGTGGAGCGCGCGACCAGCGACCAGTCCAACACCGATTGGAACGAGGTCGCCGAGACGATCATGCGCGAAGGACGACGCCTCGACGTCATCGTCGACGGCCTCTTCTGGCTGGCCCGCCACGACGAGAACCAGCTTGAGTCCGAGCGCATCGACGTCGACCTCGACGATCTTCTCTTCGAAGAGTCCCAGCGCGTGCGCGCCATGAGCGGGCTGAACGTGGACACGACGGGCGTGGCGCCCACACGGGTGAGCGGCGACCCGGCGATGCTCAAGCGCATGATCCGCAACGTGGTGGACAACGCCATGCGCTACGCCACCAGCGAGCTTCGCTTCGCGTCGTTCTTCGCCGGCTCCTACGGCGTGGTCACCGTGGCCGACGACGGCGAGGGGATCGACGTGGCGGAGAGTGAACGGCTCTTCGAACGATTCGTGCGTTCGGACCCGGCGCGCAGTCGCATGTCGGGTGGCACGGGGCTCGGCCTCTCGATCGTGACCGAGATCGTGACGCGCCACGGCGGCTCGGCGCGGTTCGTGCCCGTCGAGCGCGGCACGATGATCGAACTTCGCATACTCGTAGGGGTCTAGCGGGGCGGGGCTCGCACCGTTTATCGCGCGTTACCTTAGAGTCACCTCTATGGACACTCTCGAACTCGCCAACGTGACGGCCGAACCCATCCAAGTGGTGGGGATGAGCTTCTACTTCGACCCCTTCACCGTGGAGCTGGCGAAGCAGCGTGGTCTGCACCGCTTCCAGTTCTACGGCCTCGGTCGCGGCGGCGTGCTGGGTGACGTCGATCGCCAGACGGTCGACGAGGCCTTCACGTTCTTCAACCCGTCGGTGTACGACTTCTTGTGGGACGGCGCCCGCGAGAAGGCCGACCCCGTGGAGACCGCCGCCGCCTACGTGCAGGCGGCCTACCAGTACGCCGACCGGACTTTCGGCGCCATCAAGCGCGAGGTGCTGGGCGCGTACGCGTCGGCGGCCCATAAGGTCGTGGCCCACGTGGAGGTCGGACGGCATCACCTGGTCGACGGCTACCGTCAGTATCCGATTCCGAGCGATCCCGTGCACGCCGCCTACCTGGGCGCCATCCTCATGCGCGAGCTTCGTGGAGGCGTGCACATCGTGGCCGTGCGCGAGGTGGGGCTCTCGGCGCTCGAGGCATGCTACCTCCAGAATCCTGAGGTCTTCAGGTCGCACGGCTATCGCGACGACGACGCCCCGGAGGTGACCTCGGAGCACGAGAGCAAGAAGGTCGAGGCCGAGAGGCTCACCAGCGTCATGATGGCCGACTGCTTCTCGGTGTTGAGTGACGACGAGCGTCAGGCCCTGCGCGCCGGCGCGCTCGCCATGTACGACGCGATCACTCATCCGGGCGCGGCGGTGGCGTAGCGATCGGTGGCCCTTCACCTTCGACTCCCGCGCGACCCGCTGCTCACGGTCCTCGCCACGGCCGCCGTCGGGGAGACGGCGTGGACGATCTACTTGGGTTGGCGATTGCCGCGCCACTACGTGGCCAATCACTGGGACCTGGCCTGGGTGGGCCTGGACGTGGCGCAGATCATCCTGCTGCTGCTCTGCGCCTGGGCGGCCTGGCGCGGCCGGGCCTTGTTGATCCCCTTCGCCAGCTCGGCGGGCACGCTGCTGTTGATCGACGCGTGGTTCGACGTCACCACGGCGCGCAGCGGGAGCATCTGGGAGAGTCTGGCGTTGGCGCTGTTCCTCGAGGTGCCGTTCGCCATCGTGCTCTTCTGGGTCACGTGGCGCTCGGTCCGGGAACTCTTCCACGCGATGTCCGCCGCCGACGACGTGGACGATGTGCCGGTGCGCAAGATCCGCCTCACCCGTCGCTTCGAACGGACCTCCGAGCCGGGCGGTTCAAAGCCCAGCTGAGTACGGCGACCACGTCGCACCACGAGGCGGCGGCCCCGCGGTGAGGGGTGTTACTCCGACCCCTCGGGGTAGTGCACGCCTTCGAGGTCGAGCAGGAATCTCTTGACCCTCTCTCCACCGCCGTAGCCGCCCAGCCCGTGCTTGTTCACCACGCGATGACACGGCACGATGATGGGCCAGGGATTGACGTGATTGGCTTGGCCGACCGCCTGCGCCGCCTTCGGCCGACCCACCGCCGCGGCGATCTCGCCGTAGGTGCGCACCTCGCCGTAGGGGATGTCGCAGAGGGCCGCCCAGACGTAGAGCTGGAACGGCGTCGCCGCCACGTCGGCCAGTGGTACGACGAAGCTCTTTCGCTCGCCGTTGAAGTACTCGCGCAGCTGCTGGGCGCCGACGGCGACGGCCCTCGGCGGGGTGCCCCTGGAGATCCGGGCCTTTTCGTGGGGCAGGAAGACGCGGGTCACGGACTTTTCGTCCCCCTCCACCCCCCAGGTCCCGATGGGCGAGACGACGTTCGCTCGGAAAAGTTCCATCAAGTAGTTCTAGTCGGTGTACGGTCATCGACGATGAAACTCCTGCGCGTGCGCCACGGCGAGGTCGAGCTGTCCGTCCAAGTGAGCGGCGAAGGGCCGACGTTGCTCCTGCTGCACGGCTGGCCCGATTCGGGCGCGCTCTGGGATGAAATGGTGCCGGATTTCCTGAACCGCGGCTACCGCGTGGCGGCGCCGGACCTTCGCGGCTGCGGCCTCAGCTCGAAGCCGACCGACACGGCGAGTTACAAGATGGCCCGGCTGGTCGGCGACGTGGCGAGCATCATCGACGCCCTGGGCGACGAGTCGGTCACGCTGGTGGGCCACGACTGGGGAGCGGCCTTGGCGTGGTCGGCGGCGACGCATCTGCCCGAGCGGGTGAACCACCTCGTAGCCCTCTCGGTCGGCCATCCCACCTCCTTCTATTCCGCGGGCATCGAGCAGCAGATGAGGAGCTGGTACATGATGCTCTTCTCCCAGGAAGGACTGGGGGAGGCCTTCCTCCGACGAAACGACTACGAGGCGATCCGGCGTTGGTCGGGTCATCCCCACGCGCAGCAGGTCATCGAGCGCCTTGAGCGTGACGGTCAGATGTCCGCGCACCTGCGTTGGTACCGGGCCAACGTGCCGCTCGACGCCTTCGTGGTCGATCCTCCGCAACTGCCCCCGCTCGACGTGCCCGTGCTCGGGATATGGAGCAGCGCCGACCCCGCACTGACCGAGCGCCAGATGACGCGGTCGGGACCGTACTGCGCTCGTGGGTTCACCTACGTGCGCTTAGAGGGCCCCGGCCACTGGATGATGCTCGAGGTCCCCCATGACGTCTCGCGGGAGATTTTGAACTTCCTGGACCCGTTGGCGCCCAGGTCGTGACTAAAGTCCCCAAACCGGGCTGCTAGAACGGTGTGATGCAAAAAATTGCTCTCTATAGAGAGTCGCGCGCGGGAGAGACGCGGGTCGCTTTGACGCCCGACGCCGTCAAGGCTCTCGTGGGCGACGGTTGGGCCGTGGAAGTGCAGAGCGGGGCCGGTCAGCGGGCCCACTTCACCGACGGGGCCTACCAGGGCGCCGGGGCCACGGTGGCCGACGCGCCGTCGGGTGACGTCAACCTGCGGGTCAACCCTCCGACGCTCGAAGAGGCGCAGCAGGTGCCCGAAGGTTCCCTGCACCTCTCCTTCCTCTCACCCTTGCTCGCGACCGACGTCGTCAAGGCCCTCAACGACCGCCAGGTGACGGTGGTGTCCTTCGACCTGGTGCCGCGGATCTCGCGCGCCCAGTACATGGACGCCCTTTCCTCCCAGGCCACCGTCTCGGGCTACCGCGCGGCGCTGGCCGGGGCCACGTACTTCGACCGCTTCTTCCCCTTGCTCACGACCGCCGCCGGCACGATCCGCCCAGCCAAGGTATTGGTGATGGGCGTGGGGGTCGCCGGACTCCAGGCCATCGCCACGTCGAAGCGCCTGGGCGCCAAGGTTCGCGCCTACGACGTGCGTTCCGCCGCCAAGGAGGAGGCCGAGTCGGCCGGGGCGGTCTTCGTCAAGCTCGGCGTGACCGCCGACGCCGCGGGCGGGTACGCCCGTGAGTTGACCCCCGAAGAGACCGCCCAACAGCAGGCGGCGCTGCTCAGCGAAGTCGCGAACGCCGACGTGGTGATCACCACCGCCGCGGTCCCGGGCCGCAAGTCACCGATCCTCCTGACCGTCGCCATGGTGGACGCCATGAGCGAGGGCGCGCTGGTCATCGACATGGCGGCCGACGGCGGCGGCAACTGCGAGCTGACCAAGGTCGGCGAGGTCGTCGAGCACCAAGGGGTGCGCATCGTCGGGCTGGCCAATCCGCCGGCGCAAATGGGGGCGTCGGCGAGCTTCATGTACGCCAACAACGTCCTCAAGCTCTTCGCCCTGTTCGGCGCGAAGGGTGAACTCAATCCCGATTGGAACGACGAGGTCGTCATCGGTTCGACCGTGGCGCGCAACGGTGGGGTCAACCACGGCCCGACGGCAGAGGCCCTCGGCCTGCCCCACGTCGCCATCACGCCCGAAGTGAAGGAGACCGTCTGATGGGCAATGCCCTCCTGCAGTACGCCACGGTGTTGATCTTGACCATCTTCGTGGGCACCGAGATCATCGCCAAGGTGCCGAGCATCCTGCACACGCCGCTCATGAGCGGCTCCAACGCGATCCACGGCGTCATCCTGGTCGGTTCGATGCTCATCCTGGGATCGGCCACCACCAACCTCGAGATGGTGCTGGGATTCCTCGCGGTGATACTGGGAACGCTCAACGTGGTGGGCGGCTTCGTGGTCACCGACCGCATGCTCGAGATGTTCAAGTCCAAGCCCCAGGAGCGCAAGGCCAAGCCGGAAGAGGTGAGCGAGTGAGTCGCGAAACGCTCATCGACCTGATCTACCTCGTGTCGGCGACGACGTTCCTCTTCGCGCTGAAGGGCCTGGGTAGCCCCAAGCACGCGCGCCGAGGGAACATGGTCGCGGCCGGAGGCATGCTGCTGGCGGTCGTCGCGACGTTCTTCAAGTACGTCGACGGGCACGCGCTGCACCACGTCTGGCTCATCCTGCTCGGCATCTTCATCGGCACGATCGTCGCGGTGCCGGTGGCGCGGTTCGTGAAGATGACCGCCATGCCCCAGCTGGTGGCGATCTTCAACGGCGTCGGCGGCGGCGCGGCGGCCCTGGTCTCGATCACCGAGTTCGTGCACATAAAGTCCAGCCACCCCGCGACCTACGTCACCCTCGAGGTGCTGCTGGGCGTGCTCATCGGCACGGTCTCCTTCGCCGGTTCGTCTATCGCTTTCGCCAAGCTCCAGGAGCTGATGACGGGCCGACCGGTCACCTATCCCGGCCAGCAGATCTTCAACGGCGTCCTGGGCGCGGCGGCGCTGGTGCTCATCGTGACCATCCTGGTCAGCGGTTCGACGGTCCTGATCTGGATCCTGCTGGCGCTCGCTTTCGTCCTGGGCGTGGCCTTCGTGCTGCCGATCGGCGGCGCGGACGTGCCCGTGCTTATCTCCCTGCTCAACGCCTTCACCGGCCTCGCCGTCGCGGCCTCGGGGTTCACGCTCGGCTCGAACCTGTTGATCGTCGCGGGCACGCTCGTCGGCGCCTCGGGTATCTTGCTCACGCGACTGATGAGCAAGGCCATGGGAAGAAGCCTCTCCAACGTTCTGTTCAGTGCCTTCGGCTCGAACATCACCGCCAGCGGCGCCACCGACCGCGAGGACGGTCGATCGGTGCGCTCGGGCACTCCCGAGGACATCGGCGTGCTGCTCTCCTACGCCAGCCGCGTGGTCATCATCCCGGGCTACGGCCTGGCCGTGGCGCAGGGCCAGCACGTGCTGCGCGAACTGGCCGAGGAACTCGAGGGAAAGGGCATCGAGGTCTTCTACGCGATCCACCCGGTGGCCGGGCGCATGCCCGGGCACATGAACGTGCTCTTGGCCGAGGCCAACGTGCCCTACGAGCAGCTGGTGGAGATGGACGAGGCGAACTCCGAACTCCAGACTGCCGACGTGGCGCTGGTGGTGGGGGCCAATGACACGGTCAACCCCGCCGCGATGGACGACAAGACGTCGCCCATCTACGGCATGCCCATCATCCGGGCCGACCTCGCCGAGAACGTCATCTTCCTCAAGCGCTCGATGCGCCCCGGCTTCGCCGGCATCGAGAACGAGTTGCTCTACAACCCCAAGACTCTCCTGGTCTTCGGCGACGCCAAGGACACCCTCACCAAGGTCGTCGCCACCGTGAAGGCCTCGTAGCGCCTGACGGTCAGGCGGTCAGGGCGTCGAGCGCGGCGATCTGCTCGTCGCTGAGCGTGGCGACCGCGTGGGCGTTGGCCCTCACCTGCTCGGCGCTCGAAGCGCCGGCGATGACCGAACCGATCTCGGGGTGGCTCAGCAGCCACGAGAAGGCCAGCGTCAACAGGGGAATGCCCACCCGCGTCGAATAGTCGATCAAGGTGGCCACCTGCGCCTGGAGACGTTCGCCCAGCCAGTGCGCGCTGCGATCGGCCGGCATCTTGGCGAGACGGGTGTTGGGCGCCAGTGGCTCGCCGGGCCGCACCTTGCCCGTGAGCAGACCGTTGGCCAGCGGGTAGTAGGGCAGGAAGGCCAGGCCCACTTCATCACAGGCCTCGAGCACGCCGTCACGTTCGGGGTCGCGCGCGAGCAGCGAGTACTGGTTCTGGACCGAGACGAACGACGGTCCGTCGCCGGCGGCGTCGCGGGCCTCGCGCAACTGGGTGGCGGTCAAGTTCGAGCAGCCGATCTCCTTCACCTTTCCCGCCTCGACGAGCTCGCGCAGTGCGCCGAGCGTGTCGCCGATGGGCACCCGGTCGTCGGGGGCGTGGAGTTGGTAGAGGTCGATGTAGTCGGTGCCGAGGCGAGCGAGGGAGGCGTCGCAGGCCTCGCGCACGTACTGCGGCGCCGCACCGTAGTGGTCGTCGTCGATGGGCATGCCGAATTTGGTGGCGATCACCACCTGCCCTCGCCGCGCGCCGAGCGCCTGACCGAGGAACACCTCTGAGCTGGTGGCCCCGTAGATGTCGGCCGTGTCGAAGAAGTTGATGCCGGAGTCGAGCGCGCTGGCCACCACCTCGCGGGTGGCGTCGAGGTCCAATCGGGTGCCGAAGTTGTTGCAGCCGATGCCGACTTCCGAGACGTGCAGGGAGCCGAGTGAGCGCTGGTTCATGGTCGTCCTTCTCGCGGTCTTCGTAGTGTACAAAAAGCGACCTGAGGGCTCGCCTCGCGCCATCGAGGGCGAATCGTGGTGCCAAGTACGATGGATGTACCAAAGCAAGGAGCACACATGAAAGTCAGCGTGGATTACAACCTGTGCACCAGCAACGCCGTCTGCATGAGCATCGCCCCCGAGGTCTTCGAGGTGCGTGACGACGGCTTCCTCTACGTCCTCAACGAGAACCCCGGACCTGAGTTCGACGGCCGCCTGCGCGACGCGGTGGCCGGGTGCCCTAACGGCGCGATCTCGATCGAGGAGTAGCCCATGACCGGACCGCGAGTCCGCTTCGCCCCGTCCCCGACGGGCTTCTTCCATGTGGGCTCGGCCCGTACGGCGCTCTTCAACTGGCTCTTCGTGCGCCAGTTCGACGACGGCGTCTTCATCCTGCGCGTCGAGGACACGGACACCGAACGCAATCGTGAGGAGTGGGTCGACGGCATCGTGGACGCCCTCGGGTGGCTGGGCCTCGACGTGGACGAAGGTCCCTTTCGCCAGAGCGACAACGTGCTCGTGCACGCGCAGGCCCTCGAGCAACTCCTCGCGGGAGGATTCCTCTACTATTGCGACTGCACCGTCGAGGACATCGCCGCGCGAAAGGGCGACGACAAGACGCCCGGTTACGACGGGTTCTGTCGCGACCGTGGCCTCGTAAAGGGCCCCCACACGGGACTGCGGTTCCGCACCCGCGATGAGGGCGAGACGATCGTGCACGACCTGGTACGCGGCGAGGTCGAGTTCGCGAACGCCAGCTTCGATGACTTCATCGTGGCCAAGTCCTCGGGTCACGTGCTCTACGCGCTGGCCAACGTGACCGACGACCGCAATGACCGGATCACCCACATAATCCGAGGCGAGGACCACCTTTCCAACACGCCCAAGCAGATGATGCTCTGGCGGGCCCTCAACGAGGCATCCGGCATTACCCTCGAGATACCGTCCTACGCCCACCTGCCGTTGCTGGTGAACGAGCAGCGCAAGAAGCTCTCCAAGCGCAAGGACCCCGTGGCCACGGAATCCTTCCGGGATCAGGGCTACCTGTCCGAGACCTTCGTGAACTACCTCGCGCTCATGAGTTGGAGCCCCCGGGGCGACCACGAGAAGGTCCCGTTGTCGACCTTGATCGAGGAGTTCCGTCTGGAGGACGTCTCGCACTCGCCGGCGTTCTTCGACGTGAAGAAGATGACGCATATGAACGGCGAGTACATCCGCGAGCTCGACGCGACGGCCTTCATCGAAGCCTGCGCGCCGTGGGTGTGCCCGTGGCTGACCGATTGGCACCCGTCGGACCGCGTGCCGCCGTGGAGCGAGGAGCAGTTCGACGCCGAGCTCTTCAAGCGGGTGGCCCCGCTGGTCCACGAGCGCGTGGCGACCCTGGGCGAGGTCCCGTCGATGGTCGACTTCTTCTTCCTCGACGAGCCCCGGATGGACGACGCCGCCTTCGACAAGGCCATCGGCGGCGACCCGCTCGGTCGCACGCTGCTGGTGGCGGCCATCGAACGGTTCGCCACGACGCCCTGGGACGCGGCGTCGCTGCACGAGGCGACCGTCGAGATCGGTGAGTCGATGGATCTGGCGCTTCGCAAGGCCCAGGCTCCCATTCGCTGCGCGATCACCGGTTCGCTGGTCGGGCCTCCGCTCTTCGAGTCGTTGGAGATACTCGGGCGCGAGCGCACGCTCAACCTCCTACGTGACGCGCTGGCTCGCCCTCTCGTATGATCTTTTGGCCGTTCAAGTTGGTTATGCGCATCGTGAGTGCGTTGTTCACGCTGATATTCCTGTATTTCGCGATCACCTTCGTGCAGATCTGGCTGACCGGTCACGAGCACTCCAAGGAGTCGGCGCAGGCCATCCTGGTCTTCGGCACCACCGAAGACAACGGCACGCCGTCGCCTGAGCTCACGGTGCGACTGCACCACGCGCTGGCCCTCTACAACGAAGGACGCGCGCCATGGATCGCGGTCACGGGCGGGAACCGTCCGGGCGATCACTTCACCGAGGCCGGCGTGTCGGCGACGTATCTGGAGGACCACGGAGTACCGGCCAAGAAGATCCTGAAGGGCGCGGGCGATGACACCTGGCAGAACGTGTCGACGGTGATGCCGCTGCTGAAAAAGCATCACATCATCACGGTGCTGACGGTCACCGATCCCTTTCACGAGTACCGCGCCATGGCCATTTCCTCCGCGCAGGGCCTCAAGCCGCAGCCCTCGCCAGTGTCGGACTCACCCACCATCCACTTCTCGCTGTGGCTCTACTACCTCAAAGAGACTTTGGCGGTGGGTGTGGGTCGCGTCATTGGTTACGGCACGCTGAGCTCGTGGACTTCCTCGGCGGCCAGCGTCAGTTCACTGTCTGGCAGGTGAGCGGCCGACTCAGATAAGATTGCCAAGCCCTTCGGGGGTGGTGTAATTGGCAACACAACTGGTTCTGGTCCAGTTATTCAGGGTTCGAGTCCTTGCCCCCGAGCGAATTGAGCAGGAGTTACGATTCCTGCTCGCTTCATGGTCCCATCGTCTAGTGGCCTAGGACATCACCCTCTCAAGGTGGAGGCACGGGTTCGAATCCCGTTGGGACTGCGTTTTTCACGGCTTTCGCAGAATTGTGAGGACCTCGTCGTACGATGAAATAACAATGTGGCAGGCTCCCGATATTCAAGACGTCGCGGCCGAGGTCAGCCAATGCCTGACGAAGGGTGACACCAGTTCAGCGTTTCGAATCATTGCTCGCTTTCTGGAGTTCTACGACAAGGCGGACTGGCCCACTCGCGAGCGCATGGTCTCGCCTCGGCCGGCGCCCACGGGCAGTGCGCGCTATGACGCGATGCTGGCCGGCATCGTCGAATACGCGTGCGCTACACATCGCAAACTCGCTCCTGGTTGGGTCAACGATCCGGAGTACTTCCTTGATGAGTTCTGGTTCGTATCCGGAATGAAATCACTGCATGCGGATGCCATTGTGCACAGCCCCATCTCGTTCAAGCGTCGGGGAGTATTCCTGACGCAAGGGGCCCTGACGTACGCCTGATGACCCTCCTAGGACGTAACGAATTCATCACTGCGTTTGAGCACCTGGATGAGGAACTGGGACGCATGGGCGTCGAGGCCGACGTCTTCGTTGTTGGCTGTGCCGCGATGGCGGTTGCGTACGATGCCCGGCGTGCCACGACCGACGTGGATGCGGTCTTTGTTGCTGCCAACGAAGTTCGAATTGCGGCGGCTCGGGTGGCGCAAGACCTCGGTCTTGAAGAGGACTGGCTCAACGATGGGGTAAAAGGGTTCATTCCAGGTGTCGATGTCGAACAAGTGGGCGTCTATGAAGGGAAGAGTCTCCACGTCGCTGCGGCGTCACCCAAGTTCTTGCTCGCCATGAAATTGATGGCCTCTCGAACCGAGCGTGACCGCGACGACATCAGGACGCTCTACGCAATCTGCGGATTCTCAACAGCTGAAGAGGGGCTGGCGGTGCTCGTCTCGTACTACCCGCAAGACCAGATTCTTCCTCGAGTTCAGTTCTTACTCGAAGAGATGTTCCCAGAGCTACGACCGAGGTCGAGGGACGACGGGTTATCCCGGTAGTCCCAGCGTCTGCTCCGATTTCCTATTCTTTGAAGTGTCAAAGCTCTTAACGCCGTCGGTCACGCACTCAGTTCGAAGGTTGGCCCCCATCGTTGTCTTGGAGTGTCGCGTTCCAGATAGCGTCGATGTAAAAAGAGGCCGGTACGCGCCTCTGCACTCCGAGGAACCTCAGTGGTCCCAACTCGCGGGGGTTCAAGCGCCGATCGTGGAGATGCGGTTGTGACGAAGCAACCTGTAGCAACTGTTTCGAACTTGCGGGGCCACTGTTCAAGTTAGATAGTGCGAGTTGAAAATTTCAGCACGAGTTCGCTAGTCGGCGTAATCTTTCCGGGTGGAAACGCTCCGTACTCGGTTATTAACCGCGCGATGACACGGCCAGTCGCCGCTTCGTCGACCTGGGCACCACTTCGAGTCAAGGTTTTTCGCTGGCTCTGGCTGGCCACTCTTGTGAGCAACGTTGGCACGTGGATGCAAACTGTAGGCGCCCAATGGTTGCTCGTACACGCCGCGCACGCCGCCATCCTGGTGTCGCTGGTCCAGACCGCCGACATGCTTCCCGACGTGCTCTTCGCCATTGTGGGTGGCGTGCTCGCCGATACTCTCAACCGGCGCCATTTGCTCATTGCGGTTCAAAGTGGACTTGCCATTGCCGGAGGTGCCCTGGCAGCGCTCACGTTCGCCGGGCAGATCTCACCCCCCTTGCTCTTGATGTTCACGTTTGTGATCGGGTCGGGTTCGGTCTTCATCACGCCCGCCTACCAGTCCCTCGTGCCGGTGCTTGTCCCGCGTGAAGACGTGCCCTCCGCCGTCCAACTCAACTCGATCAATGTCAACATCGCCCGCGCAGTGGGTCCAGCAATTGCCGGCATTCTGATCGCCCATCTCGGGGTCGGCGCAGACTTCGCACTGAACGCGGGGACATTCCTCGTCTACGGCATCGTCGTCGCGCTGTGGCGGCCGACCACGAACATGACGCCTGAGCTCCCCGAACGCTTCTTATCCGCTCTGCGCGCCGGCGGTCGCTATGTCCGGTACGCGCCGGTCGTCCGGCGGATCCTGCTCCGTGCGACCCTGTTTCTGTTCCCGGCGAGTGCCTTGTGGGGTTTGCTACCTCTCGTGGCAAGCCGTCACCTCGGACTCGGTCCCAGCGGGTACGGGCTCTTGCTCGGCGCCCTCGGGGTCGGGGCCATAGCCGGGGCGTTCGTGCTCTCGCGAGTGAGAACGCGGCTGTCGTCGAACGGCCTGGTCGGACTGGCCGGCGCCGTCTTCTGCGTCGCTCTCGTCGTGGTGGCTCTGCTGCGCTCGACGATCGGCGTCGTGCTGGTCCTGATTCCCACTGGGATGACCTGGGTCTGGATGCTCGCCACGCTGAATACGTCGCTCCAGCTCTTCCTGCCGGTATGGGTCCGCGCACGGGGGCTGTCCATCTACCAGATGGTGCTCTTCGGCGCGCAGGGCCTCGGCGCTCTCGTGTGGGGCGTCCTGGCCGACGCGTTCGGACTGACTACTTCCTTCCTCGTAGCCGCCGGATTGCTGGCCGTCGGCACGGCGTCGGTACCCCTCTGGCCGCTCTTTGAAACATCGAGCATGGACCGAACCACCGTGGTTCGACCCGATCCGATCGTCGACGTCGAGATGGACTTGGACACGGGCCCAGTCATAGTGAGGACGACCTATTCGATCCCGCCCGAGCGGGTGACGGATTTCATGAGGGCCATGAGGCGCGTCCGCGAGTCGCGCTTGCGCACGGGCGCTACCGATTGGGGCCTCTTTCACAACGGCGAGCAGCCCGACGACTTCGAGGAGATTTTCTTCGTTTCCTCATGGGACGAGCACCTGCGTCAGCACCGCGAACGGCTCACCCCTGCCGACCGCGACTACGAAGACGCCGCCAAGACCCTCTCCGCCACGCCTCCGCGGACGTGGCATCTCCTTCCCACTGACTTCGACGGCCGAGGAAAAAGTTGATCGGCGGCGGTACGCTCAGCATGTTCCGTAGCGAGCGAAGGAGAGCAGGGTGAAGAATCAGAAAGCCAATGACCTAACCATCGCCTTTCTGGGCCTAGGTCAGATGGGGACTCCAATGGCGTCGCGCTTGATCTCGGCGGGCTTCAACGTCCGGGTGTGGAACCGATCGAAAGAACGCGTCAAGGAGCTTGTTGAGCGTGGCGGGACCGAGGCGTCCACCCCAGCGGTGGCGGCCGATCGCGCCGACGTGGTCATCACGATGTTGCCAGACGGGCCTACGACTGAGACCGTATTACGTGGCTCGACGGGCGCCTTCGACATCCTGACCAGTGGGACCGTGTGGGTGCAGATGGGAACGATTGGCATTGAATGGACAGAGCGGTTGCGAAAGGTTGCCATCGATTCGGAGGTGCTGTACGTCGACGCGCCGGTGTCGGGAAGCGTGGGACCCGCAACAGCTGGCCAGTTGATAATTCTGGCCAGTGGGCCCGAAGAGACTCACTCAATCACTGAGCCACTCTTTGCAGCGCTGGGCAGCCACACGTTCTGGCTGGGAGCTGCGGGTGCGGGCACCCGCGCGAAGCTCGTGCTCAACAATTGGTTGGTCGACCTCGTGGAGATGGTCGTCGAGACCCTTAAGTTCTCTCAGGCCCTTGGTCTCGACCCGCGAGCCATTGTCGAGATTCTCGCGGATGCACCAACCGGATCGTCGTATGCGGTCGCCAAGGCCCGCAGCATGCTTGACGGTGATTTCACGTCTAACTTCGCGTTGAAGAACGCGGTGAAGGACGCCCTACTGGCTCTCGACGCAGCGCGAAGCGTGGACAAAGAGCTGGTGCTGACCGAGAGCCTCATCGGCGCGTGGCAACGCGCCGTGGCGGATGGCGCGGGCGACCTTGATCTTTCCGTGGTCTACCGTTACGCGGGGGCGTGAGCGACTGCTGCTCGCTGGACCTCAACCCCTCAATCGAGCTCGCCAACGAGCGTGGTCTCAATCCGGGTGGCGTGGCTGTACGGCGAGAGTGGAATCACTCGTTCGTCGCAATCGGCGAACAATTGCCGGTCCGAGACTTCTGCGAAGAGGTCATCCCCATGGAAATGTGTGATTCGCCCGATAGCGTTCGATAAGCGGTGACTTTAGAGATCACTCTTGATTGACGGTCGTCGACGCAATGGTCGACATTCGTGATGTGGCGTGACGCTGAAAACTCCGGTATCGAGGCGTGAAGGTGTCACCAATGGCCGTAGTTGATGCTCAACGGTATGACCTGGGTCTGGCCAGCAGATTCATCGAGACCGCTCCTGATGCCGTGGTCATCGTCGATGCCGAAGGCGTCATCGTCACGGTGAACGCCCAGACCGAAGAGCTCTTCGGCTATCGACGCGAAATTCTGTTGGGTGAGCACGTCGAGATGCTCATGCCGGAGCGGGTCCGTGACACCCACCAAAGTCATCGCGCGCGATTCCTGGTGAACCCCCTGAGCCGAGAGGCCCGCGAGGACATGGATATGCACGGTCTGCGCGCCGACGGCTCCGAATTCTCGGTCGAGATCTCCATCGGCTCATTGGAGACCACGCACGGGACCCTCTTCACGAGCTTCATTCGCGACATCTCCGAACGGCGGCGGATGGAGGTGGAGGCGGCGCACTTCAGGTCCGTGGTCGAGTTCTCCCAGGACGCCATCATCGGCAAGACTCTCGATGGCATCATCGTGAGTTGGAACGCCGGCGCGCAGCGCCTCTACGGCTACGCCGCGCACGAAGTCATCGGTCGTTCGACCTCACTGCTGGTGCCCCCCAATCACGACAACGAGATGCCCGACATCCTGCGGCGCGTCCGATCGGGTGAGATAATCGAGAACCACGAGACGGTGCGCTCGCGAAAGGACGGTACGCAGGTCAACGTCTCGCTCACCGTCTCACCGATCCGCACATTGAGCGGCGAGGTGACCGGCGCGTCGACGATCGCGCGCAACATCACTGAACGAGTGCGCTACCAAGAGCAACTCATCGAGCTGTCCGAGCGCGACGCCTTGACGGGCCTGCGCAATCGCCGCCGGTTCGATCGTGATATCGCCGAACAGGTCGAGCGGGCTCATCGATACGGCGAACACGCCGTCTTGATGATGATCGACCTCAACGGCTTCAAGCAGATCAACGACCGCCACGGCCACAAAGTCGGCGACCAGGTCCTCAAGTCCGTTGCCTCCGCCCTGCGGGGCCGACTGCGCGACAGTGACATGGTGGCGCGAATCGGCGGTGACGAGTTCGCCATCGTGATGCCCTACGCCCGCGTCGACAACGCGCAGGGCATCGCGGACGGATTGAAGAAACTAATCAATTCGTGCGTCGTCAACATCGAAGGCGCGGCCAAGATCAGGCTCGACGCGAGTATCGGATTGGTCGAGATCAACAAGGACACGCCGAGCGAGGACGACATCATCGCCGAGGCTGACCGTCTCATGTACAAAGAAAAGGCGATCGACCCTTCGCGGGCCGCGCGATAACGATCCGCGGCGTTCGCGGGTCCGGTCCCGTGGCCACAAACGGCTAGCGTCGTCGCGTGCCTCTCCCACCTTTCGTCAAGGACGTCGGATTCCGTGCCTTGAACAAGACGCACCGCGCGATCCTGCATCTGAGTCGCGGTCGGGTAGGAGCGTCGGCGTTCGGGATGCCGGCCGTCGAGTTGTTCACCGTCGGTCGTCGATCGGGCCGCACGATCTCGACGATGCTGACGTCGCCAGTGGTCGATGGTGAAAAGGTCATCCTGGTGGCCTCGAAGGGTGGGGATGACCGGGATCCCGATTGGTACAGAAATCTGAAGGCCCACCCCGACGTCGACGTCACCATGCGCGGACGTCGAAGGCCAATGAGCGCGCGCGTGGCGAGCGAGGAGGAGGCGGCTGAGCTGTGGCCGCATATTGTTGCCGCCTACAAGCCCTACGGAAGTTACCGACGGCGAACCTCTCGTCAGATACCACTCGTGATCTGCGAGCCGCGTTGACATTGTCGGGGATCATTCGGCGCCACCTGCTCGTTGTCGCGACACTTGACGCGAAGGAAAATGGCGCCTAAACCTAGGGGCCAACGATTGGGCGCCAGCACCCAATGAAGCCTCTTGATGAGGTCACGTCACGGAGGGGCTCATGAAGCGCGATCAGTACGACTTCATCATCGTGGGGGGCGGCTCGGCGGGCAGCGCGCTGGCCAACCGGCTGAGCGCCGACCGTTCCTCGCAGGTCCTGGTCCTCGAAGCCGGCCGCCTCGACTACAAGTGGGACGTCTTCGTCCACATGCCCGCGGCCCTCACCATCCCCATCGGGAACCGCTTCTACGACTGGAAGTACGAGTCAGAGCCCGAGACCCACATGGGCGGGCGCAAGATCTACCACGCGCGGGGCAAGTTGTTGGGCGGTTCGAGCAGCATCAACGGCATGATCTTCCAGCGCGGCAATCCGATGGACTTTGAGCGGTGGGCCGGCGACCCCGGGATGTCGACGTGGGACTACGCGCACTGCCTGCCGTACTTCAAGAGAATGGAGAACTGCCTCGCGGGGGGCGACGAGTACCGCGGCGCCACGGGCCCCCTGGTGCTCGAGCGCGGACCGGCCTCGAGCCCGCTGTTCAAGGCCTTCTTTCGCGCGGTGCAGGAGGGCGGCTACCAGCTCACGAACGACGTCAACGGCTTTCGCCAGGAGGGCTTCGCCCCCTTCGACCGGACAATCCACCGGGGACGACGCCTGAGCGCGGCCCGTGCCTACCTGCACCCCGTGATGAGCCGCGCCAACTTGGAGGTCCGGTGCCGGGTCATGGTGAACCGGGTGCTTTTTGAAGGCACCCGGGCGGTCGGCGTGGAGGTGCGCGAAGGTGGCCAGGTGCGCAAGGTCTTCGGCAAGGAAGTGATCCTCTGCGGCGGCGCCTTCAACTCGCCCCAACTGTTGCAGCTCTCGGGGGTGGGCAACGCGGACGAGCTGCAGGCGCTCGGGGCGCCGGTCGTGGCGGACCTGCCCGGCGTGGGCGAGAACCTCCAGGACCACCTCGAGGTCTACATCCAGTACTCGTGCACCCAGCCGGTGTCCGTCGCGCCAGCCCTCAAGTGGCGCAACCGCCCGATGGTCGGCGCCAAGTGGCTGTTCCTGCGCTCGGGCCCGGGGGCCACGAACCACTTCGAGGGCGGGGGGTTCGCGCGCAGCAACGATGACGTGGCCTACCCCAACTTGATGTTCCATTTCCTGCCCATCGCCATCCGCTACGACGGTTCGGCGCCGGCGGGCGGGCACGGTTACCAGGTGCACATCGGGCCGATGTACTCGAACTCGCGCGGTTCGGTCAAGATCACCTCGCTCGACCCCACGGTCCACCCGGCCCTGCGCTTCAACTATCTCTCAACCGACCAGGACCGCCGCGAGTGGGTGGAGGCGGTGCGCGTCGCGCGCCACATTCTGACCCAGCCGGCCTTCGATGAGTTCAACGGCGGCGAACTCTCGCCGGGACCGCAGGTCACGACCGACCAGCAGATCCTCGAGTGGGTGGCGAGAGACGGCGAAACGGCCCTGCACCCCTCGTGCACCGCCAAGATGGGGGTCGACGACATGGCCGTGGTCGACCCGATGAGCCTGCAGGTCCACGGGCTCGAGGGCCTGCGGGTGGTTGACGCGTCGGTGATGCCTTACGTCACCAACGCCAATATCTTCGCCCCGGTGATGATGGTGGCGGAGAAGGCGGCCGACCTCATCCTGGGCAACACGCCGCTCGGGCCGTCGACGGCGGGCTTCTTTCGTCGCGGGGAGGAACCGGACACCGAGGCGCCGGGTTAAGGGCCGGTCGCGCCCCGCTGGCGTATGGCGTCGATCAGGGCCGGGATGACGGCGTTGAGGTCGCCGATGACCGCGTAGTCGGCCCGCGAGATGATCGGCGCGTCGGGGTCGGTGTTGATGGCCACCACGTGCTTGGCGCTCTGGCATCCGGCCAGGTGCTGGGTGGCGCCGCTGATGCCGCTCACCAGGTACAGCTCGGGTGAGATGCGCGTGCCGGTCTGTCCGACCTGCTGGTTGTGGGGGCGCCAGCCGAGGCTGGTGACGGCCCGCGAGACGCCCACCGCACCCCCGAGCAATTGCGCCAACTCCTCCAAGGCCGCGAAACCTTCCGCGCTGCCCACACCGCGTCCGCCACCCACCACGACGCGCGCGTCGGCGAGCGAGATCCCGGCGCTGCGGTCCTTCCATTCGACGACGCGCAGGTCGAGGTCGCCGTCTTGAAAGGTGGGTTGGTGCTGGTGGACGGTGGTCGTGGTCGGGGCCTCTACCTTCTCGGCACTTACACCGTCGAAGGCCACGGTGAGCAGCGCCAGCCGAGCCTCGAGATGCGACTGTTCGATCAAGCTGCCGGCCCAGCGTTGACGAGAGAAGTGCAGGGTGTCGCCGTCTCGCCGGGCGTCGAAGCAGTTGGCCACCATCACGAGGCCGCTCAACGCTCCGGCGTGGGCCATCACCTCGTTGCCGCGGTCGGTGCCGGCCGCGACCACCGCGCTGGCGTCCGTTAGCCCGGCGACGTCGAGCAGCGAACGGGCCCACGCGACCGGCGCGAAGGCGTTCAACGAGTCGCCGGTCACGAGGTAGACGTCGTCGACGCCGAAGTCCCCCAGCGCCGCGAGCGTGCCCTCGACGCTGGGACCGATCAGCACGGCGCCGAGACCGACGCCCGAGGACGCCGCGAGTCGACGCCCGACGCTGAGTTCCCTCAACGACGCCTCGATGACGCCCCCCTCATCGTGCTCGACCAGGCAGAGCACTCCGGCGGTCATGGCAGGACTCCGAGTCGATCGAGCAGGGCGAGCAGGGCCGGCACCGCGTCGACCCCCGAACCGAGGATCTCGGCCCGTTCGCGCTGTACTGAGGGCACCGAGAGGCCCTCGAGGTGGACGTGGCCTTCACGCCACGCGGGTTCGATCTCGAGCACGGCCGCCTTCTTGGCCCGCACTCGTCCCGGCAGCGAGGGGTAGCGCGGGAGGTTGATCCCCTCCTTCACGCTGACCACGCAGGGGGTGGTGAGTTCGAAGAGTTCGTCACCGCCGCGAAACTCGCGGCGGGCGCGAACGCGATCGGTGTCCAGCTCGAGGTTCTTGATGCCGCTCGCGCAGGGTCGGTCCAGTGCGTGGGCCACCCGGATGCCCACCTGGTAGTCACCTGTGTCGGGCGCCTCGTTGCCGAACAGGATGATGTCAAATGGCTCGCCGTCCGCCTCGAGGGAGCGCACGGCGTCGACCAGGGCGTCGGCCGTGTTGATGGGATCCCATTCGCGCTCGTCCACCAGATGGATCAGGCGCGTCGCGCCGATGGCGGCCGCGTCGCGCAGTTGCTCGCTCGCCTCGGGCGGCCCGAGCGTGATGACCGACACGGCCCCGCCGTGTGATTCGACGATCCGCACCGCCTCTTCGACGGCGCACTCTTCGTGGGGACTCATGGTGAAGCCGAGCTGGCGGGTATCGACTGCCTGGGCGTCGCGCGTCAGGGCGATCCGGGCTCCCACCATCGGTACTCGCTTGACGCAGACCAGGACGTTCACGACGGCTAGCTTCTGACCCGTTCGTTCTCCGGGTCGAACAGCGGGGCGGACCCGACGGTCGCGACGGTGACCGGGTAGCGCTCCCCGAGGTATTCGACCAGTAGCGTTGTTCCCTCCGTCGCCACTTCCGCGGGCAGGTAGGCCAGGAGGATGTGCCGTCCCACCGAGGGCCCCGAACCGGCGCTCGTCACGTACGATGGCCGCCCCTTGGCGTCGACCAGGCGATCGCCCTGGGCGCTCAGGATCGGCTCGCCGCCCAGCATGTAGCGCAGTTCGCCGCTGGAGGACCGGTGGTCGTCGACGGTCAACGTGCACAGCAGCGCCACGGGCTCTTCGGTGCGCTGCTGGAGATAAGCGTCGCGCCCGATGAAGTCCTCCTTCTTGACCGTTGGACGGGCCATGCCCGCCTCGACGATGGTGTACTCGGACGTCAGTTCGTTGCCCAGCGCCCGGTACGCCTTCTCGAGGCGCCCGGTCGTGGCGTAGACGCCGATGCCGACGGCGATCAAGCCGTGGTCCTGGCCGACGCGCCAGAGCGTGTCCCACACCTTGGCCCCTTGTTCGAGGGGCACGTAGAGCTCCCAGCCCAGCTCGCCGACGTAGGAGATCCGCGACGCCAGGACCGCCACGCCGCCCAGCTCGATCGTTCGACAGTTGCCGAAGGGAAACCCGGCATGTGAGACGTCGTCCTCGGTGCACGCCGACAGGATGTCGCGGGCGTTGGGCCCCCAGAGCCCGAAGGTGGCCCAGGCCGACGTCAGGTCGCTCAACTGGGCCGAGCCGTCCTCGGGCAAGTGGTCGCTGATCCATTTCTTCTCGGTCATGCCGGTCGAACCGCCCGTGACGATGCGGAACCGGTGGGCGCCCAGGCGCATGATGGTCAGATCGGACTTGAACCCGCCGCGCTCGTCGAGCAGGGAGGTGTAGACGACCCGGCCCACCGCGACGTTCATCTGCGCGACGGTGAGCGCCTGCAGGGCGTCGAGGGCCCCGGGGCCGGTGACGTCGAGCACCACGAAGGCCGACAGGTCGACCAGCCCGCAGCTCTCGCGCAGGGCGAGGTGCTCGGCGTTGATGATGGGCGACCACCAGCGGGCGTCCCACTCGCCGGGGCGATCCTGGACCCGCTCGCCGAAGCGCTCGAGCAGGTTCTCGTTGCTCCGGTACCAGTAGGGTCGCTCCCAGCCCGCGGTCTCGAAGAACACGGCGCCGAGTTCGCGCTCCTGCTCGTAGACGGGGCTGCGCCGGGTGGGCCGTCCCGACTCCCACTGCTCGGCCGGGTGCACGATGCCGTACATCTTGTTGAAGCCCTCGCGGGCCCGGTTGGTCACGTGCTCGCTGGTTCGCTGGTGGGGGTAGAAGCGCGCGACGTCGGCCTCGTGCAGGTCGATCTCGGGCACGTCGCCGTTCATCCACTCGGCGACCGCACGGGCGATGCCCGGCCCCTCCTTGATCCAGCTGGCGGCCACCGACCATAGCCCCTTCACCTCGGGGGTCTCGCCGAGCACGGGATGGCCGTCAGGGGTCATCGAGATCAGCCCGTTGATGGCGTAGCGCACGCCGACCTTCTCGTCACCTAGCAGTTCTGGCATCAGCTCGAGGGCGTCCTGAAGCTGCGGGTCGAAGTCGTCCTGGGTGAAGGGCATCTCGGTGGGTGAGAGCACGGACTGCTCGATCGAAGGGATCTCGTCGGGGCGCACGATGATCGGGCGGTGCGCGTAGGAGCCGACCTCTAAGTCCCCGCCGTGCTGTCGCTCGTACATGTTGGTGTCCATGTCGCGGATGATGGGGTAGGCGATTTCGCCCACGGTGTTGGCGAACAGGGGGATGGGACCGACGCTGATCATCTGGTGCACGATGGGCGTGAGCGGGATCGAGGCCCCGGCCATTCGTGCGATCCGCGGGCTCCACACGCCGCAGCAGATCGCCACGACGTCGGTCGCGATGTCGCCCGCGCTGGTGCGCACGGCCTTTATGCAGCTGCCGTCGTCGCTCAGCTCGAGGCCCAGGATCTCGGTGTTCGCGAGGACCTGTAGGGCGCCCGAGTGCTGGGCCTCCTCGCGCATGAGCGTGCCGGCTCGCAACGAGTCGACGACGCCGACGGTGGGGAAGTACAGGCCCTCGAGGATGGACGCGGGGTCGAGGTAGGGGACCAGGGCCGCGACGCCCTGCGGGCTCAACAATTCGTGGCGCACGCCCCATGCGGTCGCGGCCGAGGCCCGTCGGCGAAGCTCCTGGCGACGGGCGTCGCTTCGCGCGACCTCAATGCCGCCGCTCTCGGTGAAGACGCCTAGTTCCTTGTACTGTTCGGTGCTGTCCTCAGTCAGGCGGGTCATCATGCGCGAGTAGTCGACGGGGAAGATGAAGTTGGAGGCGTGGCCGGTCGATCCGCCGGGGTTGGGCATCGGTCCCTTGTCCACCAGCACCAGGTCGCGCCAGCCCAACCGGGCGAGATGGCAGGCGAGGGAGTTGCCGACGATTCCGGCACCGATGATGACCGCCCGGGCCCGCGAGTTTGCTTCGTTCATGCTGGCCATTCTTGCCTTTCTGGGTGGTGGTGGACCAACGATTTCACACCGAGGTGAGACGCCGCCGTGCTCATTCGTGCAGCGACGAGGCGTCGTCCGATGCGGGATCCATCAGTCACCGAGTTCCGCGCGGCGACGGGTGACGTACTCCTCGAGCTCTAAGCGGATGGCGTCGTCGAGTGGCGGCGCCTCGTAGGCGTCGAGCGTCGACTGGCAGATCGCGGCGGCCCGGGCGCTGGCGTCGAGGGAACCTTCGCGAGCCCAGCGTTCGTAGTTCTTCGACGAGGAGAGCAGGGGACGGTAGAAGCAGTCGCGAAACCGGGTCATGGTGTGCTCGGCGCCGAGGAAGTGCCCGCCGTGGCCGACCTCTAAGTGCGCGTCGAAGGCCAGCGAGGCCTCGTCGATCTCCAGGGGCGTGAATTCGACGCGCAGCATGCGCAGCAGCTCGATGTCGATGATGAACTTCTCGTAGCAGCTCACCAGCCCGCCCTCTAACCATCCGGCGGCGTGCATCACCATGTTCGTGCCGGTCAGGAACGTTGGCATCATGGTCATGAGTGATTCGTACGCGGCCTGGGCGTCGGGCATCTGGCTCGAGTTGAGCCCGCCGCCGGTGCGGAAGGGCAGACCGAAGTAGCGGGCCAGCTGCCCGGTGCACAGCAGGCCGATCGCCGACTCGGGCGTGCCGAAGCACGGCGAGCCCGACTGCATGTCGATGTTGGAGAGGAACGACCCGAAGATGACCGGACAGCCCGGGCGGATGAGCTGGGCCAGCGCGATGCCCGACAACGCCTCGGCCAGCTGCTGGACGAGGGCGGCGGGGATGGTCACGGGCGACATCGCGCCCATGAGCAGGAAGGGCGTGAGGATGACGGGCTGGTTCGCCAGGTTGTACTCGAACTGCGCGTCGAGCATCCGGTCGTCCCAGCGCAGCGGCGAGTTGCAGTTGATCAGCGAGACGGTGGCCGGCGTCGCCGCAATGCTCTCGCGGCCGCCGAAGAGGATCTCGGTCATCCTGATGGTGTCGAGCGCGTTGACGCCCGAGACCACGTTGCCCATGTAGAACTTGTCGGTCAGGGTCTGCAGGGCGAAGATCATGTCGAGGTGGCGCGAGTCGAGCGGCGCGTCGTTGGGTTCGCAGATGATTCCGCCCGCCGTGTCGAGTTCGGGGAAGCTCTGGGCCAGCATGGTGAACTTCCTGAAGTCCTCCATGGTGGCCTCGCGCCGTACCTGGCCCTCGCGCACGAAGGGCGGCCCGTACACGCCGCCGAAGACCATGTGGTCGCCCCCGATGTGCACCGTGTTGGCGGGGTTGCGGGCCTGCACGTCGAACTCCTTGGGGGCCTTGGCGACCTGGGCCAGCACGAACTCGGGGTCCAGCTTCACCGTCTGGCCGTCGACGACCTGGCCGGCCTGGCGGAAGAGCTCTACGGCCTCGGGCTTGACGAACTGCACCCCGATCTCCGAGACGATGCGCCGCCAGCCCCGGTCGAGGATCTCGAGGGCCTCGGGGGAGAGCAACTCGTAGCGGGCCATCTTGTTGACGAACATCGCCACCTCGTTCTCTCGGGGACCGTGACTAGTTAAGCACTCCTGGCCGGGCCTTTTTGGTTCACATTGTAAAACTCCGTATTGTAGTGTGGAACGAGTGCACGTGAATGCCATGACCAGACCCTCAGGATCGCAAGCTATCGACCGCGCCGCCACCCTGCTCATGCGGGTGGTCGACGCCTCGGGATCGGTGACCTTCAGCGAGCTCGCGGCGTCGACCGGACTGGCCAAGAGCACGACCTCGCGCATCCTCTCGGCGCTCGAACGAAACGGTCTGCTTCGTCGCGAGCCGGGCGGGGCCTTCAGCCCCGGTGACGCCTTCGTCAAGTACGCGCTGCGCGGCAACGCCGAGACCGACCTGGTGGCGGTCGCCATGGTCTACCTGGAGCAGTTGGGCGAACTGACCCACGAGACCATCAACTTAGGGGTGGTGCGCAACGGCATGGTCGAACAGATCGCCCAGGTGGACAGCCGCTTCGTGCTCGGCGGGACGAACTGGCTGGGACGTTCGGTGCCCATGCACTGCACGGCCCTCGGCAAGGTGTTCCTGGCCTTCAACGCCTCGTCATTGCCGGGCGGACGACTCGAGCGGCTCACGCCCAAGACCATCACCGTGCGCGCCGTGCTCGAGGAGGAACTGGTGCTGGTGCGCGAACGCGGGTACGCGGTGACCGACGAGGAGCTCGAGACCGGGCTCACCGCGATCGCGGCACCCGTGCGGCGCCACGACGGCGTGGTCGTGGCGGCCGTGTCGGTGACCGGGCCCACCACGCGTTTCAGTCCGTCGCGCATCAGCGAGGTCGCGGCGCAGTGCGTAAGCGAAGCCGACGCCCTCTCGTCGGTGCTGGGCTACCTACAAGAGAAAGAAGGTGTGACGTGAACCGCGATGAGCTGCTCAAGGAGATGTACGAGTCGACCCTGGTCGGCAACGCCCCCGCCGTGCTCGACCTCACCCGGGCCGGCCTCGAGATGGGCCTCGACCCGGAGACCCTGCTTTTCGACGCCCTGATCCCCTCGCTCGAAGAGGTGGGCGCGCGCTTCGAACGCGGCGACTTCTTCGTGCCCGAGATGCTCATCGCCGGTCGCGCGATGGCGGGGGCCCTCGACCTGCTGCGTCCCCTGCTGGCCGAGACCGGCGTCGAGCCCGTGGGCACCTTCGTCATGGGCACCGTCAAGGGCGACGTGCACGACATCGGCAAGAACCTGGTGGACATCATGCTGGAAGGCGCCGGGTTTCAGGTCATCGACCTGGGCGTCCAGGTGGCGCCCGAGAAGTTCGTGGAGGCCATCCAAGAACACAAGCCCGACATCGTCGGCTTCTCGGCCTTCCTCACCACCACCATGCCGATGTTCAAGGCCAACATGAACGCGCTCGAGAAGGCCGGCCTGCGCGAGCAGGTCATCGTTATGGTGGGCGGCGCCCCGGTCACCCAGGAGTACGCCGACGCCGTCGGGGCGGACGGCTACGCGTCGGATGCGTCGGCCGCGGTGAAGCTGGCCAAGGACCTGCTCATGCGCCGCCGCGCTACCGTGTCGGCCTAGGTCATGCACACGCACCTTTCGTCGCCCGGACGCGAGGTCGTGATCGGCGACGACCAGCCGTTCTGCATCATCGGCGAGAGGATCAACCCCACCGGGCGAAAGATCTTCCAGGAGCAGCTGCGCGCGGACGACCTGTCGCGGATCGCCCTCGACGTCGCCCAGCAGGTCGAGGGCGGGGCCATGGTGCTCGACGTCAACATGGGGGTGCCGCTGGCCGACGAAGTCGACCTCATGGTCCGAGCGGTCACGCTGATCCAGAGTCTCACCGTCCTGCCCCTGTGCATCGACTCGTCGGTGATCGAGGCGCTCGACGCCGGACTGGCCACCTACCAGGGCAAGGCCCTGGTCAACTCGGTCACCGCGGAGGACGATCGCATGGAGGCCATCCTCCCCCTCGTCAAGCGTTACGGGGCCGCGATCATCGCCCTGCCCAACGACGAGTTCGAGATCCCCTTAGAGCCCGAGCGGCGCCTGGAGCTCACGCGCAAGATCGTTCAAGTGGCGACCGGCACTTACGGCATCAACATCGAGGACATCCTGATCGATCCGCTGGCCATGCCCATCGGGGCTGACACCTCGCTGGTGGTGCGGACCTTAGAGACCATCGCGCTCATCCACGAGGAGTTTGGTCTCAACATGACCCTCGGGGCATCGAACGTCTCCTTCGGCATGCCGGACCGCGCGACGATAGGCGCCACGTTCCTGCCCATGGCCATGAAGGCCGGCCTCACCAGCGCGATCATGGACGCGCGCTCACCCCAGCTCGTGCGCGCGGTCCAGGCCGCCGACCTGCTGCTCGACCACGACGCGTGGGGCGCGGCGTGGATCGCGTCGCACCGGGCCCGACAGGCCGCGCTCGACTCGTGACCAATCTCGCGCCCAGCGAGTCGGTCCACGACGGTCGAGGACGCTTCGACCTGCTCTTCGAACCGTCCAACCGTAAGGTTCGAGTCCCGCCGGGGGTGATGCTCTTCGACGCGGCGAGCTGGAACGGCATCGCCATCGATTCGACGTGCGGCGGGCACGGCACCTGTCGCAAGTGCAAGGTCCAGGTGATCGAGGGTGTCGCGCCCATCACCAACCTCGACACCCGGGCCTTTTCCACCGAGGAACTGCGCGCGGGGTGGCGACTGGCCTGCCGCGTCGAGGTGGCGACCGACCTGCGCGTGGAGGTGCCCGAACTGGTCACCAGGCCCAAGGCCGCCACGGTCGGCGTGGGTCGAAAGGTGATCCTTCGCCCCGCCGTCCAGAAGCGCTACGTCGAACTGGGCGAGCCGTCGCTGTCGGACCAGGCGCCCGACCTCGAGCGGCTGTTCGCCGCGCTCGACGACCTTGAACTCAAGGTGGAGCTTGCGGTCCTGCGGGGCCTCGGGCGCACGCTTCGCGCCAGCGACTTCAAGGTCACCGCGGTCGTCGTCGACGACGTGCTCATCGCCGTGGAGCCGGGCGACACCACCTCGAGGATCTTTGCCATCGCCTTCGACCTGGGGACGACGACCGTCGTCGCGACGCTGCTCGACCTGTCGACCGGCATGCCGGTGGCGGTGCAGTCCATGCTCAACAAGCAGCAGCCCTTCGGCGCCGACGTCATCACGCGCATCAGCGCGATCATGATGGACCCCGACGCGCTGGCCAAGCTGTCCGGCCTGGCCCACGAGGCGCTGGACGAACTGGCCCAGGCGGTGTGTGCGCAGGGCGGCGTGTCGCCGAGCGACGTGTACGAGGTGGCCATCGCCGGCAACGCCACCATGACGCACATCGCGCTCGGCATCGACCCCGAACCGCTGGGCGTGGCGCCCTTCATCATGTCCACCAAGCTCTTCCCCGAGGTGCTGGCCGAACAGGTGGGCGTGCGGGTGCACGAGCGGGCCCGGGCGGTGCTGTTCCCCGCCTTCGGCGCGTACGTGGGCGGCGACATCGTGGCCGGGCTGCTCGCCTCGGGCATGGACCGCGATTCGCGCATGCGCTTGTTCCTCGACATCGGCACCAACTGCGAGGTGGTGC
>JBARBL010000107.1:0-5886 GCA_049793015.1 Acidimicrobiales bacterium | reverse complement strand
AAGAGCCGCTTGGTCAGTGACGGCTGCCAGGTGGTCAACCTGGCGCCGCCGGGCTGTGACACCCGGTCGGCACTTGAGGCGCTGGTCGAGGGGCTCGCCGCTTCCCAAACCACGGCGGCGAGCGGCGACAAGCCCGAGGCACCCTACGGCGAGCTCACGACGCTGAACTTCGCCGCGGCCGTCGCGTCGACCATCCCCGAGGACCTCATCATCTCCGACGAATCCAACACCGGCGGCCTGCACCTTTACGGAATGAGCCAGTTCTCGCCGCCCCATCGCCTGATGACCCTGACCGGCGGATCGATCGGCTTCGGGCTGCCGGCCGCGCTGGGCGCCGCAGTGGCCAGCGGCCAGCGCGTGCTCGCCCTGGAAGCTGACGGCTCAATGATGTACACGTTGCAGGCCCTCTGGACCATGGCGCGCGAGAGCCTGGACGTCACGGTGGTCGCGCTCTCCAATCGCAGTTACGCCATCCTCAACTTAGAGCGCCAGCGCGTCGGGGCGGCGGGCGATGGCGCGACCAGCCAGCGAATGCTCGAGCTCGACCACCCCGCCCTCGACCTGTGCGCGCTGGCCAGCGCCCAAGGCGTGCCGAGCGTCCGCGTCACCACGGCGCAGGAGCTGGTGACGGCCCTCCAGCGCTCCTACAACACGCCCGGTCCGATGTTCATCGAGGCCGTGCTACCCAAAGGCCTGTCCTAAAGGGCGAAGTCGGCCACCACCGGAACGTGGTCCGAGGGCTTCTCGCCCTTGCGGGCCTCACGGTCGACGTAGGTGGACGTCGCCTTCGCCAACAGTCCGGGATCCACGAGAAGAAGGTCGATGCGCAGCCCCCAGTCTCGGTGAAAGGACCCGTTGCGGTAGTCCCACCAGGTGTAGAGGCGCTCGTCGGGGTGAAGTGATCTCGTGAGATCGACCACCCCCGTCGCCTCGATGGCGCGCAGCGCCGCGCGCTCCGGTTCGCTGACGTGCGTGGCGCCTTCGAAGACGCTCGGGTCGTAGCAGTCAAGGTCGCGAGGTGCCACGTTGAAATCACCGCCCACCACCACGTGGCGTTCCGGGTCGCGCGTGGCCAGGAGGTCTCGCAGTCGACCCAGCCACTCGAGCTTGTAGGCGTAGTGAGGATCGTCCAGGGCCCGTCCGTTGGGCACGTAGCAGGAGTAGAACCGCACGCCCGAGCAAGTGGCGGCGATGATGCGCGCCTCCGGGTCGTCGTCGCCGAAACCCTTGGTCACGCCCTCGACCCCGGATTTCGAGAGGATCGCCACTCCGTTCCACTGGCCCTGGCCGTAGTGGGCCGACTCGTAGCCGAGGGCGCGAAGCGGGCCGAAGGGGAATTTGGTGTCATCCTGTTTGGTCTCTTGGACCAGGAGCACGTCGGGGCTCTTCTCCACCAGCCACTGCTCGACCCGGGCCCAGCGGGCCGTCAGGGAGTTGACGTTCCAGGTGGCGACGTTCACTGGGCGTCGGCGAGTATGAAGAAGAGGTCGCTCTCCACGGCCAGTTGACCCTCGACGGTGGCGCGGCCCTGACCCTTGCCCCCTCGGGCGGACAGTCGAGTGATCTCGCACTCGAGCGTCACGGTCTCGCCGGGTAGCACCTGACGTCGGAAACGGGCGTGCTCGACGCCGCCGAAGAGCGGGAGCCGTCCGGCGTACTTCGGTTCGCTCAAGATCACGACGGCGCCACACTGCGCGATCGACTCGAGCAGGAGTACGCCCGGCATGGTCGGTCGGCCCGGGAAGTGCCCGGGGAAGAACCACTCGTCGCCCGAGAGCGTCCACGTCCCGCTCGCCCTGACGCCAGGTTCGATATTCGTCATGACGTCCAGGAAGAGAAACGGCGCGCGATGGGGCAGCCAGTCCACCGGATCCAATGAGAGATCGCTCACGGCAGCGCCAATTCGGCGATCCGGCGTTCGCTGTCCACGGTCACCAAGCGGAAGGTCCTCTTGTCGCCACGCTTCAACACGTCTCGGGCTCGGGCGGGCGGTGGCGTGCCGAGCAGCGTGGTCGGGGCATAGCATTCCACGTGCTGGCCGTTCTTCAACATGACCTTGATCACGGCCCCGTGCGACGTGAAGGTCGTCACCTCGCCTTCGACGCGTGATCCCAGTCGATGCGACGCCCGAAAGAGTGCGAATTCACTCTCGGGATTCACGGGCTGACGCCCGCGGCGAAGTGCCACCGCCGGGACCACGGCCGGCTGGACATTCATCGGTGCCTCGATCGGCGTGAGAGCCTTGGCGATGGTCTTCGCGGCCTTCGCGGCGGCCTTCTTCGCGGCCTTCTTCGCGGGCGCTTTCTTGAGTGGCACCGCCACGTGCTTGGCCGCGGTTTTCTTGGTCGGGCTCTCGGCGGGCGCCTTAGCGGCCTTCTTCGCGGCCTTGGCCGGCGCCTTGGCGCTCTTGGCGGGCGCCTTCTTGAGCGCCGGCTTGACCGGCTTGACCGGCGTCAGCGTCGTGCCAATGGTTGGCAGCTGCCCGTTGGGCAGGGCCACCGTCAGCTTCTTGGCCGTGCGACCGCTCTTTACGCCACGAACCGGCTGACGGGGCGTGAAGATCCAGCCCACCCCCGGCACCGGTTTGCCGCCGATGAGGCGCCCAATGTCGAAGAGCCACGGATATTGATCGTGGAACTCCTGGAAGGAGTCGTTGCTCAGTACGACGCCGTTGATCCGGTCGGCGATCTTGAGGATGAAGGCATCACCGCGGCCCACGGCACCGGCGGGCGGCGTCACGATCTCGCCCGCCAGTTCGGCCTCCTTAAATCGGGCACGTTCGCCGGCCGCCACGCGGTGCTCGAAACTGGCGTCGGCGACCACGATGACCTCGACGGTGGGATTCTCCTCGAGGAAGGAGCGAACGGCTTCGTCGAGTTGCACCAGGCTAGGGGTCGTGCGGCCTTCCGTGGCGAAGTTCGAGCCGTCGACGACCACGCGTACTCGTGGCGAGCGTGGAGGACTCATCCGATTGCTCGGACCAACAGGTCCGCCTGTTCGGCGCTGTGCACGAGCGAGCTGCCCGTCGCCGGACTCGCCGATTCGGCGCGGGCCACGTGGCGCACCTTCATCTCACGCAGGTGCCGGTGCAGTTCGTAGTGCACGAAGGGCCAGGCGCCCATGTTCTTGGGTTCTTCCTGCAGCCACACCAGTTCCTCGAGGTTGACGTAGCCCTCGAGCGCCGCGGCGAGGTCCTCATGGGGCCACGGGTAGATTTGCTCGAGTCGAACGACCGCGATGTCCTCGGCGCCGATCTTGTCGCGCCGGGCGATGGCCTCGTGGGCGACCTTGCCGGTGGCCAGGACGACCCGGGTGATCGCGGACGCGTCCTTCACCTGGTCGTCGAGGACCCTCTGGAACGAGCCGTGCTCGAATTCGGGCAGCGTTGAACGGGTGTGCGCCGCCCGCAACAGGGATTTGGGCGTGAAGATGATGAGCGGGGTGACGTGCTCTTGCAGTACCTGGCTGCGCAGCAGATGGAAGTACTGGGCGGCCGTGGTGGGCTGGGCGACTCGCATATTGTTGCGCGCTGACAACGAGAGGAAGCGCTCGATTCGTCCGCTCGAGTGCTCCGGACCCTGTCCCTCGTAGCCGTGGGGCAAGAGCATCACCAGGCTCGAGGACTGGCCCCACTTGTCCTCGGCGGCGACGAGGAAGTTATCGATGATGATCTCCGCGCCGTTCATGAAGTCACCGAACTGCGCCTCCCAGGCCACCAACGTGTTGGTCGCTTCCACGGAGTAGCCGTACTCGAAACCGAGCGCCGCGTATTCGCTCAGATAGGAGTCGCGCACGGTGAAGAAACCCGTCGCGCCCTTCAGGTTGCAGAGTGGGACGTACTGGTCGCCGTTTTCGTAGTCGATGAGCGCGGCGTGGCGCTGGGAGAACGTTCCCCGGCGCGAGTCCTGACCCATCAGCCGCACGTTCGAACCGGACTGGACCAGCGAGCCGAAGGCCAGGGCCTCGCCCAGGGCCCAGTCGACCTCGCCCCCTTCGAGCAGCGCCGCGCGGGCAGCGAACTGTCGTTCCAGTTTCGGATGGATGGTGAAACCTTCCGGCGCCGTCATGGTGGCCCGGGCGATCTCGAGCAGCGTCTCGCGCGCGACGCCGGTCTCGGGCGCCGGGCGGTCCGCCACCACGTCGAAGACGGGGACGCCGCTCAGTTCGGGCACCGGCACCGTGCGCACCTCGTCGAGCACGTGCTGGAGACGGGTGTTGAAGTCGTCGAGGGCCTTCTCCGCCTCCTCGATCGAGATGTCACCGCGGCGCACCAAGGTCTCGGTGTAGATCTTGCGCACCGAGCGCATCTGATCGATGATCTTGTACATCTGTGGCTGGGTGTAGCTCGGGTCGTCGCCCTCGTTGTGGCCGTGTCGCCGGTAACAGACGATGTCCAGCACCACGTCGCGATGGAAGGTCTCGCGATAGTCGTAGGCGAGCCGGGCCGCCCGCGCGCAGGCCTCGGGGTCGTCCCCGTTGACGTGGAAGATCGGCGCGTGGATCATCTTGGCCACGTCGGTCGGGTACACGCTCGAGCGCGCCGATTCCGGAGCGGTGGTGAAGCCCACCTGGTTGTTGATCACGATGTGCAGCGCTCCGCCCACGTAGTAGCCCGACAACTGCGAGAGGTTGAGGGTCTCGGCCACCACCCCTTGCCCGGAGAACGCGGCGTCACCGTGGACCAGGATGGCCAAGTAGGGGAAGTGCTCGGCCATGACGGTGGTCTGGGTGCCGTCCGTCGGGCGAAGCACCAGGTCCTGCTTGGCGCGCACGATGCCTTCGACCACCGGGCTCACGGCCTCGAGGTGCGAGGGGTTGGACGCCATCGAGACGTCGATCGTGGCCCCCCGAGGGTTCTTGAAGACGCCGCGCGCACCCTTGTGATACTTCACGTCACCGCTGCCCTGCACACTCTCGGGGTCCAGGTTGCCTTCGAACTCCGAGAAGATGTCGCTGTAGGACTTGCCCACCACGTTGGCCAGCACGTTGAGACGTCCCCGGTGGGCCATGGCGATCACCGCTTCTCTCGTGCCCTGGTCCGCGGCGACGTCGAGGATGGTGCGCAGCGCCACGATGGTCGACTCGCCGCCTTCCAAGCCGAAGCGCTTCTGTCCCACGTAGCGCGAATGCAGGAAGCGCTCGAAGACCTCGGCTTCACTCAAACCTTCGAGGATCCGGTGCTGCTCCTCGAGCGACATCGACAGGTTGACGCCCTCCACGCGCTCCTGGATCCACCGCTTCTGCACGGGGTCCATGATGTGGCCGTACTCGATACCGATGGTGCGGCAATAGGCGTCACGCAGGATGGTCAGGATCTCCTCGAGCGTGGCCTCGCTGCGACCGGCGAGGCCGCTCACGACGAAGCTTCGCTGCAGGTCCCACATCGTCAAGCCGTAGGTCGCGAGGTCGAGCTCGGAATGCAGGGCCGGCGGATCGCTGTGCAGCGGGTCCAGATGGGCGTTCAGGTGCCCCCGGACTCGGTACATGTTGATGAGTTCCTGCACGCGGATCTGCTTGAGGATGCGCTCGTGGACTCCCTCGCCCACCGCGGGATTGTGGTCCTTGGCCCATCGGGCCGGCTCGTACGCCACGCCGAGGGAGGCGAACACCTCGTCGTAGAACTCGTGGCCGCCGGTGAGGCACTCCGCGACGTACTTGAGGAACAACCCGGACTCCGCCCCCTGGATGATGCGATGGTCGTAGGTCGACGTGATGGTCAGGCTCTTGCCCACGCCCAGTTCGGCCAGCGCCCGGGGGTCGGCCGCCTCGAAGCCCGCGGGCCAGCCCAGCGCGCCCACCCCGAAGATCGCGCCCTGGCCGGCCATCAGACGCGGCACCGACTGCACGGTGCCGAGCGTCCCGGGGTTCGTCAACGACACGGTCGCG
>JBARBL010000106.1:0-22440 GCA_049793015.1 Acidimicrobiales bacterium | reverse complement strand
ACACCGAGCCGTGCCGCATGCGCGCGACCAGTTCGTTGCTCACCAGCTTGGGCGCCTTCGCGCCGACCACGAGCACCGCGCCGATCACGATGTCGGCGTCGAGGCAGGCGACCTCGACCGAGTGCGTTGACGAGGCGATGGTCTCCAGCCGTCCATCAAAATGATGATCGACCTGACGAAGGCGATCGAGGTTGCGATCAAGGATCTTGACATTGGCGTGCAGACCCACCGCCATGGTCGCGGCCGCCAGACCCGCCACTCCGGCGCCGATCACCACCACGTTGGCGGCCTCAACCCCGGGAACCCCCCCAATAAGTGCGCCTCGACCTCCGCCGGGACGCATGAGATGGTAGGCGCCCACCAACGGGGCCATCCGGCCGGCCACCTCGCTCATGGGGGTCAAGAGCGGAAGCGAATTGTCGCTCAGCCGCACGGTCTCGTACGCAATGGCGACATTGTTGGCCCTCACGAGGGCGCCGGTGCACTCTTTGCCGGCGGCTAAGTGGAGGTAGGTGAAGAGCACCTGGTTCTTGCCCGCCGCGAGACGCGGATACTCCTCGGCGATTGGCTCCTTGACCTTCAAGACCAGCTCGCTGTCGGCCCACACGTCGTCGACGCTGTCGATGATCGTCGCGCCGGTCGCCACGTAGTCCTCATCGGTGATCGACGAACCGACACCGGCACCTCGTTCCACCAGGACCTGGTGTCCCGCGTTGGCCAACTCCCGCACCCCCGGGGGCGTCAGAGCGACTCGATTCTCGTCCTTCTTGATTTCCTTGGGTACGCCGATGATCATCGTTGATCATCCTTTCTCTTTGGCCAGACCTATCCGATTGTGTCACAGCATGTTGGCCCGCGCGAATAGCCATGGTGCGCCGCGCGGCTGTGTCAAGCGGCGCGACCCGCCGTGTCCGACGAATCCTCGCCCCGCATTGCGTGGCTTCACGACAATGACATCGACGCCTTTCAGGCTTCGATGTTGTGCATCACGTGCTTGATACGCGTGTAGTCCTCGAAGCCGTAAACCGAGAGGTCCTTTCCGTAGCCGGACTGCTTGAATCCGCCGTGAGGCATCTCGGCAACCAACGGAATGTGCGTGTTGATCCACACGCACCCGAAGTCAAGGTCCCGCGCGAAACGCATCGCGCGACCGTGGTTGCTGGTCCACACCGAGGACGCCAGGCCGTACTCCACTCCGTTGGCCCATTCGAGCGCCTGCGCGTCATCGCTGAACTTCTGCACCGTTATCACCGGGCCGAAGATTTCGTTTTGAATCATCTCGTCGTCCTGGTGAAGGTCGGCCACCACCGTGGGAGCGAAGAAGTAGCCGCTGTCGCCCACCCGAGCGCCGCCCGTGACCACCGAAGCGTGTCCCGGGGCGCGACCCAAGAAGCCAGTCACCCGCTCCAGCTGCGTCGCGTTGTTCATCGGTCCGTACAGCGCGTCTTCGTTGTCGGGCATGCCCGTCACCGTATTCTTCGCCTGCTCGGTAATGGCGTCGACGAAATCGCCGTAGAGGTGCGGGCCGACGATTACCCGTGTTGCGGCGGTGCAGTCCTGCCCGGCGTTGTAGTAGCCGGCCTCCGCGATCGCCGACGACGCGGCGGCGATGTCGGCGTCGTCGAAGACGATGACCGGAGCCTTGCCGCCCAGTTCAAGGTGCACTCGCTTGAGCGTCTTGGACGCCGTGCTCGCCACCGCCATGCCGGCCCGTACCGAACCGGTGATCGACACCATGGCCGGGATGGAATGCTCGACCAATGCGGCGCCCGTGTCGCGGTCGCCGCACACCACGTTGAAGACCCCCGCGGGGAAGACGTCGGCCATCAACTCGGCCATCAGCAAGGTCGAGGCTGGGGTCGTGTCGCTGGGCTTGAGCACCATGGTGTTACCCGCGGCGAGCGCGGGCGCCCATTTCCACACGGCCATCATCATCGGATAGTTCCAGGGCGTCACCGCACCGCAGACCCCGATGGGTTCGCGGCGCACGTAACTGGTCATGCCCTGCATGTACTCGGCCGCGCCGCGCCCCTCGAGCAGACGGGCGGCCCCGGCATAGAAGCGAATCTGATCGATCATCGGCGGCATCTCGTACTGCATCGTGACGCCGATGATCTTGCCGCAATTCTCTGCCTCCACCGCTACGAGCTCCTCGGCGTGCGCTTCGAAAACGTCGGCGATCTTAAGTAGCGCCATGCTGCGCTCCGCGGGCGTGGTCCGCTTCCAGGATTCGAAGGCCTTGGCGGCGACTCGCAGGGCCGCATCGATGTCCGAGGCGTCCGAGACCGGTGTCTCCGCGAAGGGTTCACCGGTCGAAGGATTGATGAGCTCCGCGTACTTCCCGGCCTTCGGGGCGACTGACTCGCCTCCGATGAAATTGGTTAATCGACGCATGATTCCCCTTCCAAAAAGGCAGCCGAAGTAGCAACACCCGTAGCCACTCTGCCAGAAAAGGTTCGCCTTGGCAAACGCCAGCAAGGACCGTATTAGTATCCCTTGGGGTAAATGGCGCCTGTATCCGGCGTGAATATACGCTATGCTGTCTGTATCCGCAGCCGTTGGTCTATTTGGGCCGTACGGAGGGGAGCACACGATGCCAGCATCCACGCCGAAACGAAAGAGTTCAAAAGGGTCCGAGCGATCGAACCTTGAACTCATCCCCACGCCTAGCGGGCTGGACATGATCGATCGTGCGATCATCGGTCTCCTGCAAATCGACGGACGTCGTGCCTACGGTGCCATCGCCGAAGAGGTCGGACTCTCCGAAGCGGCGGTGCGCCGCCGCATCCAACGCCTGAAGGACAGCGGCGTGATGCAGATCGTCGCCATCACCGATCCTCAGCTCCTCGGCTACGGCCGCGAAGCGCTCGTGGGCATCCGGGTGCACGGCGACGTGCGCACCGTGGCCGATCAAGTGGCCGCCATCGACGAAGCCAACTACGTCGTCATGACCGCCGGAAGCTTCGACATAATCGCTGAAGTGATCGCGGTCGACGACGCCGCCCTCGTGCACCTGCTCAATGACTCGATACGAAGTATTCCCGGCGTCACCGAAGTCGAAACATTTCTTTATCTGAAGTTAGCGAAGCAAACCTATGCATGGGGGACAAAATGACAATCAATGAAGTGATCTCGGACGGCATAGTCGTGTCCGGTCCACAACATCAGAGCCAGAATTACTCCGAGCGCGCACGACGTCACCTGTGGCTCCAAATGTCACGCATGGGTGCCTACTCCGAGACCAACGAGATACCCATCATGGTGCGAGGCGAAGGCACCAAGGTCTACGACGCGAACGGGACCGAGTACTTCGACGGACTCTCGGGCCTCTTCACCAATATGCTCGGCCACGGCCGCCGCGACATCGGCGAAGCGGCGGCGAAACAGATCGGCGAACTGGGGTTCTTCCCCCTGTGGACTTACGCCCATCCCACGGCCATCGAACTCGCCGAGAAACTGGCCAGCCTCGCTCCGGGTGACCTCAATCGCGTGTTCTTCACCACCGGCGGCGCCGAAGCGATCGAGAGCGCGTGGAAACTGGCTCGCCAGTACCACAAGATGCGTGGCGACACCGACCGGTACAAGGTCATCAGTCGCGACATCGCCTATCACGGCACCACGCTGGGCGCGTTGACCATCACGTCCCTTGACCCCTACCGCAAGCCCTTCGAGCCTCTCGTCCCGGGCGCCGTCAAGGTTCCCGCCGTCAACTTCTATCGGGCCGAGCAGTTCGCCGATGACGTCGACAAGTTTGGCCTCTGGTCCGCGCAGCAGATCGAGGAAGCCATCCTCCGCGAGGGACCCGAGACCATCGCGGCCGTCTTCCTCGAGCCGGTCCAGAACGCCGGCGGCTGCTTCACGCCCCCACCGGGATACTGGCAGTCCGTGCGCGAGATCTGCGACCGCTACGGCGTCATCCTGGTATCCGACGAGGTCATCTGCGCCTTCGGACGCCTCGGGACGTGGTTCGGCGGAGAGAAGTACGACTACGTGCCCGACATCATCTGCTGCGCCAAGGGTCTCAGTTCCGGTTATGCGCCGATCGGCGCGATGATCGTCTCGGACCGCCTGGCCGAGCCGTTCCAGCACGACGACACGTCCTTCATCCACGGCTTCACCTGGTCCGGACATCCGGTGTCGTGCGCCATCGCACTCAAGAGCATCGAGATCATAGAGAACGAGCACGTCCTGGAGAACGTGCTGGCCAATCAGGACTACTTCCGTGACAGCCTGCTCGCCCTCAAGGACATCCCGATCGTGGGCGACGTCCGAGGAACGGGCTACTTCTGGGCGGTGGAGCTCGTGAAGGACCAGCAGACCAAGGAAACGTGGTCCGGCGCCTCGGCAGAGCGACTCCTGCGCGGTTACGTGTCGCCCGAGATGTTCCGTCGAGGGTTGATCTGTCGCTCGGACGACCGGGGCGATCCCGTGGTCCAGTTGGCACCGCCACTGATCTCGACGCGCGAGGACATCGACTTCATGGTGGGCACGATGCGTGAGGTCTTCTCCGGAGCCGTCAAGCACGCTGGCTAGTGCAACCGCCGCAGTCCCTGTGGTGGTCAACACTGGATCTGCCGGTCGTGGCACGTCCAACCCTCGACCGCCATCTTGATGTCGACGTCGCCATCGTGGGTGGCGGCTTCACCGGCCTGTGGACGGCCCGCGAACTGAAGCGGCGCGACCCCGACCTGCGGGTCTGCGTGCTGGAGAAGTCGATGTGCGGCTTCGGTGCCTCGGGGCGTAACGGCGGCTGGGCGTCGGCCCTGTTCCCCCTGGGAGACCAGGCGGTCGTTCGGCGCTACGGCGTCGACGCCTTCACCCACCAGCGCCAACTGCTGCGCCGATCCGTGCACGAACTGGGGGACGCCGCGCGCGGCGACGGCATCGACGCCCACTTCATGCAGGGCGGCACGCTCACCTTCGCCCGTAGCGAAATTCAGGCGGCCCGTCTACGCGACCACGTCGCCTCGGCGATCGAACTTGGATCCGACGGGAGCGACATCGCGTGGCTCGACGAGGGCGAAGCGCGACAAAGAGGCTCGGTGAGCGCGATGCTCGGCGCTATGTACACGCCTCACTGCGCGCGCGTTCATCCCGGCCGGCTGGTCCGAGGATTGAGCGATGTCGACCAGGCTCTCGGCGTGGAGGTCTTCGAGGACACCGCCGTCACGCGGATCGTGCCTCGTCACCACCGCCGCCAGGCGCAGGTGGTGACGGTCGGTGGTTCGGTGCACGCCGAGTACGTGGTGCGAGCGACGGAGGGCTACACGCCCACCCTGCCCGGAGAGCGACGCGCGGTCGCTCCGCTCTACTCCTTGATGATCGCCACCGAACCGCTGCCCGAGCACTTCTGGGCGGAAGCGGGATTCGCTCACGATGAGACCTTCGCCGACGACCGCCATCTCATCATCTACGGTCAGCGCACGAAGGACGACCGGTTGGCCTTCGGGGGCCGCGGCGCCCCGTACCACTTCGGCTCCACCGTCGAGCAGAGGTTCGACGGCGACGTCAGAGTGTTCGCTCTGCTTGAGGCCACGCTTCGTGAGCTCTTCCCTTCCCTGCGCGCCGACATCACCCACCGATGGGGCGGCCCGCTAGCCATGCCCCGCGACCTGACCCCATCTGTCATCGTGGACTACGACACCGGCCTTGCCAGTGCCGGTGGCTACACCGGCGACGGCGTGGTCCTCAGCCGCGTCGCGGCGTGCGCCCTGGCCGACCTGCTCACGCGCCCCGACGACGAGACCGAGTACACCCAGCTGCCTTTCGTCCAGCGTCAATCGCGGCGTTGGGAGATGGAACCACTTCGCTGGCTCGGGATCTCCGTCGGCCTCGCGCTCGCCGCGAGGGTCGACAACACCGAGTCACGCCGCGGCGTCGAGAGCCGGGCCAATCGCTGGTTCGACTGGCTCACCGGAGAATCGGACTAGCCGCCAGAAGTGCGGCGGACATCACGTACGTGCTCAGCCCACCTCGAGGGGTAAGGACGGGTTGGCGCTCCACTCGGTCAACGAACCGTCGTAGAGTTTGACGTCATCGTGGCCGAGCAGCGCAAGACCGAAGACGTCAACGGTCGCCGAGATTCCCCCGCCGCAGTACGCGATTATCGGACGGTCCCCCGCGGCCGACAGCATGGGACTGAACGCCTCTTGAAGCGCCTCCATGGGACGAAACGGTCCCGTCGGGGCATCAAGCAGATCGAGGGAGGGCAGGCTGATCGACCCCGGAATCCTGCCCGGTCGACTGTAAGCTCCCGGGCCGTTGCCGATGAATGCCTTCTTTGGTAAGGCGTTGACGAGGCACGCCGGGGCGCCGCCCAGCACGTCGAGCACGTCGTCCTTCGTCGCGAGGAGTTCCGAGCGGACGCGGCCCACGAAGTTCGCCCGCTGGGGCGCCACGGGGGTGGAGGAAACTTCGAACTCACTCTCGCGCCATCCCAGCAGCCCGCCGTCGAAAACCTGAACGTCGTCGAAGCCGAAGTATCGCAGCATCCACCACATCCTCGTGGCCCACATCGGCGACGCCTGCGCGTAGGTGACGACCCGGGTCCCTTCGCCCACCCCCAGGTCCCCCATGGCCGACGAGAACTGTTCGAGTGACGGCAGGGTGAACGGGTACGGCGAGCCCTGATCGGAAAGCGCGCCCGGGACGTCGGCGAAGAGTGCCCCGGGGATGTGGGCCTCCTCATACGACGCCCTCCCGCTCTCCACCGTGTAGGGACCGCCGTCGAACTCGCGGATCAGGAAGGTCGTCGCGTCGAGAATCCGCAGCGTTGGGTCCGGCAATTCTTCCAACAGTTGGTCGGCGCTTATGAGTTTGGCGGACGTCATCTTCCCAGAACCCCCTCGTATCGAACTACTCGTCACCCCACGATAGGCAGACATCGCCGGAACGTGCCTGGCCGTTAGCGCAGGATATTGATGGCGCGCGCGCCCACCACGACGATGGCGACCAGGGACACCGCGGATTCCGACGCGAAAAGGACTTTCAGGCGCAGGGTCAGGGGCATGGCGTCGGCCGGCGCGAAGCTGGTGCCGTTAGCGAAGGACGTGTAGAGGTAGTCGAAGAAGTGTGGTCGCCACTCGGCGGGGACCAGTTCGGGGTTCTCCATCTGAGGGAACTGGACGTCGGGCCAGAGTGGGTCGTCGCCCGCCCTCTTATGAGGCCCCCCGCGATCTATCTCCCAGAACCACACGCCGTAGATGATCACGTTCGTCAACCAGATCGCCACGGCGGAGTCGATGAGCTGGGTGCCTTTCGACACGTTCGAACTGAGCAGTCGATGAACGAGCAGCGCCGCTGACGTGATGTTGGCGATGGTGACCAGGGTGATCAGCACCAGCACGACCCGGCGAATCCACGGTGCCTCATCGGGATGGCGATGCCGTCGCGCGGAGAGCGGGATGAGCGGCAACGCCACGAGGACCGGCAGCAACCACCGCGGACCAACGACGAGACGACTCGGAAGCGCCACGTAGAGCAGGACGCAGGTGACCAGCGCCAACGAGGCCGGCCACCGCGGTTCGTTATGGGGAGTGGGCACCGCGCTCAACTTAGTTGAGCTGGATCTTTCCCAGGCTCCCAAAAATGTTGGGCAGCGCCAATCCCTTGAGCGGCGTCGCATTGAGCAAGCCCTTCAACAGGGAGATCTTCACTTGCTTGACCTGGCCGGCCGGCGGCGCGGTGACCTGCACGGGCTGGTTGTAGGAGAGCACGTTGAGGCTGAGGGTCAGCGTCGACGAGTTGGACGTCTCGCTGACCGACGCGGCCGTGAGCTCGCCCTGGCTGCCCACCGTGATGCTGGCGTCGATGCTGAGGGCCGCCGGCATCTTCACCGGTGAGGCACTGGGTGTCGGGATGATGACGTTGTTGCGGTGGAAGTCGTACGTGGTCAGGTACCCGTTCTTGGTGATGGTTTCGTTGCTGAAGCCGCTGATGAGGGACACGTCGGGCTTGGTCATCTCCAGCGAGAGTCCGAAGAGCGAAGGAGAAGGCAGTTTGGTGGCGATCCACGGCGCGCCGTACACCGACGACAGGTTTTGCGAGCCGAGATAGAGGTGACCGTTAACCATCCGCAGGTCGACCTGCGCCGCCGAGAAGAACAGCGGAACGAGCAACTGCGCCTCCGCCGTATTCTTGCGGAAGTTGACGCCGATATTCGCGTCGACGCTGTACGGCTGGCCCGAGGAGATCTTCACCTCGAAGTCGGCCGTCTTGGGCGGATAGCCGTTGAGGGCGAGCGGGTCCTTGGGCGAACCCGCGGGGTTGGAGTCCGTGGCGGCGTAGACGACGCCGGTGACCGTCAGGGCGAGCGCGACCACGGCGAGGGTTAGGGGTGCGAGACGCTTGGATACAGCCATGCCACCACCCTACCGTTCGGCACTTTTGTTCAGATTCGGCCTTAGTTCGTGGACTCGGTCAAGAGTTCGACAAGAAGTTCGTGGGATATGTTGCGGCCACTGGCGATGAAACCTATGCGCGACGTCGTGTCATCGACGAGGTCATTGGTGATCGCGGCGTAGGGGGCGGCGGCGGAGCCTTCGAAGACCAAGCCGTTGTTCAGCGCGACTTCTCGCACGGCGCGACGGATCTCGATCTCGGGGACCAGCACCAACGGCACGTCGTTCTTCGCGATCAGCTCGTTGGTGATGGCGCCGTCGTCGCCCCCGCCCGCGAGCCCGTCGGCGATGGTGGGGTGATGGACGATCTGATCCATGGTGGCGCCGCGCAGCACGTGGTAGAGGGCGGCGCTCTCCTCGGGCTGCGCACCGGTGAGGCGAACGTCACCCCTGGTGTTCTCTTCGCGCGACATGAGGATTCCCGAGAGCAGTCCGCCACCGCCCACGGGGACGACGAGGTGCTCCAGTTCAGGCGCCTGGAGCAACATCTCGTCCATGACCGTGGCCTGTCCGGCAATGACGTTCGCGTCGTTGAAGGGCGAGATGTAGTGGATCGAACGCAGGTCAGCCAGCTCCAGCGCGTGCAACTGCGCTTCGTCGTAGGAGGAGCCGAACTGGATCAACTCGATGTCATATTCGCGAAGCTTGCGGACCTTGGCCATCGACGCGTTCTTGGGCACCACGACCGTCGACGGGACGTCCAGGACCATGCAAGCGTGGGCGATGCCCAAGCCGTGATTCCCCGCCGACGAGGTGATGACCGCGCCGGTGGGGTCATCGCGACGCGACGCGTCGACGGCGCTCAGCGCGCCGCGCACCTTGAACGAACCGGTCGGTTGGAAGCACTCCAGCTTCGCGAGCACCACCCGACCTCGAAGCGAAATCGACACGGTGGGCGTGGGCACGAGATGATCGGCCACGACGCGGCGCGCGGCATCGAGCTGATCGGTGGTGGGCGCAGCAACGTGGCGAATCATCAAAACCTCCGCCGACACCTTACCCTTCTCGCTTTCTGGGGCTCACTACCGCCAAGTAATGTCGGCCCGTGCACTCCCTCCCCGCCGTCGTGCTCATCGCCTCGTTGGCGTTCGTCGGCACGATGTGTGACAACTACTTCGCCTTCGCCGCGCAACTTTTGGTCACCGATCGTTCGCGTTACCGAAGGGTAAGTTGGGCCCAGGCTTCCGGCATACTCTTCTTGATCCTCGTCTCCGCCGCGATCGGTTCGCTGCTCGCGCCGATACCAACCCGATGGATCGGCGTCTTCGCCATCGCGCCGTGGGCCCTCGCGGCGCACGCGTGGCGCCATCGTGACGAACCAACTCACGAGCAGTTCCGTCGCGGTGCGTTGACGACCTTCACGCTCACCCTCGCCCTGGGCGGCGACAACATCGCCGTGTGGATCCCGTTACTGCGCGCCAACGGCGCGGTGCACGCCCTGGTCACGGTAGTGGTGTTCGCGGCCTGGGAGATCATCTTCGTGCTTTCCGCGCAGGCCCTGGTCAGTCATCCGCGAGTCGTCACGTGGGGCGACCAGAACGCGACGTCGTTCGTCCCGTGGATCTACGTAGCCCTGGGGGTGCTCATCCTCGTGGAGTGCGGAACCTTTCGCTGAGGCTCGTCACCATCATCGCGCACGGCTAGCGTTGCTGAGTGCCTAATTCGACCCCGCAGCAGACCCTGCGTCGCCTGACGATCATCGTGGCGATCCAATGGATGGGCGCCACGCTCGGGCTGCCGTTGCTACCGCTCTTCTTGGAGCACCGCGGCGGCACGCCGAGCATCATCGGCTTCATCATGGCCTCCTTCTTCATCGCCGGCGTGGCCACCCAGTTCTTCCTGGGCCGCCTGGCCGACAAGTTCGGTCGTCGCCCGATCCTCGTCGGCAGTCTCGTGGCCTACGGCGTGGCGAGCATGACGTACTTGCTCCCGGTCACGGCACCCTGGTTCGCCCTCACCCGCGTTATCCAAGGCGCGTCCGCGGGGGCGATCGAGGTGGCGTCGCTCTCCGCGGTCGCCGCTCTCTTCTCTGAGGCTGAACGGGGCCGCGCCGTCTCGCGAATCCTGGCGGCCCAGCTGCTCGGCATCGCCATCGGTCCCGTCGCCGGGGTGCTCGCCTCGGTGCGCGACCTCGGCTGGGCCTTCTTCGTCACGGGCGTCGTCAGCCTCATCGCGGCGTTCCAGGCCCTGCGCACCAACCTCGGCGACAAGGCCTTCGATCCGACGCCGCTTCCGCGGATGCAGTGGACCAGACAGCTGGCCGGATCGCTGGTCGCCGCGGCGGCCATCGGCCTGCTCATCGGCGTCTACGAAACCTGCTGGAGCCTTCTGCTGCACGCCCACCACGCGACCACGCTCCAGATTCGACTGAGTTGGACGATGTTCTCCCTGCCCTGGGTGGCCCTCAGCCGTCTCGGCGGTTGGCTGGCCGACCATTCCAATCGACGGTTCATCACCTTGGCCGGTCTCGTCAACGGCGCCGTCTTCCTCGCCATCTACCCCCACATCCACAACAACGTCGTCATCCTCTTCATGGGTTCCCTGGAGTCCATCGGCGCGGCACTCTCGGTCCCCTCGATCGCCTCGCTGCTGACCCAGGGTGCCGCCGACCGGGAACTGAGCCGCCGACAGGGCCTCTACGCCACCTCCAACACCGCCGCGCTCGCGCTCAGCGCGAGCTTCTCGGGGGTGCTCTTCACCATCAATTCTGCGCTGCCCTTCACCGTGATCGCCATCGTCTCGGCGTTCCTCGCGGTGTCGACGTTGTGGTGGTGGCGGCACGTCACCGGCAACATCACCCGCCAGTCGTCTAGCGCATGAGAGCGGGGCGCGGGCCCCGCTCTCACGCACGATCGACTAATCAGCGCTTAACTGATCCAGATGTAGTCCCAGCGGGCGGACCCGCCGTCGGGGTTGAGCAGGCGCTCCCCGTTGAAGCCGACGCTGTACGCCCAGTTCTTCACCTTGTCGCGAGCCGCGAAGGCGGTGACCAGCTGGGTGAGGAACAGGTACGTGCAGTCCTGAGCGAAGATGTCGTTCACCTTCCCCCAAGCGGCGGCGTAGGCCGCCGAGCCCTTGGGGCTGGCCAGGGCTCCCAACATGGCCTCCTCGATGGTGGGATCGGCCTGGTGGGCGAAGTTGACGGCCCCGGGAATGAACGTGGAAGCCGGCAAGGTCGTGAGGCCCAGGCCATTGGGGTAGGCCGGGGCCGCAGGTACCGAGTCCCACCAGACGTAGTTGATGCCCTGGTCGATGCCACCGAACTCGTTGAAGACCGCCGCGTCGAAGGAGCCTTGCTCGACGTTCTGGATGAGCGCAGCCTGTTCAATCGATCGCGGGGTCACCATGATGCCGACCGCGGCCAACTGCTGTTGAATGAACGCGAACTGCTCGGCGTAGACGGCGCTGTCCGCGATGGTGTCGATGACGAAGCTCACGGTAGTGACGTTGTTGGCCTTCTTGTAGGCCTGCACCAGCGCCGACGCCCCCGAAGGGTTGTAGGCCGGGTAGTTCGGGTTCGTGTAGTAGGGCGAGGACTTGCGGTAGATGCCGTCCGACACCGTCCCCACGCCCAGCGCAATGACCTTGAGGTAGGTCTCGCGGTTGATCGCCATAGCGCAGGCCTGGCGGATCGACTGATCGTTCAGCACCGGCGACAGGCTCAGGTCCCACTGCAGCGTCGAGGGGTTGACCGCACCCTTGATACCGGGAGCCGTACCAGCGATGACGTCCTGGATGGGCGTTGGCACGGCCTGGCCTTTTTCTATGTAGGGCAGGGCCGACTGGTCCCACGCGCCGAACTGGTTCAACGTGCCCGAGTTATTCAGCATGATGAAGTTGATCGCCGGGTCGCGGGGGTCGTGGATGTCGTCGCGATACGAGATGCCCTTCATCTTCTTGAGCGTCACGATGCTGCCGGCGTTGGTCGTCAGCAGCATGTCGATCTCGCCCGAAGCCAGCGCGGCGTTGCGCGTGGAGTCGTCGGGGATGGTCTTGAACACGATGCCGTCGAGGTAGGGCAGCTGGCGGCCCTTGGCGTCCTTGCGCCAGTAGTTCTTGTTCCGCTTCACCACCGTCGACGAACCGAGGGACCAGCTCACGAATTCGAACGGCCCGGTGCCGATGGGATGACCCTTGTAATTGGCTCCCAGGGTGCTGGGCGCCGCCATGTAGGCAATCTGCTGCTCCGAGAGCTGGATGTTGAACGTCGAGTACGGGATAACCAGCTTGTAGACCACGGTGTAGGGCCCGGTCGAGACCACGTCGGCGATGATCGGCACGATGGCCGGCCCCACCGGGCTCGTCGGGACCTGCGTCGCGGCGTAGTTGGCCACCACAGCCGCGGCGTTGAAGTGTTCGCCGTTGGTGAACTTGACCCCCCGGCGCAGTTGCACGGTCCATTCGGTGTAGTTGGCGTTGGGGGTCGCCGAAAGCGCCAACATCGGCAAAATGGCGCTGCCGTTGGCCGAGGTGACGAAGAGCGGGTCGAAAAAGGCGTTGCCCTTGCAGAACGCGGACTGGTCCCAGGAAGCCTGCTGGCCGTTGAAATTGGAAAAGGAGAGCACGTCCGAGATCAGCCCGACGGTGAGCGTACCGCCCATCTTGGGCTTCTTGGAGCTGACGCCCACGGTCGCGCCCGCGGTATTGGCAAAGAGCCCGTCGGCCACGCTGCCGGCCATCGCTACCCCTCCGATGGTCGCCGCCGATTGCGTGAGAAATGACCGACGATCGAACTTGGATGACATTCTTCCCTGCTTTCCCCTGTGAACCGACTTGTTGTCAATTCGCTCTTGGGCGCAACTTAGCCGTATTTACTCGTATTAAAAGGACAAGGCGACCAGATCGTCTGAGTGTTGCTTCAGGGCCCAGGAGGAAGGGAGGAACCACCTGGGCCCTGAAAAAAGGGAAGATCGAGGGCGCGTCGCCCTAACGAATCTCCGCGAAATGCAGGGCGTCTCGCTCGCTGGCGAGGACGTAAAAGCGCACCACTTTCGACCGAAACATCGCAATACTGAGCGAATTCGCGCTCTTCGCGCCGCTGCTGACGATGGGGCCACAGCCATAAGTGGAGCGATGCATCACTGTCCCCTTTCGCCAACGACGAGGGAGGTTCGTCGTGTACTTCATCATTGGCGAGCACCTTCAAGTGCCTCTAGGAACTCACTAAGAACTGACTAAATAAGGGGGAATATGAAAATTTCTTGACAACTCCCGTTTTGACGCCCGCCAGTCATGAAAACCCTTATCGCCGCGCGGAGCCGTGTGGGTCCCCACAAATGCCACAACGGAGTTCGACCGGTGATGCGACGCCCGGATTCGCCCGTCGCGGAGCCGACGCCCGCGTCAACCGACGTTTCTTTCTCTCCGCGGGTCCAGATCCACGTAAATAAATAGTCGGACCGGACATGATGTAGTCGTGGCGGACTCGCGCGAAGACCGATTGCGGGACCTGGCGCGCCGCTCCACGCCCGCCGTGACGAGCTTTTTGGCCCGTCGGGCCTACCCGATGAGCAACGCCGACATCGACGACCTCGTCGAGGAGGTCCTGGTGGTCGCCTGGCGTCGACTGGACGACGTGCCCGAAGGCGCAGAAATCGCCTGGATGATCGGCGTGGCTCGTAACCTCTTGAACAACGCCCGGCGCAAACACACCCGGCGCGTCAACGCCCATCGAAAGCTCGCCCCCGCCGGTTACGAGGCGTCAGCCGAAGAGCACGTCATCGCCAACGAACAGCTGCGGGGAGCCCTCGACTCGCTCCGTGGGGACGATCGCGACATCCTCCTCCTGCACTACTGGGAAGGCCTCGACGCCGCGGCCCTCGGGGTCGTGCTCCGTATCTCCTCGGGTGCGGCCGCGACTCGGCTCTCGCGGGCGGCCGCCCGTCTGCGCGACGCCTTCGAAGAAAATCCTCGAACCGGTGACAAGGACGCGCTCGAGCGTACAAGAGGGATCTGAAAGGAGGAATGACGATGCCCGACTCACTCGATCCCACTGAACTGCTCGCCAACGCCAAGCCTGACGTCACCTACGGGATCGAGCCGTCACGTCTCGACGAGATGATCACCCGCGTCGCCTCCACCCCGGCCTCCCGCTTTCGCCTTCTTCGAACCTGGCAGATGAGAGCGGGATCCGCGCTCGCGGCGGCCGTCGTCGCGGTCGCCGCGGTGCTCGTCTCGATCGGCGGCGGACCAGGGCTGACCGTCCTCACACTCGGGTCCGCCACCATTGCCGGACCGGTGACCCACGCGGCGATCACGCCCTCCCCCACCAGTTTCGCCACCACGGAAGCGCCCGTGCGGGCCGGCGCCTCGCAGCACTCGACCTTCGTCGGCGGACCCCGGCTCTCCACGTCGGTGACGTCGCTCGCGGTGTACCGAGTCCTTTCGGTCCCCGACCCGTCAGCGAGCCTCTCCCACGTCGCCGCAGCGCTGGGGGTGCGTCACGCGAAGCTCAACGCGCAGTGCACCTACGGCGCCACCGGCACACCGGTGCTCGGCGCGAACGCCGTCGGGACCACCGCGGTGGTGACAGAAGCCCCGTATCGTGCGGGCGGCTGCGCGAAGGGTGCCAACAGCGCGAGCGGCCCGCTCACCTGGACCTACAACCTCAAGGGTTCCCAGTGCCAGCGGCCCTCGTCGCTCTCAAGCATCGCCAGTGCCTGCACTCCCGTCCCGACCGCCTCCCAGCAACGCATTGCTTCCGATCAACAATTGACGAAGTGGTCGTCGCGACTGGTGGCGTCGTTGCGCCGCTACGACGTCCTTCCCACCGGCATGACGCTCGCTGCGCCCTCATTCACCAGCGGGGCCAACGTGGTCGTGTATCCGGTGCTAACCAGCGGTGGCGTCATCTCGAACCAGTACGAGGCGTTCCAGTTCAGCCTTGCCGGTTCCTTGGTCTACGCCACCGGGATGCTCGGCTCGACGACGCTGGTCAATACGTATCCCGCACTCTCCCCAGCCGGTGGCGTCGCGCTGCTGCACTCGAGTGGCTCGAACGTCAATCCCGGCGGACCCATGATTCCCGCACCGACCACCACCTCGACGGCCACGGGCACGCCACCGGGCAACGGGCCGTTGTCGAAGGTCGTGACCCTGTCGTCATCCACGCTGCGCTACCAGCTGCTCTGGCTGACGGACGGCTCCGCCGTCCTCGTGCCCCAATACGTCTATCGCTCGAGTGATGGAGTGCAGGAGCAGGTCCTGGCCCTCAGTCCCACCTACTACCGAGTCGAAGCGTCGACCTAGACGCCAACGAATGAACCAAGCAACCTCAATAAGGAGAAACCATGAGTGAGAACAATGAAGCAACCGAGAGCAGAACCTCGACGACGGCGTCACCAGGCCGTCCCTTCACGGCCATGAACTGGCTGGTGGCCCTGGTGGCCCTCATCGCAATCATCGCGGTCGGGTTCGTCGGGGCCGCCCTCAAGCACACCGCCAAGGCGGCGGCCAACACCATCTCCGTCACCGGCACCGCGACCGTGATGGGCACGCCGGACACCGTGAGCTTCCAGATCGGCATGCAGACGGTCAACGTCAATGCGGCGGCGGCGCTCAAGATGAACAACGGAAGGGTGGCGGCCCTGGAGGCCGCGCTCCTGCGCAACGGCGTGACCAAGAAGGAGATGCAGACCTCCGGCCTCAACATCTCGGCCAACACCAACAACATGGGTGTGGTCACCGGATTTACGGTGGAGGACGACCTCAACATCACCATGCACGATCTCAAGAAGGCCGGATCGGCGATCGAGGCCGCCGCACAGGCCGGCGGCAATGGCGTCGAACTCAACAGCATCAACTTCTCGATCTCCAACGACTCGAAACTACTGTCCAAGGCCCGCGCCAACGCCATGCGCAACGCCCACACCGAGGCCAGCAACATCGCCACCGCGGGCGGCACCACGCTGACGGGGATCGTGAAGGTCGTCGACCAAGAGAATCAGAACTCCATCCTGCCCACCCCCGTGAACTTCGGCGCCGCCGCCACGGCCGTTCGGTCGGTGCCGATCCAAGCCGGCAGTGAATCGCTGAGCGTGCAGGTGAGCGTCGTGTACTCGTTGGCGAACTAGCTGATCGCGTCGCCAAGCACCCAAAGCCTGGGCGGCGCATCCGAGAACGACCGCAAGGAGATTCTCATAGTTTCCCCATCAGGAGCAGACCTAGCCACGCCAGCCCGGTCTGCTCCTGAGCCAACGTCCACGCTTGGCTAATTGGAGTCCGACACGCGCGAATCCCACCGGAAACTCCGCACCGCCACCAACAGCCCAAACAGCCCCCACACCACCATCACACCGACGTTGACGACCGTGAGCCCCGTCGACCCGGGTACCAGGAATGAAAGCTGTAGCCCGCGGGCCATGTGCTCGAGCGGGAACACCTTGCCGAGGTCGATCAGCCACGTCGGCATGATCCACGTGGGGATGAACACCCCGGAGAGGAACGCCAATATCGTCGCCGACAGCGGTCCGATCGCCGACGCCGTGTCGGCCGTGGTGCAGAAGCTGCTGAGGGCCAGGGCGAGCGCGCTGAAGCAGGTGACGCCCAGCACGAGGTACGCCAGGAGCCCGATCAAGAGGTGGCCCGACAGGTGCACGTGATAGAAGAGCGTGCCCACCGCGACCAGCAGGACGACCGTGGAGAAGACCACCACCACCGTGCGCCCGATCTCCGAGAAGAGGTAGACCCAGCTGGGCATGGGGGTGCCCCGGAAGCGCTTGAGCAGGCCCTGCTCGCGCGCGGTCGTGACGCGCACCAACAGCGAACCGAAGCTGACCAGCATTATCTCGTAGGAAACGATGGAGGCCGTGTAGTAGGGGGCCTCGCCGACGCTGCGACCGTCGAATTGGGTGGTGCCCTTGAAAATGGCGTTGAACAGCAGCAGCAGGATGATCGGAAAGATCACGGTGAAGACGAACGCGCTCGAATGGCGGAGGAAGCCGCGAACGGCGAATCGGGTCTGGGCGACCGCGAGGCCGAGGTCGCTCATGGTCGGTCCACGGTCCCGTCGTCGGCCAGCTGCACGAAGACGTCGTCGAGGGTCGGTCGCACGGCCTGGAGGTTCGTGAGCTCGACGCCCCGGGCCTGCGCCCAGTCGAGCAGCACCTTGAGGTCGGCCTGCACCCGGTCGGTGCGGAACCGGGTGAGGGGACCGTCCGCCCGCACGCCCTCACCCAGCAACTCGGACCAGGTCCCGGTCTCCACGCCGAGAGGCGTCTCGAAGGTGACTTCGGTGTGGTAGCCGAGGGTCTCGCTCAGTTCATCGGGCGTGCCTTGGGCCGCGATCCCTCCCGCCCTCAGGATGATGATCCGGTCGGCCAGGTGCTGGGCCTCGTCCATGTAGTGGGTGGTGAGGAAGACCGTCTTGCCGGCACTGCGCAGTCCCTCGATCATGGTCCACATCTCGCGGCGGGCCACCGGGTCGAGTCCGGTCGTCGGCTCGTCGAGAAAAAGCACCTCCGGATCGCCCACCAGCCCCAGGGCCACGTCGAGGCGTCGCTTCTGCCCGCCGGAAAGGCGCCCGACCCGGTCGTCCTCCTTCTCGGTGAGGCCTACGGAGGCAATGGTGGCCGTGATGTCGGTCGGGCGTCGGAAGTACCGCGCGAACATCGACACGGTCTCGCGCACCGTGTAGACGGGGTCGAGTTCGCACTCCTGGAGCACCAGCCCGATCCGGTTTCGCCAGTCCCGGGTGGCCTTCGCCGGATCGACGCCGAGGACCGATACCCGGCCCCCGTCGCGCGAACGGTAGCCCTCGAGGATCTCAATGGTGGTGGTCTTGCCCGCGCCGTTGACCCCGAGGAAGCCCAGGATCTCCCCGGCCTGCACCTCGAAACTGATGCCGTGCAGCCTTTCGACCGCCCCATAGGACTTGTGGAGTTCCTCCACTTCCACGACGGCCACCATGAGAGGACTCTAGACCGAGCGCTCGCGCTCCAGCGCCGAGGCCTCGACCCCCATCGACGCGCGACGGCGCCCCTTCGACGAGAAGGCCCTCAGGAGGGCTGCGTCTCGCGGTCGTTCCGACGCGCGACGGCGCCCACAATATTTCCAGACGAATAATTTTTTTGCTTTCCCATCACGTACCGGTCGCCATCGGGTAAACATGTCGCGTACGGTTCGCCCCTCACGGGGCCGTAGCCGGCCAAGGGCATCTATTAGGGAGGACTCACCGAGTGGCTTCAACTTTGGACATGCACGAAGGATCGGCGGACGACCAGCCGTTCCGCGTCGAACAGCGCGGCATCGACTACGTACCGGAAAGCGAGCGTTGGGCGACCCCGCGCAACATCGGCGCGTTGTGGACGGGTTCGGCAATCAACGTCGAATACTTCATCTACGGCGCCCTGCTCATGGGTTTCGGCTTCAGCTTCGTCACCGCCGTGAGCATCATCATCATCGGCAACATTTCCTTCCTCCTGCTCGGTCTGGCGTCGCTGCAGGGACCAGAAACCGGCACCACGGCCTTCGCCATAAGTCGCGCCCCTTTCGGGCTGCACGGCTCTCGCCTGGTGAGCTTCTTCAACTGGATCACCCAGATCGGCTTCGAGACCGAGGGCCTGATCCTGATCGTGGGGGCCGCCATCGTGCTCTCCCAGATGGCCGGTTTCCAGGTCAACGGCGGGCTCAAGGTCCTTTACATCATCCTGGCGGCCGCGATCCAGGCCGTGGTCCCCTATTTCGGCCACGCCACCATGGTCAAGGTCCTTCGCGCGTTGATCATCCCCTTCGGCGCCATCTTCGTGCTGCTGGCGGTCTTCGACTTCCAGCACGGCAGCAGCAGCTTCAAGGGCTTCGGCGGCGGCTGGGAGCTCTACACCGCTGGCCTGGCCTTCGTCTTCGCCCTCTCGGGCCTCGGTTGGACCGAGTGCGGCAACGACTACACCCGTTACGTGGCCCGCGACGCGTCCAAGTCGTCGATCGTCGGTTGGGTCTTCCTCGGCACGGCCGTGCCCGAGATAGTCATGATGCTCCTGGGAGCCGCGACCTTCACGTTCCTCTCCTCGAACGCCCAGGTGGCCGACTGGAACGGCGCCAACCCCTTCGAGGCGCTGCACGGCCAGCACTTCATACCCAGTTGGGTCGTCGCGATCTTCCTGATCTTCGCCATCGTGCAACTCTTCGGCATCAACTCCTTGGACCTCTACTCCTCGGGCGTGTCGCTTCAGGCGATGGGCCTTCGACTTCGGCGCTACCAGGCCGTCATCCTCGACAGCGTCCTGGCCTGCGGCCTGACGATCTGGGCCATGTTCCAGTCCACGTTCTCGCTCTATATGAAGGAGTTCGTGGGCGTCATCATCCTGTGGATCGCCCCGTGGCTGGGCGTGTTCCTGATGGACTGGATACTGCGCCGCTACCGCTACAACCCGGCTGAACTGCAGCGCACCGACCGCAACAGCATCTATTTCGGCGGAGCCGGCGGCGTCAGCTGGAACGCCATCGTGGCCTTCGTGGTCGGCGTCGTCTGCGCCACGCTCTGCTACTCCAAGGCGCCGCCGCCGGTGAACTTCCCGTTCCACTGGATGACGCCGATCGCCAATCACTACGGTGGCGCCTGCGCGGGCAACCTCGTGCACAGCGTCTGCACGGCCGGATGGTACGGCGGGGCCGACTTCTCGGTCCCGACGGGCGTGATCATCGCCGGACTGATCTACTTCCTGCTGGAGAAAGCCACCGGCCGGGTCGCCAAGCAGGTGAAGCACCAGCGAGAACTCGAACCGAATCGCTAGAGCAAGGGCAAAGCAGAAGACCCCGGGCACGGCCCGGGGTCTTCGGTTTTACGGCCTAGCCGACCCAGTCCTCGACGAGCCCACCCGATCCGTCGGGGCGAAAGACCGGGATCGATCCGAGTGCGCGGACCATCGAGGCGTCGTCACCTAGGGCGCTGCGCCAGAGCGAGCCCTCGGTCACCAGGGTGCCAATGGCCACGACCTCGGCGCCCACGCCTCGCAGGAGGCGCAACGACGCGCCGGTGGACGCACCGGTGGAGATCACGTCGTCGACCAGGGCCACCCGCCGGCCCGCCACGTCCTTGATGCGAGCCCGGTCGAAGAGCAGCCGCTGATCGACGTCGGTGGTGATGGAACGGACCGGCTCGCTGACGGCGTCGGCCAGGTGGATCTTGGGCGTCTTGTGCAGGATGACGTATTGGTCGAGGCCCAGGTGGCGCGTCACCTCCACCACCACGGGGATGCCCATGGTGGCGACCGTGGCCACGATGTCGACGTCGTAGGGACGGAGGATATCGGCCAGCTCCCGACCCGCCGTCGACATGAACTCGACGCCCATGTCGACCGTTATGAGCAGCGCCAGCGCTATCGAATCGTTGAGCGACACCACGGGCAGGGACACGTGCTGGGTGCCGATTTCGGTTGAATACGTGCGCTCACCCACGGTGTTGGAGCATACTTAGCCAGTGCACGCAGCCAAGACACCGCTCCCCACCCACCTGGCCCGTCAGATGCTCTCGACGGCCTACGACGAAGCGCTCGCGGGCCTGCGCGAGGGCGGCATTCCGATCGGCGCCGCGCTCTTCACCCGCGACGGCGAGCTGCTCGGCGCCGGCCACAACCGCCGGGTCCAGGAGGATGACGCGTCGGTGCACGCCGAGACCGACGCGTTTCGCAAGGCCGGGCGCCGGCGCGACTACCCCGACTGTGTGATGGTCACCACGCTCTCGCCCTGCTGGTACTGCTCGGGGCTGGTGCGCCAGTTCAACATCGGCGCGGTGGTGATCGGTGAGTCGATGAACTTCCACGGCGGCCACGACTGGCTGCGCGAACACGGCGTCGAGATCATCATCCTGGACGACCCCGGGTGCATCGAGGTGCTGGGCACCTTTATCCAGGATCACTCGGCTCTCTGGAACGAGGACATCGGCCTCTGAGTCAGCGAACGGGAGGGCCGAAAAGCCGGTCGCCCGCATCGCCCAGGCCGGGCGTGATGTAGCCGACGTCGTTGAGTTCGGCGTCCAGGGCCGCCGCGACGATGCTCACGGTGGGGTGCTTCTCCAGGACGAAATCGACGCCCGGTTGGGCGGCGATCAGGCACAACACCGTGATGTCGCGGGCGCCGCGTTCGACCAGCATGTCGAGCACGCACACGAGGGATCCACCGGTCGCCAGCATGGGGTCACAGAGCACCACGTGCGCCCCGGCCAAGGAGTCGGGCAGACCGTCGAGGTAGACGCTCGGCTGCAGCGTCTCCTCGTTGCGCCGAAGCCCCACCAGGCAGACACGGTGATGCGGCAGGACCTCCTGCACCGCGGGCGACATGCCCAGGCCGGCGCGCAATATCGGCACGATGACGTACTCGGTCTCCACTCGCACGGCCGGCGCGCCCTTCACCACCGGCGTGTCGACGGTGGTCTGGGTGACCGGGGTGTCGCGAAAGGCCTCGTAGGCGACGAAGCGCGAGATCTCGCCGGCCAGGCGAAGGAAATCGGCGTTGGAGGTGTCGACGTCTCGTAGCTGGCGGACCTTGTCGGCGACGATGGGATGACTGATGACGTGTGGACCGCTCACGTGGTCAGACTATCGCCGCACCATTGTCGCCCCGAGCGAAGGCCCAGCGCAGGAACCGTCTCCCCTACTCTTGAGGTGTGATGGAAAGTAGGACCAGTCGGCCCTGGGTCCGTACTGGCACGGGAACTTTGCCGGTTTTTAGCCGGTTGGCTATCTCGCCTCAAGAGTAGGTCAGCCAAGTCCATCCCTAGCTGCGCGGTGCGCGTTCGACAATGGACGACCGTCGATGTCACCTCTGGGCGCACTCCGTCAGATGAGTTGCTACGCGATCAGTTTCGACGTCGGACGGTCCTTGCCGGGTGACAACACCGTGGCGTCAATTCAATGCGTCGCACGACGCTGGTCCCTTGTACTCAACCGCCTTGGAGTTCGCCGGTATCGCCAAGAGGAGCACCCCCTTGACGTTGAGGCTGAACACGTAAGATGAGCCGCCGTAGTCCGGCCAAATCAGAAGGTAGGGCCCACCGTCTACGGCCTCCGCGAGTAGAGCTCTAGTAGGAGTGACGGTCGGGTTGTGC
>JBARBL010000105.1:0-2179 GCA_049793015.1 Acidimicrobiales bacterium | reverse complement strand
TCACCGGGCGGATGTTGATCAGCGTCTGGGGGGCGATGGCCTCGACGTCCTGGGTGTTCATGCGCTCGCGCACCACGCGCTCCATGCGCGACAGTCCGGTGCGCAGGGCGTTCTGGATCAGCTCGCCGACGCTGCGGATGCGGCGGTTGGCGAAGTGGTCCTGGTCGTCGATGTGGTAGGTGGTCTCCTTGGCCGTGCGGTCGCGGGCCAGGTTGAGCAGGTAGGTGGCGGTCGCCAGCACCTCGGCCTTGGACAGCACGTGCAGGTCCTCATTGGGACGCTCCAGCAGGTCGCCGAAGATCTCGACGTTCTTGGCCACCTCGTCGCCCAGCTTGCGGTCGAGCTTGTAGCGTCCCACGCGCGAGAGGTCGTAGCGCTTCTCGGAGAAGAAGGCGCCCTCGAAGTACTGGCGGGCCGCCTCGATGGTCTGCACCTCGCCGGGGCGGGCCCGGCGGTAGATCTCGAGCCAGGCCGTCTCTTGGCTGGCGCGCACGAAGTTCTCGGGCGTGTCCTCGATGTTGTACTTGTCCATGTGCTTGGAGATCTCGAGGTGCGCCTTCTTCCAGTCCGCGTGGAACTGGTCCTCCAGGAAGTCGAAGTGGGCGATGAACTTCTCGAAGAAGGCCTCGTCCATGGCGGTGTCGAGGGCGCGCAGGAGCGTGAAGATCGAGACACGGCGCTTGCGCGCGATGCGCGCCCCCGCGTTGGCGGCCTTGTTCTTCTTCTCCTCTAAGTCGACCTGGAGCCACTCGCCGCGGCTCGGGTGGATGGTGCCTTCGAAGGCCACCTTCTCGTCCTTGCCGGGCTGGAAGAGCACGCCGGGCGAGCGCACCAACTGGGAGACCACGACCCGCTCGGTGCCGTTGATGATGAAGGTGCCCTGCTCGGTCATGATCGGGAAGTCGCCCATGAAGACGGTCTGTTCCTTGATCTCGCCGGTCTCGGAGTTGAGGAAGCGCGCGCGCACGAAGACGGGCTGGGAATAGGTGGTCGCGCGCTGGCGGCACTCCTCGACCGTGAACTTGGGCGGACTCTTTAGGTCCAGGTCGTCGGGGTCGAACTCGAGTTCGAGTGACAAGCGTCCCGTGAAGTCAGTGATCGGCGAAATGGCCTCGAAAGCCTCGCGCAGACCCTGTTTCATGAAGAGATCGAAGCTGTCCCGCTGGATTTCCAGGAGATTTGGCAGGGGGTGCGCTTCACCCAAAGCCGAGAAATTAAAGCGTTCTGGACTAGTAGACCGAGACGTCAACGGTCAATCCTCCGTGAGAGTGGGTGGGTGCTACAGGCATTTCCCGCACGTACACGACAAACCGCCATCCGAAGATGACGAAGTTGGATGTACGAACACGGTCTATCTATTCTAGTTGCTCTTCGGGGCAACGTGCAAATAGCGTTCCCCATTCGTGGGAAACGCGGCCGCCGAAGACGGTTGCCCTCACCCTAGGCACCTTTGGCGTCCAAGTCAAGTACTTTAAGGGCGCGAAAAGGCCCCGTCCGGCGAGCCGGGCGGGGCCTTTCGTCGACGCCTTTGGTTACTTGACTTCTACCGTCGCGCCGGCCGCCTCGAGGGCCGCCTTGGCCTTCTCGGCGTCGGCCTTGGACACCTTCTCCAGGACGGGCTTGGGAGCGCCGTCCACGAGGTCCTTGGCTTCCTTCAGTCCCAGATTGGTCAGGGAACGCACTTCCTTGATGACCTGGATCTTCTTCTCGCCTCCCGCCGTCAGGATGACGTCGTAGTCGCTCTTCTCTTCGACAGCCTCGTCGGCACCGCCGGCGCCGCCGGCGGCCGGTGCGGCCACCGCCACGGGAGCCGCGGCGGTCACGCCGAACTTCTCCTCGAACTCCTTGAGCAACTGGCTCAATTCGATCACAGAGAGCTCAGCGATGCCGTCGAGAATCTGTTCCTTGGTCAGGGTTGCAGCCATGGTGATTCCTTTCTTTCCTACGTATCTACAGCGTTGATGGTGGTTATTCGGCCGGTTCGCTCGCGACGTCCCCTGCGGGAGCCTCGGTGGTGTCGGTCTCGGGCTCGGCCGCGGGGGCCTCCTCCTCGGCGGGCGTCTCGGCCACGGGGGCCTCGCTCACCGGGGAGTCGGCTTCGGGAGCCGGCTCCTCGACCGCGACCTCCGCGACGGATGCCGCGGCGTCGTCGCTCGCTGCGGGTGCAGCTCCCTCAACC
>JBARBL010000104.1:0-88309 GCA_049793015.1 Acidimicrobiales bacterium | reverse complement strand
GTCGGCGATCGTCATCGGCTCCATCCTCTCCACGGCGCTGCTCATCGGACCGCCGGCGAGCGCGCTCAAGGTGGTGCGTCGTTTCGGCGCCGGCGTTCTCGTCGGCGTGATGCTGGGCGTGGCCGCGACGGTCGCGGGCATCGTGCTGGCCTACGACAGCTACTACTGGTTCCCGTCGCACCGGGGCCTTCCGGTCAGCTTCTTCGTCGTCGTTGCGGTGGTGGTCGAGTTCGTGGTCGCCAGCGTGCTGGCGCGCTTGCGGCGCTCCCGGACGCCGCTCGCCCGGGTCGCGAGCCACGACCGACCGATCGGCCGGCCCTGACGATGTTCTCCAGCTTCATGACCAACGCCTGGATCGGCGGGACCATCGTGGCGGCCCTCGCGGGCGCCGTCGGATTCTTCGTCGTGCTGCGCGGTGCCTCCTTCGCGGCCCACGCCATCCCTAACGGGGCCTTCGCGGGCGCGGCCGGGGCGACGCTGGTGGGCGTCGCTCCCCTGTTCGGGCTGGTCTCGTTCGCGGTGCTCGCGGCACTCGGCATCGGGGTGACGAGTCGTCGCACGCGAAACGACGTGGCGACCGCCCTGTCGTTGGTACTGATGCTGGCCCTGGGCGCCGCTTTCCTGACGCTGAGCACCGACTACGAGCCGGCGATCAACGCCCTGCTCTTCGGCGAGATCCTCGGTGTGAGCGCGAGCGAGATCCTGCCGGTGTTGGTGCTCGGGGTGCTGTGCCTCGCCGCGCTGGTGGCGTTGTTCCGCCCGCTGGTGTTCACGTCAGTGGCGCCCGAACTGGCCGACGCGCGCGGCATCAACGCGACGATGGTCGAGACAATATTCCTCTTCGTGCTCGCGCTTTCGACGGCTCTGACGGTGCCCGTCGTCGGCGCGCTGCTCACGTTCTCGCTGATGATCGGCCCACCGGCCGCGGCCCGCCTGCTGGCCTCACGGCCGAGCCGGGCCATCGCGCTCTCCGTGACGCTGGCGCTGGTGACGCTGTGGCTCTCCATCGCTGGTTCGTACACGCTCAACCTGCCGATCGGGTTCTTCGTCGGTTCGATCGGGGCGGTGATGTACGTGGCGGCGAGGCTCTGGAGCGCGGCCCGCTCCCGGCGTCGCGAGCGGGTCGTTTTGTAACCTACGAAGGTGACGTCCAACGCGCAGTCCCTGCTCCTCGAGTGTCACTTCCCCGACCCCGCCACGCCGGTTGACCTGGCCGTCTCGGGCGGACCGGACTCGCTCGGTCTCCTGCTGCTGGCGCTCGAGGCGGACCTGGTCGTGACGGTGCACCACGTGGACCACCACGCCCGGCCCGCCAGCGCGGCCGACGCCGAGCACGTGCGCGGACTCTGCGACGCCCTCGGGGTGGGCTTCGTGCGTCACGACGTCCTGGTCGAGCCGGGCGGCAACTTCGAGGCCCGCGCCCGTTCCGCCCGGCGACGGGCCCTGCCCGCAGAGGTGATGACCGGGCACACCATGGACGACCTGGTCGAAACGGTGCTGCTCAACATGCTGCGCGGCGCCGGCGTGGACGGCCTGTCACCAATGGTGGACGACCCGACGAAGCCGCTGCGCGACCTTCGTCGGTCCTCCCTGCACGACTTCGTCGAGGCGTCCGGACGGCGCAGCCTGCACGACGAGACCAACGACAGTCCCGAGTTCCAAAGGAACCGCGTGCGCCACGAACTGCTCGTGCTCATGAACGACGTGGCGGGCCGCGACGTGGTGCCGGTCCTCGCGCGACAGGCCCGCCTCATGCACGAGGAGCGGGTGTGGCTCGACGAACTTAGCGACGCCGAGGAGCTCAGCCTGCACGACGCCGATTGTCGAGCGCTGCGCGACTGGCCGGTGGCGCGCCTGCGGCGATGGCTGAGGGAACAGCTGCGCAGCGTCGATCGAGGCGATGGGCGCCACCCGCCGTCCGCGGACGAGGTGCAGCGCTGCCTCGAGGTGGTGCGCGGGACGGTGGTGGCGACCGAACTCAGCGGGGGACGACGGCTCTCGCGACGCGGGCAGCGCCTCACGCTGGAGTAGCCCTCAAGTACGCTGGCCACACATGGGAACCGATTCTTCCGACGACTTCACGGCCAAGTGGGCGCAGCACGACCTCGGCGAGGTCGTCGTCTCCGCCTCGCAGGTGCGTGAACGGATCTCCGAGCTGGGCCAGGAGATAACCAAGGACTACGCGCAGAATCCCCCTTTGCTGGTTTGCGTGCTGAAGGGCGCGATCAACTTCATGGCCGACCTCATGCGGGCCATCGAACTGCCGGTCGAAGTCGACTTCATGGCGGTGTCCTCCTACGGCGCGGCCACTAAGACCAGCGGCGTGGTGCGCATCGTGAAGGACCTCGACGTCGACCTGGCCCAGCGCGACGTGCTGATCGTCGAGGACGTGGTCGATTCGGGGCTCACGCTCAACTACCTGCGCCAGTACCTGGGCGCGCGCGATCCCCGGAGCCTGGAGGTCTGCGCGCTGCTGTTGAAGGTGGGCGAGCAGCGCGTGCAGCAGTCCCTTAAGTACGTGGGCTTCTCGATACCGGCCGATTTCGTGGTCGGGTTCGGATTGGACGTGAACGAGCGCTACCGCAACCTCGACGCGATCTACACCTACACCGGCGAGGTGTAGCCGTGGTCGACCACGACCGGGTGCAAGCGCTCGTGCGCGAACTGCTCGAGGCCATCGGCGAGGACCCCACGCGCGAGGGCCTGGTCGAGACGCCCCGGCGCGTCGCGGACATGTACGTGGAGCTCTTCGAGGGGTTGGAGGCGGACCCCGGCGAGCACCTTCGCGTCACCTTCGAGGCCGGCCACGACGAGATGGTCATGGTGCGCGACATCCCCTTCATCTCATTGTGCGAGCACCACCTGGTCCCCTTCACCGGGCTGGCGCACGTGGCCTACCTGCCCGGACTGGACGGGCGCATCACCGGCCTGTCGAAGCTGGCCCGTCTCGTCGAGGGCTACGCGCGACGGCTGCAGGTCCAGGAACGCATGACCACCGACATCGTCGACGCCATGGAGCGCGAACTGAAACCCCGGGGATCGATAGCGGTGATCGAGGCCGAGCACTTCTGCGTGTCGATGCGCGGCGTGAAGAAGGCGGGGTCCACCACGGTGACGTCGGCGGTGCGAGGCGTCTTCCGCGACGACGTGGCCTACCGGGCCGAGGCGCTGCAGTACATCCATCAGCGAAGGTCTTCGTGGCGCTGAGCCCCATGGTGATGGGCATCGTCAACGTCACTCCCGACTCCTTCTTCCCGGACTCTCGCACCTTGCCCACCGACCAGGCGATAGCGCGGGGTCGCGCGCAGTTCGGCGCCGGCTGCGACGTCGTGGACGTCGGGGGGGAGTCGACCCGACCGGGGGCGCAGCCCGTGGACGTCGAGGAGGAGCTCACCCGCGTGCGGGCCGTGGTGGCGGCGCTCTCCCGGGAGGGCCCGGTGTCGATCGACACCCAGAAGGAGGCGGTGGCGCGCGCCGCGGTGCGCGAGGGTGCCACCATCATCAACGACGTCTCGAGTTCGCTCTTCGAGGTCGCGGGCGAGTTGGGCGTGGACTACGTGGCCATGCACCGCCAGGGATCCTCGGCCACCATGCAGGACCGTCCGACCTACGTCGACGTCGTGGTCGAGGTGAGCGACTTCTTGGAAGCCGCGGCGCAGCGGGCGCGCGAGGCCCGGGTCGGACGGCTGTGGCTCGACCCCGGCATCGGGTTCGGAAAGACGACCGAGCACAATCTGGTCTTGCTGGCGCACTGCGAGCACTTCGTGGCGCTGGCCCGGCGCTACGACGCGGGCGTGCTCATCGGCACCAGCCGCAAGCGCTTCCTCGGCGAGCTGGGCGACGAATCACTGGACGTGGACCAACGTTTGGAGGGATCGCTGGCCACCGCGGCCTGGGCCATGCTCCAAGGTGTCAGTATGGTTCGAGTACATGACGCCGTGGCCGCCGTGCAGCTGCGTGAGTTGCTCGTACGACCCGTGCAGGAGGTAGTGGCGTGAGGGGCAAGTGGGCAGCGGGCATACAGCCTCGAAGCTTCACCTGGGTCTACAAAGACATCCTCGCGGTCTCCGAACGTCCCGGCGGGTCGACGACCGTGCACCGCCGCGTGCGCCGCGACGAGGAACTGCTTTGGCTGAAGCACCAGGGATTCGGCCGGGTCATCTCGATACTGCCGGTGATGCAGAACCTGAGCGCCTACTTCGAGCACGGACTCACCGCCAGCCACTACGCGCTGCGCGGCGGTCCCCAGCAGTCCGAGGTGCTGGAAGCCTGCTACCAGGACCTGGCCAACTCCATGAACAACAAGACCGTGGTGCTGCTGCACAGCGACGAGGTGTCGGACCGTCTGCTCGGCGTCATCGCCGGTTATCTCGTCTGGTCCACGAGGGTCCCCACGACCTCCATGGCCATTGCCTACGTGGAACGTCTGTTCAAGCGCTCCATCGGGCCCGATGGACGCTCGGTGCTCTTCAACTTGCCCGAGATACCCGCGTGAGCGACGTCATCGAGCTGCGCGAACTGCGCTGCAACGCCATCGTGGGGGTGCTGGCGGAAGAGCGGGACCGTGCCCAGCCCCTGGTCTTCGACCTCGACGTGGTGCGTCCCTTCGAAGAGGCCGCCATGAACGACGACATCGCCACGACCACGAACTACGCGGACGTGCTCTCGCTCACGGTCAACGTGGCCACCGAAGGACGATTCCTGCTGCTCGAGACGCTGGCCCAGCGGGTCGCGCACGAGATACTGGCCTACGACGCCGAGATCCTCTCGGTCACCGTGAGCGTGCGAAAGGTCCGTCCGCCGGTGCCCCAGGACGTGGCCAGCGTCGGCGTTCGCTGCACGGTGCAGCGACGCTAGTGCGTCGCTGCTACCTGTCGCTCGGTTCGAACGTCGGGGACCGGGCCGAGCACCTGGCCGCCGGTGTGGTGATTGTCGCCGGCCACGACCCCTACCGACTCTCCCGGGTGTACCGGAGCGAACCGGTGGGGGGCGTCGCCCAGGAGGACATCTGGAACCTCGTCATGGAGGTGACCACCTCGGCGTCGCCGCACGAGCTCTTGGAACGCTGCCGTTCCGCGGAGCGGGCGCGCGGGCGCACCCGCGAGGTGCGCTGGGGCCCGCGCACGCTCGACGTGGACGTGCTGTTGGTGGGCGAGGAGACCAGCGACGACCCCGAGATCGTGGTCCCGCATCCGAGGCTCTACGAGCGCTCCTTCGTGCTGGTGCCCCTGCGGGAACTGGCGCCGGCGCTGGTCAGCGAGGAACAGCTGCGCCGGGGTGTCGGCAAGGTCGTGGAACTCGGTACACTCGAATCGTTGCGCTAACACCGAACGGCACCCGCGAGGGGCTGGAACGGATCGGAGCAGGTATGGACATAACCATCGTGGGTGCCGGGCGAGCCGGCTCCTCCTTCGCCGGCGCCCTGGGCCATCACGGTCATGACGTCACCCTCGTGCACCACGACGAGCTCTATCTGGTGGAGGGAACGGACCTCCTCCTGCTCACGGTGCCCGACGCCGCCGTGGCGGAGATGGCGGCGCTGCTCACGCCCCGCCGCGATCGGGTCGTCGCGCACGCGTCGGGCTCGCTCGGCCTGGACGTGCTGGCCCCGCATCCCCGCGTGGGCTCGCTGCACCCCCTGATGCTGCTGCCCTCGGGTGAGCTGGGCGCGGCACGCCTCGAGGGAGCGACGTTCTCGGTGGCCGGCGACGAGATGGTCTTTGACGTGGCGCGCTCGCTCAACGGGCGACTGCTCGTGTTGCGCGACGATCAGCGCACCGCGTATCACGCCACCGCATCGGTGGCGGCCAACCACCTGGTGGCGCTGATGGGGCACGTCGCGTACCTGGCCGAGTCGGCCGAGCTCAGCCTGGAGGACTTCATGCCCCTGGCCCGTCAGGCCCTGGCCGACGTGGCCGCGGTCGGTCCCCACGCGGCCTTGACCGGACCGGCGTCGCGCGGCGACATGGCGACCATCGACGCCCACCTGGCCGCCATCCCGGAGTCGCAGCGTTCGACCTACGTGGCCCTGGCGAACGCGGCCTTCGAGTTGGCCGAGCAACGCCGATCCCAGACCCTCGCCTGATGGAGCACATCAGCGACCTCGTCACCTGGCGCAGCTACGCCAACCAGCAGCGCGCGTCGGGCCGAGGCGTGGCCCTGGTGCCCACCATGGGCGCCTTGCACGAGGGGCACGCGGCGCTCTTCCGGGCCGCCAAGGCCAGCGGCGACGTGGTGATCGCCACGTTGTTCGTCAACCCGCGCCAGTTCGACAACGGCGGCGACCTTATCTCCTATCCCCGGACCCCCGAAGACGACGCGTTGATCGCCAAGGAGAACGGCGTGGACTGCCTCGTCGCGCCGACCCTCCAGGCGATGTGGCCGGACTACCCCGGGGCTACCGCCACCACCGTATCGGTGCACGGCGTCGGCGACCTGTTCGAGGGCGCCGCCCGCCCCGGTCACTTCGACGGGGTGGCCAGCGTGGTCGCCAAACTGCTCATCCTCACGGGTCCCTGCCGCGCCTACTTCGGGGAGAAGGACTTCCAACAGCTGGCGGTCGTGCGCCAGATGGTGTCGGACCTGGCGCTCGAGGTTGAGGTGGTGGGCTGTCCGATCGTGAGGGACCCCGACGGACTGGCCGTGTCGAGCCGCAATCGCTATCTGAGCCCCGACGCGCGGCGTCGGGCGTTGTCGCTCTCGCGAGCCCTGGCGGGCGTGGCGGGCCCCGGCAGCGCGTCGCAACTTCGCCGCCGTCTTCGAGAGGTGCTCGACGGCGCCGGGGTCGAGACCTCGTACGCCGAGATCGTCGATCCCGTGACCTTCGCCACGTGCAGCGACGACGAGGACGGCGTGCGCCGGGCGCTGGTGGCCGCCGTGGTCGACGGCGTGCGCCTCATCGACAACGCCCCGGTCACGCTCCTGGCCCGGGGGTCGTGATGCTGCTCGCCATCGACGTCGGCAACACCGAGACGGTCATCGGCCTGTTCGGTCCCGAGACGCCCAACGCGCCCGACGCGATGGGATTCGCGCGGGCCAGCGGCGAGCACGGGCTGGCCTTTCACTGGCGGATCTCGACCGACGCCGATCGCACGCCCGACGAGCTGGCCATGGTCCTGACCCAGCTGCTCGACTTAGAAGGTCTGGACCTGCGCAGCGCGGTCAACGCCATCGCCATCGCGTCCTCGGTGCCCACGGTGACGACGCAGCTTCGCCGGATGGCCAACCGCTGGTTCGCCCAGCTCGACGTCACCGTCATCGGCCCCGGCACCAAATCGGGCATGCCCATCCTCTACGACAATCCCCGCGAGGTGGGGCCCGACCGCATCGCCGACGCGGTCGGCGCGTACGACCTGTACCCCGGCGCGTCGATCGTGGTGGACCTCGGCACCGCCACCGTGTTTGACGTCATCAGCGCCAAGGGCGAGTACCTCGGCGGCGCGATCGCGCCCGGCGTGGCCATTTCCCTAGAGGCCCTCTACCTGCAGGCCTCGGCGTTGCGCTCGGTGGAACTGGTCGAGCCGCGTTCGGTCATCGGCCGCTCGACGATCGAATCGATCCAGTCGGGCGTGCTCTACGGCTTCGCGGCGCAGGTCGACGGCATGGTCGAACGGATTCTGGTCGAGATCGGCGAGGCGACCATCATCGCCACGGGCGGCCTGGCCGGACTCGTCGCGCCACACACCAAATACGTCGCCCACGTCGAACCGTGGCTTACCCTGCATGGATTGCGTATCGTTCATGAACGTAATCATTCTTGAAAGGCCCCATGGACACGCCGTACACCTTCGCCCAGAGCGCCCACGCGGGCGAACTGCAGTCGACCTATGCCCACCTCGCTGACGCAGAGGAGTCCGGGGTCAGCGTCAGCGTGGCCGGACGGGTGCTGCTGCTGCGCACGCAGGGCAAGCTGGCCTTCGCCACCATGCGCGACGAGACCGGGGAGATCCAGCTCTTCGCCCTGGCGCAGGGGACCGAGGAGTTCGAAGAGTTCACCAAGCTGCACCTGGGTGACTGGGTGGGCGTCACCGGCGAGGTGGTGCGCACCAAGCGCGGCGAACTGTCGGTGAAGGTGGCCTCCTGGGTGCGCCTGGCGCACGCGCTGCACAACTTCGGCGACAAGTGGGCCGGCATCTCCGACTTCGACCTGCGCTACCGCCACCGCGAAGCGGACCTGTGGGCCAACGCCTCGTCGCGCACGGCGCTGTTGCGCCGCAGCGCGATGATCCGCTCCGTGCGAGAGCGGTGCTGGGCGGCCGGGTTCGTGGAGGTGGAGACGCCGATGCTCAACGTGATCCCCACCGGCGCCGCGGCCAAGCCGTTCCAGACCTTCCACAACGCCCTGGACAGCGAGTTCTTCCTGCGCATCGCGCCCGAGCTCTGGCTCAAGCGCCTGGTGGTGGGCGGCTTCGAGCGGGTCTTCGAACTGGGTCGCGTCTTTCGCAACGAAGGGGTGAGCCCGCGGCACAATCCCGAGTTCACGATGTTGGAGCTGTACGCCGCCTATTGGAACTTTGAGGACATGATGGCCTTCACCGAGGAGCTGGTCGCCGGGGTGGCGCTCGACGTGCTGGGCACGACGCAGGTCACCTACCTAGGGCGGGACTTCTCCTTCGCCGCTCCGTGGCCCCGGCGCACGATGGCCGAACTGGCCAGCGAGGCCGTGGGCCAGGACGTCTCGGTGCACACGCCACCCAAGGTCCTCCACGACCTTCTCGTCCAGCGCGACGTGAAGGTGCACGCGTCCTGGGGCCCGGGACGCTGCCTGGCCGAGCTCTTCGAAGCGACCAGCGAGGTGGGCCTGTGGAACCCTATCTTCGTCACCGAGTATCCCGTCGAGGTGTCGCCCCTCTCGAGGCGTCACCAGACCGATCCGCAACTGACCGAACGCTTCGAGTCCTACGCGGCCGGACGAGAACTCTCCAATGGCTTCAGCGAGCTGATCGACCCGGTCGACCAGCGGGCCCGGTTCGAGGAACAGGCCCGTCTGGCCGCGGCGGGCGAGGACGAGTCGATGCTCATCGACGAGGACTACATCATGGCCCTCGAGTGGGGCCTGCCCCCGACGGCCGGACTGGGCGTCGGCATGGACCGGCTGGCGATGCTGATCGCCGACGAGTCGAACATCCGAGAGGTGATTGCCTTCCCGACGCTCAAGCCCGAGCGCGACTAGTAACTGGGCAGGTCCTCGAGCAGGTGCTCGATGAGGGTACCGAATCCCTCGCGCAGCGGCTCGCTGCGCACGCCCCGCAAGGCGTCACGGGCCACGGCGAGGAAGCTCTGGGCCGCGCCGATCGTCTGGGCGATGCCGTCGGTGGCGATGACCAGTTTGCGGGCCCGCTCGCGGTCGTCGTCGTTGAGCACGGCGCCCAGAAGCCCGCTCAACTCGTCGCCGAGGGTGGGGTCGCGCAGCGCGAAGAGGGTCGGAAGGTTGTAGATGCCCTCGGCGAGGTCCTGGCCGGCCGGCTTGCCGAGTTGGTTCTCGGTCGCCACGACGTCCAGGATGTCGTCGCGCAGCTGGTACACCATGCCGAAGCAGCGCCCGAATTCACTCAGCGCGGCGGACTCGCTCTCGTCGAGTCGAGCGGTGAGCGCCCCCATGCGACAGCTGGCGGACATCAGTGACGCGGTCTTTCCCTCGACGGCCTCGAAGTAATCCGCTTCGGTGCGTTCGACGCTGAAGGCGGTGCGAACCTCCGAGACCTGACCGCGCGTCAGCCAGGCCAGCGTGCGAGCGAGCAGTCCCGCGGCGCTGGCCCCCAAGTCCGCGGCGATCGTCGCGGAGCGGGCCATGAGGTAGTCGCCGGCCACGATGGCGATGAGGTTGCCGTAGCGCGCGTTCACGCTGTCGACGTTGCGGCGCACTTCGGCCTCGTCCATCACGTCGTCGTGGTAGAGCGACGCGAGGTGCATCAGCTCCAGGGCGACCCCGCCGAGCAGGTCCTCGTCGCTGGCGGCTCGAGCGCCGCCGGTGGCGGACGCCAGGGCCAGCATCGGGCGCAGGCGCTTGCCGCCGGCGAAGATGAGGTGCGTGGTGACCGAGTCCAGGTACTGGTCACCGAAGATCACCGACTCGGCGAGCAGCGTTTCGAGGCGCGTTAGGTCGGTTTCCACCGATTTAAGCCCCAGACGCTCCGTAAGGTTCACTCCGTACACCCTAATTGAGCATTCTGAGTGCCTGGTTAGGTGATGGTCGGCCCACGCACGTCCACCGATACACTTTTACTAGGAAACGCTTAAAGGAAGAGATTTGTTCGAACGATTCACAGACCGGGCCCGTCGAGTACTTGTGCTCGCTCAGGAAGAAGCACGCGACCTCAACCACGCCTTCATCGGGACCGAGCACATCCTGCTCGGACTGATCCGCGAAGGCGAAGGGGTGGCCGCGAAGGCGCTCGAGTCCCTGGGCGTCACGTTCGACGCCGTGCGCGAGAAGGTGGAGGAGGCCATCGGGGCCAACACCAACCCGTCTCCCGGCTCCCCGCCCTTCACGCCCCGGGCCAAGAAGGTCCTCGAGCTCTCGCTTCGCGAGGCCCTCCAGCTCGGTCACTCCTACATCGGCACCGAGCACATGCTGCTCGGGCTCGTGCGCGAGGGCGACGGCGTCGCGGCCCAGGTCCTCAACGACCTCGGCGCGGACATGGCCCGCGTGCGCACCCAGGTGATCCAGATGATGTCGGGACAGAGCGGCAAGGAATCCGGCTCCTCGAGTTCGTCCGGCGGCCAGAAGAGCGACCCCGAGGGCGCCGGTGGGTCCGCGGTGCTGGACCAGTTCGGCCGCAACCTCACCCAGTTCGCCCGCGAGGGCAAGCTCGACCCGCTGGTCGGGCGCGAGAAGGAAGTCGAGCGCGTGATGCAGATCCTGTCACGGCGCACCAAGAACAACCCCGTGCTCATCGGCGAGCCGGGCGTTGGCAAGACGTCGATCGTCGAGGGCCTGGCCCAGATGATCGTGTCTAACCAGGTCCCGGTCACCCTGGCCGACAAGCAGCTCTACACCCTGGACCTCGGCGCGCTGGTCGCGGGCAGCCGCTACCGCGGTGACTTCGAGGAGCGCCTCAAGAAGGTCTTGAAGGAGATCCGCACGCGCGGCGACATCATCTTGTTCATCGACGAGATCCACACGTTGGTGGGCGCGGGCGCGGCCGAAGGGGCCATCGACGCCGCGTCGATCCTCAAGCCCATGCTGGCCAGGGGAGAACTCCAGACCGTCGGCGCCACGACCATCGACGAATACCGCAAGTACATCGAGAAGGACGCGGCGCTCGAGCGCCGCTTCCAGCCGGTGAAGGTCGAGCAGCCTTCGGTGGCCATGACCATCGAGATTCTCAAGGGCCTGCGTGAGGTCTACGAGGAGTTCCACGCCGTCAAGATCACCGACCAGGCGCTCATCGCCGCCGCGAACCTGTCGGACCGCTACATCTCCGACCGCTTCCTGCCCGACAAGGCCATCGACCTCATCGACGAGGCCGGGAGCCGACTGCGCATACGGCGCATGGACACCCCGCCCGCCGTCAAGCGTTTCGACGAGGACATCGCGCGCGTGCGCGCCGACAAGGAGTCGGCCATGGAGAGCGGCGCCCTCGAGCAGGCCAAGGCTCTCGAAGAGCAGGAGCGCGGCCTGGTCGCGCGCAAGAACGAGCTGGACACCGCCACCAAGGCCACCGGCAGCGAGGCCTTCGACCTGGTGGACGAAGAGACCATCGCCGAAGTGCTGGCGGTGTGGACCGGCATCCCGGTGTACCGCCTGACCGAGGAAGAGACGTCCAAGCTGCTGCGCATGGAGGACGAGCTGCACAAGCGCATCGTCGGCCAGAACGAGCCGATCATCGCGCTGAGCCGCGCTATCCGCCGCACCCGCGCCGGCCTCAAGGACCCCAAGCGTCCCGGCGGCTCCTTCATCTTCCTGGGCCCCACCGGGGTCGGCAAGACGGAGCTCGCCAAGACCCTGGCCGAGTTCCTCTTCGACGACGAGGACGCCATCATCCAGCTCGACATGAGCGAGTACATGGAGAAGCACTCGGTGAGCCGACTGGTCGGTTCGCCTCCGGGCTACGTGGGCTACGACGAGGGCGGGCAGCTGACCGAAGCGGTGCGCCGCAAGCCCTTCTCCGTGGTGCTCTTCGACGAGGTCGAAAAGGCCCACCCCGACGTCTTCAACACGCTGCTGCAGATCCTGGAGGACGGTCGACTGACCGACGCCCAGGGCCGGGCCGTGGACTTCAAGAACACCATCCTGATCATGACGTCGAACCTCGGCACGGCCGACCTGCGACGCGCGGCCATCGGTTTCGGCACGGGATCGGACCTCTTGACCCACGAGCGCATGAAGGAGAAGGTCCACACCGCCCTCAAGGCGCACTTCCGCCCCGAGTTCCTCAACCGGATCGACGACATCATCGTCTTCCACGAGCTGACCAAGGAAGAGGTGATGGCCATCGCCGACCTCTTCGTGACACGGCTCCGCGAGCAGCTGGCCGTGCAGGGCCTGGGCCTGGAGTTGTCCGTGGCCGCCCAGGGCTTCCTGGCCGACAAGGGCTACGACCCCGAACTGGGAGCTCGGCCGCTGCGCCGCGCGATCCAGCAGTACGTCGAAGACGTGCTGAGCGAGAAGATCCTCTTCAAGGAGTTCCACGCCGGTCAGACGATCGTGGTGGACGCCATCGAAGGCGCCGACGGCCTGGAGCTGACCTTCGAGGGAGTCGAAGGCCTGCCGACGTCGGTGGACTTCGAAGACCTCGCGCCGAACGCCTAGTCACACCGCCCTCCTACTCTCGTCAGGGTGAAGAGCCACACCGTTCACGTCTGTCGCGAATGCGGCACGACCGCGCCACGCTGGACCGGCCGGTGCTCCGGATGCGGGGAGTGGAACACCCTGGACGAGGAGCGAACCTCGTCCGCGCCCAAGGCCGGCCCGACCCTTCGCACGACCAGCCTTCGCGAGGTCGGTAGCGCCGACGAGGCACTCACCACGACCGGCGTGGGCGAGCTCGACCGGGTGCTGGGAGGAGGTTTCGTCGCGGGTTCGACCACTCTGCTCTTCGGCGAACCCGGCGTCGGCAAGTCGACGCTGGCCCTCATGTCGCTGCGGGCCCTGGCGCTCCAGGGCGAACGGGTGTTGTTGATCGCGGCCGAGGAGTCGACCTCCCAGGTGGCCCTGCGGGCTCGGCGCATGGGTGACGTACCGCATGGTCTCGACGTCGCGGCCACCACCGACGTGCGCGCGGCGCAGCAACTGCTGCGTGAACGCCGACCCGTGCTGTGCGTGATCGACTCGATCTCGGCGATGAGCGACGACTCACTGGGGAGCGTGGCCGGTTCGGTCCCCCAGATCCGTCACGCGGCCGAGCGCCTCTGCACCGCCGCCAAAGAGTGCGACAGCGCGCTCATCCTGGTCGGGCACGTCACGAAGGACGGCGAGTTGGCGGGGCCCCGGACGCTCGAGCACCTCGTGGACACGGTGGTGCGCATCGAAGGGGACCGTCACGGCACGCTGCGTTTCATCCGGGCGGTCAAGCACCGGTTCGGACCCACCGGAGAGGTCGGACTCTTGGAGATGGTCCAGGACGGCCTTCGCGACCTGCCCGACGCCGCGCTGGCCCTTCGCGGGCCACGTCTCGACGTGCCCGGCGTCGTCTTCACCGTCACCAACGATGGTTCGCGGTCGCTGCTGGTGGAGATGCAGGCCCTGGTGGCCTCGAGTTCCGGGTCGCCGCGCCGGGTGGCCCACCAGGTGTCCTCGCAGCGCCTTTCGCTGCTGCTCGCGGTCTTGGAGGCGCGCTGCGGCGTGGCTACGAGTGCCAGCGATGTTTTCGCCGCCACGGCGGGCGGGCTGCCCGCCAACGAGCCGGGCGTCGACGTGGCGCTCGCCCTGGCCGTGGCTTCGGCGGCGATGCAGTTCGCCGTGCCCCGGAGTCTGGCCGCCATGGGCGAGGTGGGTCTCGCCGGCGAGCTGCGCGCCGTCACCGGACTCTCTCGCCGGGTGCGTGAAGCCCACCGACTGGGCGCCACGACGGTCATCGTGCCCGCGGCCGGTGAACTCGAGGAGGTCGCCGGCGTGAGCGTCCATCGCTGTCACTCCCTGGCCGACGCCATCGAGGCCGCGCGAATCGGTGCAAAGTAAGCCAAAGGCTGGTACAATGGTAAGCCCCCCAAAGCCCGTTTCGGGCGATTTTCTACTGAGGAGAACCTTGTCCACCACTGTTCGCAAGTACAAAAAAGGCGATCGTCTCGTCTACCCCCACCACGGCGCCTGCACCGTGGAGAAGATAGAGAAAATGACCGCTTTTGACGTCAAACAGGACTATTTGAAGCTCAAAGTGGCCTACACCGACCTGGTGCTGATGGTGCCCGTCGCCAACGCCGAGTCCGTCGGCCTGCGCGACGTCATCAACGACGAAGAGGTCGAAGAGGTCTTCGCCGTGCTGCGCAAGAAGGAAGCGCGCATGCCCACCAACTGGTCGCGCCGCTTCAAGAACCACTCGGAGAAGCTGCGCTCCGGCGACATCTACCAGGTCGCCGAAGTGGTCCGAAACCTCTCGATCCGCGACAAGGACAAGGGTCTGTCGGCCGGGGAGAAGCGCATGCTGACCCGTGCGCGTCAGATCCTGGTGTCCGAGTTGACCTTCGCGCTCAACGTCGACACTGAAGCAGCTGAAGAAAAGCTCGCCTCGGTCCTGCCGTAACCATGTCGGTCGCCGCCGTTGTTGTTGCCGGCGGCCGCGGGACACGCTTCGGTGGTCCCAAACAGTTCGCCCGGCTGGATGACGAGACGGTCGCTGCGCGCAGCGTGCGCCACGCTCGGTCGGTCGCCTCACTCGTGGTGCTCGTCGCCCCCGAGGGGTACGACGGCAACGGCGAAGGTGCCGACGTCGTCGTGACGGGCGGTCCTTCGAGGGCCGCATCGGTCCGGGCCGGACTGGCCTTCTGCGGCGACGCCGAGATCGTCGTGGTGCACGACGCCGCGCGACCCCTGGCGACGGACGCCCTGTTCGCGTCGGTGGTCGAGGCCGTGAGGGACGGCGCCGACGCGGCTGTGCCGGGCCTGCCTATCACCGACACGGTGAAGGACGTGGAGGGGAGCGGTGCGACGAGCCTCATTCGCGCCACCGTCGCCCGTGACGGACTGGTCACAGTGCAGACCCCCCAGGCTTTTCGCCGCGAGCTGTTGGTCGAGGCACATTCGTCCGCCCCTGAAGCGACGGACGACGCCGCCCTCGTCGAGGCGCTCGGCGCCCGTGTGGTCGTGATCCCGGGGGAGGTAGCGAACATCAAGATAACCCAGCCCGGCGACCTGGAACGAGCCTCGGCCGCGCCGCGCCTCGGCTCGATGAGGGTCGGTTACGGCTTCGACGTTCATCGCGTGAGCGATGACCCCACGCGCGTGCTGATGCTCGGGCTGATCGAGATTGGCGGCGCCCCCGGACTCGTGGGTCACTCCGACGCCGACGTCGCCACGCACGCGTTGTGCGATGCGCTTTTGGGTGCGGCCAATTTGGGCGACCTCGGACGGCACTTCCCTGATAATGACCCCGAGTTCGCGGGGGTGCCCTCCCGCCGGCTCCTCGAGGAGACGCTTCGGCTCGTGCGAGGCGAAGGCTTCATCGTCACCTCGGGTGACATCACCATCGTCGCCGAGAGGCCCAGATTGAGCGATCACATGGCCCTGATGTCGGGTGAACTCTCCGCCCTGGTCGGCGTGACGGTCTCGGTGAAGGCCACGACGGCCGAGGGTCTCGGTGCGATCGGGCGCGTCGAAGGAATAGCGGCAACCGCGGTCGTCCTCGTAGAACGAACACCGTGAGCCCACGTCCCGCACCTCGCCGTTCCCCGGCCCCCAGGGGACGGCCGCCTCGCGGCGCGGGGCGACCAACCGGCGCGGGTCCCAACGTGGGAACCCGTCGGGCTCCTAGTCGCGACAAGGAAGGCCTTGGCGGCGAGCAGGTCGAGGGTCGACACGCGGTGCTCGAGCTCCTCAAAGCCCGACGTCGAGACGTGCGCAAGGTCTTCGTGGCCGACCAGCAGGATCCCTCGGACATCCTGGACGCCATCGAACTCGAAGCCCAACGCCAGCGGGTGCCCATCCAGGTCATTTCCATGGCCCGCCTCGATCGTGAAGCCCGAACGGAAGGACACCAGGGTGTCATGGCGATCGCGGCTCGACTCGAGACCGTGAGCCTTGAGTCGCTCCTGGAGCACGAGCGGCCGTTCCTGTTGGTCTGTGACGGTGTGACGGACCCTCGCAATCTGGGCGCCATGCTGCGCAGTGCCGATGGCGCGGGTGTGACCGGCGTCGTCGTGCCACGCCATCGCGCCGCACGTATCTCTCCGTCCGTCACCAAGACCGCCGCGGGCGCCATTGAGTACTTGACGTTCTGCGACGTCGGTGGAATACCGGCGACAATCGATCAACTCAACAAGGCCGGCGTATTGACGGTCGGCCTCGCTGGCGAGTCGAAGGATTCGATCTACGATCTCGATCTCGGATCGGTGCCCGTGGCGTTGATCGTGGGAGGTGAAGAGAAGGGACTTTCAACTTTGGCGCGCAAGCGTTGTGCCGAAATTGTTTCAATCCCGCAGCTGGGGAAGATTAGTTCTCTCAACGCCGGCGTTGCAGTTTCCGTTGCTGCGTTCGAAGTCGCTCGCCAACGAGCGCCGCGACGCTGATCTAACTAGATCTTTGATCTAGTACGACAGTAAGACTTTCGTAAGCCGCACCAATTGTGCGAGTAGTGTCCTCGTCGTAGTTGCTTTTTGTTGCCAACACCCTGACGGTCGTTCATCCTGTTGACGTGGCTTCGTTCCTGCGACACGTTGAATCAAAGCGGGGATGAGTTGCTTCAAGTTCGGCTGTGTGTCCAGGCGCGCCATTTTCCCACTCAAATAAAGGAAAACTCATGCGCCAATCATCAAGTCCTGTAGTTTCGTCGACGGCTGGAATTCTTTACAAACTGAAACCATTGTTGTGCAGCTTCATTGCGATGTTCATTGTCGCCGTTATTTCGTTGGGAGCGATACCTTCTTTGGCATCAGGAACCACACCGCCTTTCAATACTGCCTCATTTTTTCAAAATGATTCTTCGACAGATCAGACGTATGTGACTCAGACCGCCAACAGCTTGTCGTATCTAAAATCTTTTGCCTCGATCAGTCCTGCATTCGAGAATCCCGGTTATACGTTTTCTGATTGGAGCACTACATCCACCCCTCTCGCCGAAAGCCAATATTTCGCCGATGGAGCAATGTATGGCTTTGACAGCAATATCTCACTTTACGCACAGTGGGCGCCGAACGTGTATGACGTGACATACGTAGCGGGTGGTGGAACTGTCACTCCGCCTTCGGTGAACTATACGGTTGGCACGACGCCGTTGACTCTCGCCACTCCGACGTTAACGGGTAATACATTCCTTGGATGGAACACCGCGGCTGACGGATCTGGTACCTCGTATTCAGCGGGGTCGCCGTACACGCCGGTGGCGAACGTGACCCTTTACGCACAGTGGTCCACGATGGTGTATACCCTGACCTACGACGTTCAGGGCGGCAGCGTCTCACCTGCGACCGTGATCTTCCCCTTCGGAACGTCGGCGTTGACGTTGCCTACCCCGACTTTCATCGGGCATGCTTTCGCGGACTGGAACACGGTCGCCGACGGGTCAGGATCTTCATATGCGGCAGGGTCGCTCTATACGCCGGAGGCATCCTTAACCCTCTACGCGCAATGGACGCCCGACGTCTTCACGTTGTCCTATGACGCGGCCGGAGGCACCGTCTCGCCAGTCTCTGCGAACTACACCGTGGGTGCGAGTGCGTTAACCCTCGTCACCCCGCAATTTGTGGGCCACGTCTTTGGCAGCTGGAACACCAGCGTCGATGGTTCAGGAACCTCTTACGCGGGCAACGCTACTTTTGTGCCGACGTCAAGCGAAACGCTCTACGCGCAATGGACGTTGGTACCAGCCGCAGCGATGAGCACGGTGTCCTTCGCGCCAAATGGAGCGACGGGCACGATCGCCTCGGTTACTGGGAGTGACGGCACGTCATTCACCTTGCCCACGGCTGACGCCCTGACTTATCCCGGTTTCACTTTCGCGGGTTGGAATGCGAGTGCGCAGGCCATCGGCTCGAACTACGCGAGCGCGAGCATCATCACTCTGTCCTCGTCGCTCACCCTCTACGCCCAGTGGACGAAGATGCCCGTCTACACGATCAGCTTCGTGGCCAATGGCGGCAGTGGAAGCGTGACCGCCCTAAGCGGACCCGGCGGCACGTCGATGACGCTGCCGGGTGGGATTGGCCTCACGTATGCGGGGCACGCCTTCGCGAGTTGGAACACGCTGGCCAACGGATCGGGATCGGTCTTCAACGAGAATGGTTCTCTTCAGCTGAGCAGTTCGCTCACCCTCTACGCGCAGTGGGACGCGCTGCTCGTCACGCCGTCGCCGAACGTGTTGATCGGGGCCGTCGGCTCATTCGCCATTAACTCTGCGAGCCTGACCGCCAACCTGAGGATCCAAGTGATGCGACTCGCGCTGCTCTCCCGGGCCAGTCACTTCACGGTGGAGACGCTGTACGGCTACACGAATGACGTAGGTTCCGCGGCGTCGCAGAGGGCCGTCAGCGCGCGTCGAGCCAATGTCGTCGCCAACTTCCTGCGGGCCGAGCTGGCCGTGCTGCATGTTCGTAACGTCAGGATCACCTCAGCGGGGGAGGGCGCGTTCGTCACGGGGTCCAGCCCGGCCTTTCGACGCGTCGAGGTCTTCGTGAAGGCTTGATCGCTTCACACCCCACGATGGTGGGCCGTAAGGCCCACCATCGTGGGGTGGCGGCAACGTTCGAGGGCGGTACTCGGTCGAGTAGATCACTTGAATCGGCGCCACTCGAAATGTCGTCTCGAGACGCGGAGCCGGTGGAGGGATTCGAACCCACGACCTGACGATTACAAATCGCCTGCGCTACCAGACTGCGCCACACCGGCTTGGAAGTACAAAGGTTAGTGAATACCAGCGCACGGCTCTCGCGCGTCGCTCTAGGCTAAGCCCAATGACCGAGTCGTCCCGCCCGCAGCACGAGTCACACGCTTCTGGATCGCACTACCAGCCTGGGCTCGGTGTCGTGCTGGTGATATTGGTGCTCTTCGTCGGCGCGGCGACGTTGATGTTGCGTTCCCCCAGCACGACGCACCCGGGCGCCTCGACGTCGACCACCACCACGACCGTGGCCACCACGCAGACCACCATCGCCAAGACGCGCGTGCGCGTTCAGGTGGCCAACGGCACGTCGGTGACGGGACTGGCGCGTTCGTACACGCAGCGCCTGATGACCCTGGGTTGGGACGCGCTGCCCGAGGTCAACGGCCCGACCACCAGCGTGACCATCGTCTACTACCACGCTGGTTTCGTGTGGGCGGCCCGCGAGATCGCGGCCGACATCAAGGTGAAGATGACCGCCGTAAAGCCCCTGCGCGACCCGACCGTCGTGGCGGGCGCGGCGGGCGACGACGTCGTCGTTGTCCTGGGTCACGACTTGGGCGTTCGTCAGTAGTCACGCCTGGGGAGGCAGCGGCACCTTGTGGCGCGCGAGGGCCGCACGAAGGACGTCCACTGCCATCGTGCGGAGTTCTTCGAGCGGACGGTTGCGATGCCGTCGAACGCCGAGATCGACCTGAGCCACGCTCTGCACGCCAAAGCGCCGGGCGACGTCGATGAGCAGCGCAATCTCCACGCCGTAGGCCGGCTCCAGGGTGATCTCCTCGAAGGCGCTTCGCCGGCCCGCCGTTTCACCGGCGAGGGGCTGGCGTATCTCGCCGAGTCCGGGATAGAGCAGCGAGAGGATCGGCCGGGCCGCCAGCTCGTTGACCCGTCCGCCCCCGGTGGGCATGTTGTGCAGCGGCCGCTCGTAGTACCCCTTCACCAGCTGGATGTCGGGGCGTTCGAGCAGCGGCTGGACCAGGCGCGGCACGAAGTCCGTGGTCGTGTTGAGCACGTCGGCGTCGAGGAAGACGATCAGGTCCGACGTGGCTTGCTCCAGGCCCGCGCTCATGGCCTCGCCCTTGCCGCTCGGACCGTCGAGGGTGATGACCCGGGCCTCGTGGCGTTTCGCGACGACGGCGGTGTCGTCATTGGAGTGGTCGTTCACCACGAGCAGCTGGCTAACCAGACCGGGGTGGTGGTTGACGGCGTCGATCACCAGGCCGATGGTGGCGGCTTCGTTCTTGGCCGGGATGATGACCGTGATGGTCGTCGACGCGGCCTTGGCGATCACGCTGGCCAGGTCGAAGTCCTCGGCCGCGAGGGTCCAGGGTGTGTCGTGGTGGGCCATCAGGAGAGGTTAAGGGTCCTCGCCGCGAACGCGCACTTGACAAATTGTCAGTGAACCGTCAGAATTGTCAGATCATCCAGAGCGACTGAGGGACGGGCCCGTTGAAGTCGCGACAACCAGTGTGATCAAAGAGCGACCCTCTCATCACACCAGGTGCCAAAGCCCGAACGATGAAGAGGGAGTTATGAGTTTCGCTACAAGTCTTTTATGCCGGGAGTGCGGTGCCACCTATCCCACGGAGGCGCGCTACTCCTGTGAGTTCTGCTTCGGTCCGCTGGGGGTCTCCTACGATCTTGACGCGGCCCGAGGGGTGGTGACCAGAGAGTCGATTGCCGCCGGTCCGCCGTCCATCTGGCGATACGCCGCGCTGCTGCCCGACCCCGGGGCCGAGCCGGTGGACCTGGGCGCCGGCTGGACGCCGTTGCGCCGGGCGACTCGCTTGGCCGACGTGCTCGGCGTCGAGGAGCTGTGGTTGAAGGACGACACCCGCAACCCCACGGGCTCGTTCAAGGACCGGGTCGTGTCGGTCGCGCTCTCGAGCGCTCGGCGTCTCGGCTTCACGACGGCGGCCTGCGCCTCGACCGGCAACCTCGCGACCTCGGTCGCGGCCCACGCGGCCTTCATCGGCTGGCCCAGCGTCACGATCATCCCCGCCGATCTGGAGAAGTCAAAGATCGCCATGACAGCTATCTTCGGCGGCACGGTGCTCGGCGTCGAGGGCAGTTACGACGACGTGAACCGACTCTGCGTGGAATTGGTCGCCGAGCACCCCGACTGGGCCTTCGCCAATGTGAACCTCCGCGCCTACTACGCCGAGGGCTCCAAGACATTGGCCTTCGAGATCGCCGAGCAACTCGGGTGGCGCACCCCCGACCAGGTGGTGGTGCCTGTCGCGTCCGGCAGCCAGTTCACCAAGATCGCCAAGGGGTTCAACGAGTTCATCGAGCTGGGCCTGGTGGACGGTCCGGCGCCGGTGCTCTTCGGCGCCCAGGCCACGGGGTGCTCGCCGGTCGCTACGGCCCACGCGCAGGGAGCGGACTTCATCACTCCCCAGCGCCCCCACACGATCGCGCGATCCCTGGCCATCGGCAATCCCGCCGACGGCCCCTACGTGCTCGACGAGCTTCGCCGAAGCGGCGGCGACTGCGGATCGGTGCCTGACGAGGAGATCCTCGAGTGCATCGGCCTGCTCGCCCAGACCGAGGGCATCTTCGCCGAGACGGCGGGCGGGGTGACGATCGCGTCGCTGCGCCAGATGATCGCGCGCGGCACGATCGACCCGAAGAAATCGATCGTGGCCATCATCTCCGGCCATGGTCTCAAGACCCTGGACGCGGTCGTCGACTCGGCGGTGGTGAGCTCCACCATCAAGCCCTCGCTGGCCGAGGCCGAAGAGGCCCTGCGCTTTCACCAGTTGGTGGCGGCCTCGTGAGCGTGATCGTGCGACTGCCCAGCCAGCTGCGCTCCCTGGTCGGGGGGGCGGGCGAGGTTCCGGTCGAGGCCGCGACGGTGCGCGACGCCATCGTGGCGGTCGACGTGGCCTATCCGGGCATCGCCTTTCGAGTCCTGGACGACCACGGGGCGCTTCGCCGCTTCGTGAACATCTTCGTGGCCGACGAGGATGTCCGGTTCCTCCAGGGCCTGGACACGGTCCTCGAGGCCGGCCAGACGGTCTCGCTGGTGCCCGCCGTGGCCGGCGGCTGAGAGCGAAATTAGCACTCTCCCCCTGTGACTGCTAATATTGCTTTGCGCCAATTAGGCGCACGCACTAGGAGGAATCACAGTGGCGAAACTGATCGCTTTCGATGAAGAGGCCCGCCGAGCGCTGGAGCGCGGCATGAACAAGCTGGCCGACGCCGTCCGCGTCACGCTGGGGCCCAAGGGCCGCAACGTGGTCCTGGACAAGAAGTGGGGAGCCCCCACCATCACCAATGACGGCGTGTCCATCGCCAAGGAAATCGACCTCGAGGACCCGTACGAGCGCATCGGCGCCGAACTGGTGAAGGAAGTAGCCAAGAAGACCGACGACGTGGCCGGTGACGGCACCACGACCGCGACCGTACTGGCCTGGGCCATGGTTCGCGAAGGATTGAAGAACGTGGCCGCCGGGGCCAACCCGATGTCGCTGAAGAAGGGCATTGAGGTGGCGGTCGAAGCGGCCGTGGCTTCGCTTCACGACTTGGCCAAGCCGGCCGACACCAAGGAGCAGATTGCCCAAGTGGCCTCCATCTCCGCGGCCGACACCGAGATCGGCGAGATGATCGCCGACGCCATCGACAAGGTCGGCAAGGACGGCGTCATCACCGTCGAGGAGAGCCAGTCCTTCGGCATGGACATGGACCTGGTCGAGGGCATGCGCTTCGACAAGGGCTACATCTCGCCCTACTTCTCGACCGACACCGAGCGCATGGAAGCCGTGTTGGAAGACGCGTACATCCTGCTCGTTTCGGGCAAGATCACCTCAGTGCGCGACGTGCTGCCGGTGCTCGAGAAGGTCATGCAGTCGGGTCGCCCGCTGTTGATCATCGCCGAGGACATCGAGGGCGAAGCCTTGGCCACGCTCGTCGTGAACAAGATCCGCGGTACCTTCAAGTCGGTGGCCGTGAAGGCCCCGGGGTTCGGAGAACGCCGCAAGGCCATGCTCCAGGACATCGCCATCCTTACGGGCGGCACCGTGATCGCCGAGGAAGTCGGCCTCAAGCTGGAGAACGCCACGGTTGAGCTGCTCGGTTCCGCCCGCAAGGTCGTCGTGACCAAGGACGAGACCACGATCGTCGAAGGCTCCGGCACCGACGAGGACATCAAGGGTCGCATCAACCAGATCAAGGCCGAGATCGAGAACACCGACTCCGACTACGACCGCGAGAAGCTCCAAGAGCGTCTCGCCAAGCTGTCGGGTGGCGTGGCCGTCATCAAGGTCGGCGCCGCGACCGAAGTGGAGCTCAAGGAGAAGAAGCACCGCATCGAGGACGCCGTGTCGACCACCAAGGCCGCCATCGAAGAGGGCGTCGTGCCCGGTGGTGGCGTGGCGCTGCTTCGCAGCCAGACCCGCATTCTCGAAGCGGCCGACAAGCTGACCGGCGATGAGGCGACTGGCGCTCGCATGGTTGCCAAGGCCGTGGAGTCGCCGCTCAACCAGATCGCGGTGAACGCCGGCCTCGAAGGCGGCGTCATCGTGGACAAGGTTCGCAACCTCGCCAAGCCCACCGAAGGGCTCAACGCGGCCACCGGTGAGTACGAGGACCTCATCAAGGCCGGTGTCATCGACGCGGCCAAAGTGACGCGCTCGGCCCTGCAGAACGCGGCGTCGATCGCCGCGCTGTTCCTTACCACGGAGTGCGTTATCGTTGACAAGCCCGAAGAGAAGGCCCCGGCGATGCCCGGCGGCGGAATGGACGATTACTAAACGCTTCAGCGTTGAAGATCACGAGGGGCGGGGACTTGGTCCCCGCCCCGCGTGATGTGTGCGAACAAATCGGGGGAGGCGGACGTTGTACCATCCAGGGGTGCGTAACGGACTCCGCTTAGTGGCGCCGCTCCTGCTCGCATGTGGCCTGGGGCCGGGATCGCCGGCCGGGGCCACGATGAGCCATTCGATCGTGATTGAGCACGCGACGGTCACCACGGCGAAGAAGGACCGAGCGTCCGCGGTGCGCTTCACGCTGACCAACGACCTTCGCTCGACGATCTGGATCACCTCGGTGTCGAGCCCGCTCGCGGCGTCGGACATGATCGATTTCGACCCCAACATGAAAGTGAAGACCTCGCACATGGTTGCCGCCGCCTACGTCAAGGTCGGCGTTGGGGACACCATCACCTTCAGTTTCGAGGGCCAAGGGGCGATGCTCGGATCCCTCTCGCGAGCGCTGCGGGCCGGCAACACGATCCCGCTCACGCTGGGGTGGCACTCGAAGGCGCACCCGAGCACGGTGTACCGCGTCTTCTCCGCCCTCGTGGTCAAGCCGAGTCAAAAGATCTACTTCGGGGGCGCGAGCAACGGTTCGATGCCCGGGATGAACATGGGCTGACTCGGCGACGTGTCGCGAGTTTTCTGGAATTCGCGGTCACCGTGGGGAAGTCGAATGGTGCGCGAGCGAGAGACATCGGAGCCGGACAGCCCTTAGTCTGGTGCCATGAGTACACCCGAACCACTCGGTCCTTCCACGGGCCTCAACGTCGTGCACCTCTTCTGCCACCCGGATGGCGACGTCGACCTCGACGCGCTGCGCGGTGCGGTGGACGAGGCGCGATCGGCCGGGCTGCAGGTAGTGACCGCGTCCATAATGGGTGCCAAGGCCGACGTCTGCTTCATGGTGCTCGGCGAGGACCTCTGGTCGATGCGCGCCTTCCAGTCGAAGATTCAGGCGGCCGGTCTCCTGGTCTCGGAGAGCTACGTGTCGGTGACCGAGGTCAGCGAGTACGCCGCCGGCACGCCGGAGAAGATCCTGCACGACCGGCTGTGGCCGGTGCTGCCGCCCGCGGGCATGAGGGCCTTCTGCTTCTATCCGATGTCCAAGCGACGAGGCGAGCAGAACAACTGGTACTCGCTGGCCTACGAGGAACGGCTCCAACTCATGCGACAGCACGGTTCGCTGGGGCGCAATTTCAAAGGACGGATACTCCAGGTCGTCACCGGGTCGACCGGCCTCGACGATTGGGAGTGGGGCGTGACGCTGTTCGGCGTTCACGTGGACGACCTCAAGGATTGTGTCTACACCATGCGTTTTGACGAGGCTTCCACGCTCTACGCCGAGTTCGGATCCTTCTACACCGGCATGGTGGGCACCGTCGACGAGGTCCTGGGCGCCTCCCTGGCCTAGCCCTGTTGCTAGCGTCGTCTCGTGAGTGAACCCGTCCCGGAGAAGACGCTGCGGCGCTGGGCCGAGTCGCTGGCCGGCGTCGCGCGCACTGGCATGGGCTTCACGGAAAGCCAGTTCGAACGCGAGCGCTACGAGGAGATCCTCAAGATCGCGGGCGACATCAAGGTGGCGGCAGAGTCGGGGCTCGAGGGCGTGATCGACAGCGACGGCTACGTCGCGGAGTGGATGAAAGAGGTCGGCCGCGGTGTGCCCGGGTATATCACTCCAAAGGTGGCGGTGGGCGCGGCCGTCACCAATGACCGCGGTGAGCTGTTGCTCATCCAGCGCGCGGACTCGGGCATCTGGCTCTATCCCACCGGTTGGTGCGACGTGGGCTACTCGGCGCCGGAGGTGGTCGTCAAGGAAGTGCTCGAGGAGACCGGCTTCGACGTCGAACCGGTTCGCCTCATCGGGGTGCTCGACGGCATGAGGCTCGGTGCGTCGCGCGTGGCGCTTTACTCGCTGCTGTTCTTCTGTCGCGTCACCGGTGGTTCGATGAACATCCATCCCCTGGAGTGCGCGGATGCCGGTTGGTTCACCCGCGACAATCTGCCTTCGCCGACGATCGGCGCCGAGCGTTGGGCCGGGCCGATCTTCGCCGCCATCGACGGCGAACACCGCGACGTGTTCTACGACGACCTGCGACGCCCAGTCTGGAGGGGAGGGCAATGAGTGTCACCATCGAGGTAGCGACGACCGCCAGCGACGGGTTGCTCGACGGTCTTAATCACCTCTTGCCGCAGCTCTCCTCGACGGCGCCGCCGCTTACCAAGAACGACGTGGAGGCGCTGGTTAGCTCCCCGGCGCTCACGGTCTTCGTGGCGACGCAAGAAGGCCGGTTGGTGGGGACCCTCACGCTGGTGATCTTCCCGATCCCTACGGGACTGCGCGCCTGGATCGAGGACGTCGTGGTGGACGAAAGTGCGAGGGGCCTGGGCGTGGGCGCCGCGCTGACCAATGCCGCGACCGAGGAAGCGCAGCGCCGGGGCGTTCGTTCGGTGGACCTCACGAGCCGCCCGTCTCGCGAAGCGGCCAACGCGCTGTATCAGAAGTTAGGTTTCGTCGTCCGCGACACCAACGTCTATCGCCTTTTGGTAGAAGGCTCGTAAGACAGTCGAAGTGCGATTCCCGCGGATGTATCGGCCGCGCAAGGCACGTACAATCGCCGACACCTGAGAAGAGATCATGACCACAACGCACGAAATCAGACTCTGGTCCATTAAAGCTGCTCTTCTCTCCGTGCTGCTGATCACCGGACTTTTGGCAGTGGTGCAGTCATGGTCGCCGGTTCAAGCGGCAAGCGTCGCAATGCCCATGTGTGCCGATACCCAGCTTACCGTCAGCGGCGTCGCGGCTCCGGGGGGCTCTCTGCATGCGGGTCTGGTCATTCATTACAAAAACGTGAGTGCCACCGCGTGTTCATTGACGGGATACTCGAGTGTCGTTGGCATCAACTTCGAAACCGAAAAGAGCAGGGCGGCGGGACACATCCGTGATGGATACTTGGGCGGCTGGATGGGTTACAAAGACGGAGAGGCGAAGCCTTTGCCACTCGTCGTCTTGCGGGCTCGAAACGGCGCCGCGTCGTCGATGGTCCAATGGGCGGACGGTGCTACGGCACAACAGCCAGGTTGTTCCGTCCTCACGTCACTGTGGGTAAACGTGCCCGGCGGCTCGAGACCGATTGCACTGAAGGAATGGATGCTGGTCTGTGGCTACTTCGATGGGACTCCCATTGTTCCGGGCGCCACCGGAAGTGCGCACTAACGGCCACGTCGTAACCTATCCGACGTAACCGCAGAAAGCGTTCGACATACGAATGACTACAGGTTCGCGCTAGAAGACTGATTCCTTCTCAACCTGTTCGCAACTTATACTGCTCAACGTTTACAGATTGGGGGACCGTGAGCGAGCAGTACTACGACCGAACCAACCGACCCGATGCTTTCGCGGGTGGCGTGAAGATGATTCCGATCACGACGCCGTTGGGCACTTTCAAGGTGTGGACGAAGCGGATTGGCAATAATCCCGGACTCAAGGTGCTTCTCTTGCACGGCGGGCCCGGTGCGACGCATGACTACTTTGAGGCTTTTGACAGTTTTTTTCCGGCAGCGGGTATCGAGTACTACTACTACGACCAATTGGGGTCAGGTCGCAGTGACAATCCGGCCGATTCAAGCATGTGGGACCTGACCCGCTTCGTTGATGAGGTCGAGCAGGTGCGCAGCGCCCTTAATCTGGAGCCCGACAACTTCGTTCTCCTGGGCCAATCGTGGGGCGGTCTTCTGGCCATGGAGTACGCGCTGGCGCACGGCGATGAACTGAAGGGCCTGATTATTTCCAACATGATGTCGAGCGCCCCGGCCTACACCCGTTACGCGAACGATGTTTTGATGCCGGCGATGGATCAAGACGACCTGGCCGAAATCCGAGAGTTTGAAGCCGCAAAGGACTTTGCCAATCCCCGCTATACAGAGTTGCTCTATCGCTCGTATTACGTGGACCACACTTTACGGATGGATCCCGAGGAGTGGCCGGAGCCGGTGAAGTTTGCCTTCGCCAACTTGAATTACGAACTGTACCTGACGATGCAGGGCCCGAGCGAGTTGGGCATGTCGCAGGACGCGAGTTTGGCCAACTGGGATCGCACGAACGACCTTCAATACATCACCGCCCCCACTCTGGTTCTAGGCGGCCGTTACGACACGATGGACCCCACGTTTCTCGAGATGATGGCGACCCGTCTCCCCAGAGGCTCGTCCTACATCTGCGAGAACGGTAGCCACATGGCGATGTACGACGACCAGGAGGCCTACTTCACGGCACTGATCGACTTCTTGTCTTCGCTGTAGTTCGCATGGCCGCCACGCGACTTCTACCAAAATTCGGTAGACCAACGTCTATCGCTTTTCCACGGAAGGCTAGAGGAGACGCCTCTTGCTTCGACCCTGGGCCGGCTACGGCGACTTGACTTCCGTTAGTTTGTATAGCAAAGTAGTTGGCATGACAGACATACCGGAACGCCCTGGCGGGGACCTGGCCTACGCCGAACAGATGCGATGGAGAACTCGCGTGGCGCGCGACGGAAGTTGGTTCGCCCTCGTCATCTTCGGCGTGATTGTGTTGCTGGCGATGGTCTTCTACCGTTATCCCGGCCTGAGCGCTTCGTCGTTGGGGTGCCACGGATCCGCCAACTCGTTCACGTGCACGTCGGTCTCGGTCTCGCGAGGCGTGTTTGGATCGGGCCTCGGATCACCCACGTCCCCGCCCATCGATCACGTGAGCCCCTGGGCGACGACCTATTGGGTGGTGAGCATCTTTGGCGGCATCGCGGCGGTGGTCGGCTTCTACTGGATGCGGGTGCGTTCGTCGGGGGTGGCCGGGCGCATCTGGCCCTTCGCCGCCGTTGGCCTCGGTGTGCTGGTACTGGCCGTAGTGAGCCGGGGTTGGATCACCTTCAAGATTCCGGCGGACTTCTGGATACGTGGCATGCAGCCCTTGCTTGTCATCGCGATTGGTCTGCTAGCGCTGGCGGTCACGGAACGTAGTCCAGCCTTCTTTATTTTCGTCGTGGGTTTCCTGGGACTGGCACTGCTCTCCTGCCTCTACGACGTCAGTAACCTCTTCGCGCGCCTCGGACTAGGTTCCGCCTGGAACGGCAGCAACGAGGCACTGCCAAACCTGATCTTGCCGGGCCTGTACCTGCTCGTTGGCGGGGCGGCGTTCTACTTGGTACGCCGCAGCGGCGTGACGCTCCACATCGCTCGGCGAAGGTTCAACGATGGTCAGTGAGTCCAATGATCCACTAACGCAGGACGCGAGTCCGATTGGCGATCTGCACGACACGGTTCATCAGCGAGTGCGGCTCGGCATTCTCACGATCGCCAATGAATCGCGCAAAGTGGAGTTTCGATTCCTGCAGGAGAACATGGGATTGACTGCGGGTAATCTCTCGCAGCACATTCGAATCTTGGAAGAAGCTGGTCTCATCACCATCCAGAAGGGGACCGAAGGCCGTCGGCCTCGAACCTGGGTCTCGATCACCAGGGTGGGCAAGGTCGCCCTGGCCCAGGAGATTGCGGTCCTCAAGGCGTTGGTCAGGCGCGTCGAGGGCACGAGGCGTCCCTAGAAGTGGTTGACGCCTCTTGGGTGCAGACGCGGCGCACAGACGCTCACCGATTTTCTCGCGTTGTGTCCGACATGGGTCACGTCAGATTCACGCCATGAGTCGCGGTCGTCTCGTCCTGGCCATCGTGGCGATTTTCGCCGGGTTTTCGGCGTGCGGCACGAGTGGCGCGACATCGAACCACGTGGCGCCACGATGCGGCCCCAGCTCGGTGCGTATCACTGACTTCAACACCCTGGTGGGAGCTGGAAGTGTCAACGATCTCTTCTGGATAAGGAACGTGAGCCTGGAGGCGTGCACTCTTCGTGGTTACGTCCGCGTCGCGTATATCGGCGCGTACGGCATGGGGCCGACCGAGAATCATCCCCACCGGCTTCAGGTGAGCGAGGCTCACTCGTACGGACGTGACGGCAACGACGTAGGAGGCCTCAAAGGGGGATTGCGCATTCCAACGGTGACGCTCCAGCCAGAAAGCGGTATTGCGTCGTTTTGGATATACGGGACCGACGAACCGCACAGCCCTCCGCCGACCCGTTGCATCGTGTCGCACAAGATGTTGGTATGGCTTCCCGGCGCATCGAGTTTGATCGTTGTGCAGCCACTTCGCGCCAACGGCTTCTTCTGGTGCGGAGGCTTCGTGGTGCACCCTGTCGTTCCGGGAGAATCCGGATCCGACCCGCCGATGCCGCTCAGCTATTACTTCGGGACGCCGGGATAGCCGGCCACGTCAGCGAAAGGCCCGGTTGACTTCGATGAAGAGAGCTGTTTTCGGTGGGTGGTTCCAAGAGTCCGGCGCCACGTCGATGTCATACTTCGTTGATGCGAACGCGCGCCGGTGCAACCACGGAAGCCCTGGAACTCTCCTCGTTGGCCATGGAATCCAAACGCTATTGGGGCTACGACGATGCCTTCATGGAACTGTGTCGTCCTGAACTTACGGTCGGCGTCGACGACGTCGAACGGGGTTTGGTAGTGGTCGCCGAGGACGAGAGCGGCCACGTCGTCGGTTTCTACATGCTCAGCGACGCGCCTAGGCCGGAGCTCAGCATGCTCTTCGTCTCGCCCGACGCGATCGGCCGGGGCGTCGGGAAAGAACTGATTCGCGACGCGCTGAGCGTCGCCCGGTCCCGAGACTGGGCAAACCTGGTCATCGAGTCCGATCCTTTCGCGGCGTCGTTCTACGAGCGCATGGGCGCGGTGCTCATCGGCTCCGTTCGCTCGCCATCCACCGGTCGCACGCTCTCGCTCTACGAGTTGAGCACCGCAGAACAGTGACCGACCGGTCCTGCGGTGTGACACGAAGCCACGAACGCGACCCCGTTCTCCGCACGCCCCGTTGAGCGACGTTCTACATTGACGGGTCGTCGAGGTCCTACGATGAGCGGATGCAAGTGGAGGAACTTACCAGTGAGCATCGTGAAGACGTCATCGCGCTGTGGGGTGAGGTCGGATTGACGCGACCATGGAACGACCCCGGGCAGGACTACGACCGAGCCCTCGAAGGCCCGACGTCCGCCGTGCTCGGTCTCCTGGAGGAGGGCCGTCTGCGGGGCACGGCGATGGTGGGCCATGACGGTCACCGCGGCTGGGTGTACTACCTCGCGGTCGCACCGGCATACGAGGGAAGAGGGCTCGGTTCGCTTTTGATGGACGGTGCGGAACGATGGCTCCGCCGCCGCGGCGCCGTCAAGGTTCAGGTGATGGTGCGCAACTCGAACTCCCACGTGATCGCCTTCTACGAGAAGTCCGGGTACCAGGCTTCCGACGTGACGGTTCTCGCTCGACGTCTCGACGGCGGTTCACCCTGAGAGTTCTGAGGCGCGAGGTGAGCCAATACGTTACGCACGGTGGTCGATATTCTTCCGCGCTGGCGGCACTACTTAGACTCGGATGGGTTCCTGACCCACCACTCGACCAGCTGGAGGCCCGATGACGCATTCCCCGGATGCCATCATCATCGGTGCCGGCGTCATGGGAGGATCCATCGCGTTGGAACTGGCGAAGTCGGGACTCGTCGTCGTGGTGGTGGACAAAGCCGGCGCAGCGGGTCATGGCTCGACGAGTGCGTCGAGTGCGATCGTTCGGTTCAACTACTCCACCCGGGACGGCGTCGCGACATCCTGGGAATCGAAGCACTGTTGGAAAGCCTGGCTCGACCATCTCGGATTCGTCGACGAGGCCGGGTTGGCGTCGTTCCAACGGACCGGGATGGCGGTGCTCGATACCCCGGTCAACCCGCGCGAGCCGGTGATTGCACACTTCGACCAGGTCGGTGTGCCCTACGAACAGTGGGACGCCGCCACGCTGCGACGGCGCATCTGCGACATTGACGCCGGCGCCTATTGGCCACCGAAGAGTATTGACGATGACGAGTTCTTCCAGGAGGCGAAGGGCGAGCTTGGTGCCCTCTTCATGCCTGACGCAGGATTCATCGATGATCCCCAACTCGCCGCCCACAACCTGCTGGCCGCGGCACAACGCCTCGGAAACAGGTGCGTCTTCAACGCCACGGTCACGGAGGTGGTTCGCGAGAACGATCGAGTCGCCGGAGTCCGGCTGGCGGACGGGACGCGTCTGTCGTCACCAATCGTCGTGAACGCCGCCGGACCCTGGTCGAGCGGGCTCAATCGCCTGGCGGGAGTCGGGGACGACTTCACGATTGCCGTGCGACCGATGCGACAGGAGGTTCACTACCTTGACGCGCCGCACGACTACAGCGTCGCCGAGAGATTCGGCCTGGGCATCGCCGACATGGACCTGGGCACCTATATGCGCCCAGCCCCGGGTAACAAGCTCATGGTGGGAGGCACCGAACCGTCCTGCGACCCCCTTGAATGGATCGACGATCCCGACGACGCCAGTCCGAGCGTCACGGCGGAGGTATATGCGCGTCAGACGACCCGGGCGGCCAGGCGCCTCACGAACCTCGAGGTGCCTGTGGGCGCCAAAGGCGTCGCCGGCGTCTATGACGTGGCCGAGGATTGGACTCCGATTTACGACCGCACTGAGCTCGACGGCTACTACGTGGCGATGGGGACGAGCGGCAACCAGTTCAAGAATGCGCCGGTGGTCGGTCGGATCATGGCGCTGCTGATCGAAAGGGTGGAAGCGGGCCACGACCACGACACCCATCCCGTGCTCTACGTGGGTGAGCACACCGGCAACGCCATCAATCTGGGCGCGTTCTCGCGCAAGCGACCCTTCAACACGCGTTCGACGGGAACGGTGATGGGGTGAGACGATGCTGAAGTCGGCAACTACGTTGAGGGCGGCACGGGGGAGGTTGTCCACCGCCCGTCGCCCACTCGCCGCGCCACGCCGGCGGGCCATTGGCGGAGCGACTCCGTGAGCGAGCCACGGTCGCCTCGTTCCCGGTGGCGCCGGTACGTCACGATGCTGGTCGCCGCCGTGGTGGTGGTGTCGGTTCTCGTCGCGGTGAAGTCGCTCACCAGTCATCGCGCCTCCAACACGTCAAAGAGCGCCACGGTCGTGGTGTCGCTGCCCGTGGTTCGTTGTCCCACTGAGGTGGGGGCCAGTCGCGGCGCACACGTTCACCTGGCGAAGCATCTCGAAGAGCGCGTGGACAGGGGCTTGACCTCGAAGGTCGCCCTTTACGTCGATCAATACGACGTCATGCGGGCCATCGGGCCAAAGGGATGGTCGTGCATCGCGAGCATCGGCGCGGATGGCGGGGCGCAACTCTCGATCTACACGCCCGGGTCCCCCGCGCCAGTTTTCTTCGGGTCTTTCAGCGGTCCTTCGTCGGCCACCGAAGTCACCGTTCAGCAGGAGCCAGTATGCGAAGGATGCCGATTGGCCATGGCGTGTCCTTTCTTCACTTCGGCCCGGCGTCTCTTCGAGAAGTCGTTCCCGGGCGCGGGCACATCGACGATCTGTGTACGACCGCGCAGAGAGACGATAACCAGGTCGACCACGCTACTTCGATACTTCCAAGACCCGCCACGTGTAATCGGACACGCCTTTCCATCCGGCGGCCCGTACCGGGCCACGGGTGTGGCGTTCTACAATCCGCAGACCTACAGCTATCTCGTTTCGTGCACGCTCTCGACGTCATTCGACAAGCTTTGCCCCGGTGTGCTCGCGTGGTTCGTGGGCCACCATCGACCCATCTAAAGCGCGCGGGCCACTAGGGCTTGTCAGCGCCGCCGCAGTGGCCCCCTGACGATGTCTTAGTGGTGCTCGTGCTCGTGCTCGTGCTCGTGCTCGTGCTCGTGCTCGTGGCTGTGATCGTTATGGCCTTGCTCGGCGCGCTCCTTGATGTCGATAAGCGCGATCAAGCCCTTGCGAAAGGTGGAGAGTTCCTGGGGCGACAGCATCTCGGCCAGCTCCTCGTTCGTGGCCAGGACTCCTCTCTCAGTTGCCTGCGCCGCCAGCCGTCCCTTTTCCGTCAGCTCGAGGTCGTCCAGGCCGTGCTGGGGTGCGCCGACGCTCGGCTTCACGAAGCCTCGATCGAGCAGAGCCTGTAGCAACCTCGACCGGGCACCCTCTCGCAGTCCGATCTCGCGGAAGAGTTTGCCGGCCGATATCGATGCGCTCAATCCGCCGAGGATGTATGCACCATTAGCCGGAAGATCGGAGATCCCCGACTCGACGAGATGTTCTCGAATGGCGTGCGCGTAGGATCCGCGCGCCGCCCTCAGGAGTGCGGGGATGGGGACCTTCACCTCGGATTCGTCAGGTCTCATTTTCTTAGAATATTCCGTCGCACGGCGCAGGGAAAGTGAAAATTCGATCACGTCGTCGGCTCGGCGCCGGGCCAGATGATCGAAGCTCCATCGCGTGAATGAACCCAGGGCGTGCGCCGCCGGAGTGTGATTGAATGCACCTGTCAGATGTCCATTGCCTCCGGGCCGAGGGCTTTCAATGAGTAGAGGAGAGCACATGCACGTATATTCCGCCGTTGTCATCGTCAATGATCAGGATGCTGCGCTCGACTTCTACGTCAACACGCTGGGTTGGGAAGTGCGCCAGGACCATCAGATGAGCCCCGACTACCGCTTCATCGCCGTCGCCCCGCCCGGCCATTCGACCGCCATCGTGCTCGGTCCGCCGCACATTCACGGACGACCGGCGCCGACACCGGACGCGCCGGCCGACACCGACATCTATCTGTTGAGCGATGACGTGCCTGCAGACTTCGAGCGATTGAGCGCACTTGGCGTGGTGTTCACCCAAGAGCCGGAGCCGATGCCCTGGGGCGGCCACGGAATGCGCTTCAGTGACGTCGACGGGAATCTGTTCTTCGTGTCCGACGCGGGATAACGATCGTCGTTCACTCGGCTGATCAGCCGGCGAGGTGCAGGTGATCGTCACGCACTCGAGCCGAGCGGGCGATGTTGTAATGCGCCAGGTTCATACAGCTTCACCGCGACCGCGTTCGCCGGAGACGGTGCCGGGGCCGGTCTCGGGCTGACGGGCTGTGGCAGGATTGTTCGGTGACCATGGTGACCGTGTTCCGCTCCCGGTTGAGGCCCGGAGTGCGGGATGAATACGACGTGGTCGCCCAAGAGATGAGTCGACTGGTACGCACGATCGATGGTTTCATCGATGAGAAGTTCTACACGTCGTCCGACGGAGAACGGGTGACGATCGTTCGCTTCAGGGACGTAGAAAGTCACCAGCGCTGGGCGCGCTATCCTGAGCATCTCGCGGCTCAGCAACGGGGGCGAGACGAGTTCTACTCTTGGTATGACATCAGTGTGAACGAAGAGTTACACAATCGTGATTTCGAGAGTCCACTTTCGTAGTTGCTTGTGGTGATGGCCAAAATCGCTCATTGGCGGGGTTGATCCGATGGCGTGTTCTGAACGCAAAAGCAGCGATCGTCGTTACGAACTAACTTGGGGGAAATGAGCAACATCCGATTTGGGTCGCTCGCGCTCGACTGCGACAACCCGGCCGCCCTGGGCGCGTTCTGGGCGTCCCTGCTCGAAGGGGAAATCGCCTTCAGCAGCGACACCTTCGTCGCCGTCAAGACGGACCGGATGTGGATCGCCGCAACGAAGGTCGATGACTACCTGCCGCCGACGTGGCCGCAAGCCGAACAACCCAAGCAGATGCACATGGACCTCGCGGTGGACGATCTGGACAAGGCCGAGGCCGCCGCCCTGCGCTTGGGGGCGACGAGGTCTGACTTTCAGCCCGCACCCGAACGCTGGGTGGTGTTGCTCGATCCAGCCGGACACCCCTTCTGCCTCACTACGCAAATCCCCGAGTAGCCACGCGCGACCGTCGTCAGGAGTCGACGAACCGTCACGTCGCGCTTAGTACTCTGCAGTGATGTCCGAGCACGTTGACCGATACACCCACGGACATCACGAGTCCGTACTGCGCAGTCACGAGTGGCGCACCGCCGAGAATTCGGCGGGCTTCCTGCTGCCCCATCTGCTCGTCGGACAGGATCTCCTGGACGTCGGTTGCGGGCCTGGCACCATCACCATCGATCTGGCGTCTCGAGTGGCTCCTGGCCGCACGATCGGCATCGACCTCTCCCCGCAGGTCATCGCTGCGGCTCGTCAACGACAGCGCGAGAGAGGCGCGACGAACGTTCTCTTCGACCAAGGCGATGTCTATCACCTGGCCTTTGACGATTCAAGCTTCGACGTCGTCTACGCCCATCAGGTGCTGCAGCATCTGAGCGACCCGGTGGCCGCGATCGGCGAGATGTGCCGGGTGCTCAAGGTCGGGGGGATCCTCGCGGTGAGGGACGGCGACTACGGAGCGTTCTCCTGGGCTCCCGATGACGAGAGACTGGACCGCTGGCTGCAGCTCTATCAGCGGCTCACCGCTCGCAATAGGGCCGACGCGAATGCCGGCCGTCACCTGGCGGAGTGGGTGCGGAGGGCGGGTTTCGAGACCTCGCAGGTGTCGTCGTCGACGTGGACGTTCCGCAGCACCGAAGAGAGGGCCTGGTGGGGGCGCCTATGGGCGGACCGCATCGTGGAGAGTGAGTTCGCCCACCAGAGCCTGGAGTACGGTCTGGCGACGAAGGAAGAACTCGCCGTCCTGGCTCAGGCGTTTCTCGACTGGAGCGTCGAAGAGGACGGTGTCTTTGTGGTCGTCAACTACGAGGTGATCGCCCCACGAGTCGCGTCCTGATACGTGAGGTTATGCCACCTGATGCGGGGCGGGCTTTCCGACACAAAGGTCGAGCATCACCGCGATGAGACGGAGGCTTGGTTCAAACCTCGGTGACGTCCCAGAGATGGTGGATCGTATCGTGCAGCATGTAGATTGAAATGCTCTCGATGGTGAAGACACTTCCGTTCGAGCGAACGCCGCGACGGGGCCATTCCTCCGGCGTCAACGAGTCGAGTCGCTGGGCCAGGACGTCAGCGGCGACCACGAGCTCCGGACCCACGACCGCGGGATCTTGCCGGTCGTAGCGGCTGTTGATGGCGGTCTCGTCCTGGTCCCAATTGGCGAACGTCGGATTATCCCGTGTCTGCATCAGCGACACCCTTTCGTCGAAGACACGAAACACGTCGCGCACGTGGCATCCGTACTCGAGCACGGACCATTTGTCCCCGCGCGGACGGGCGTTCACGTCTTCGCGTTCGAGTTGGGTTCGCCATTCATGGGCGCCGGCGCGAATCTGCGCGCCGACGTCCTCTTTGGAATAATCGCCGCTGTCGAAGCCGCATTGCTCGCAGGGTCGGTCCAGAACCCAGGTCCAATCCTTGTCGTCGGGCGTTATGGGCATGGAAAGAATATATGTCGTGACACGCCAGTCGCGATCGCAGGATGACCGCTTCGGCGAGTGACGACCCTGCCCAGCATGGCCGGGCGCTCATCTGAAAGACTTGCGCAATGGACGAAGAACTCTGGAACGATGTCGACGATTACCTGGTGTCCCTCCTTTCCGACCCCGACCCATCGCTGGACGAGGCCCTGGCCGACAGCGCCGCGGCGGGCCTTCCCCATATCAACGTCGCTCCCAACCAAGGCAAGCTCTTGGAGCTACTGGCCAAGGTCAACCGGTCTCGACGCATTCTCGAGGTCGGGACGCTCGGCGGCTACAGCACCATCTGGTTGGCGCGAGCGCTGCCCGTCGACGGCACGCTGATCACGTTGGAACTCGAAGCCCATCACGCGCAGGTGGCCCAGATCAACATCGATCGGGCGGGATTCAGCCCGCTCGTAGAGATCCGAATCGGCCCGGCCGCGCGGTCGCTTCGAGACCTGATCAGCGAGGGATGCGAACCCTTCGACTTCATCTTCCTCGACGCCGACAAGGAGGGCTACAGCGAGTACTTCACGCTGGCGCTGAAGCTGTCGCGGGCGGGCACCGTCATCGTCGCGGACAACGTGGTGCGAGAGGGCGAGGTCGTCAATCCCAAGAGCCCCGATAGTCGGGTGCAGGGGATCCGCGAGTTCCTCGAGCTCGTGGCCGGCGAAGACCGGGTCGAGGCCACCGCGGTGCAAACCGTGGGCGCCAAAGGGTACGACGGATTCGCCATGCTCGTCGTGACGCGCTGAGGTTCGTTCGAAGGCCCGGACGCGTCGGGCCCCGAGGAGCGCGGCCGTGGCCCCGTAGAATGGACAGTCGTCGGGTGGACGAGCCGTCAATCAGGCAGGGCGAGTAGAAACGAACAGTTATGAAGCACACCGATATGGATGTTGCGCAGAGCCCCTTGGAACTGATCGGTCACACGCCGATGGTCCGTCTGGCCAAGATCGGCGCGGGACTCAAGTGCGACCTCATCGCCAAGCTCGAAACCACCAATCCCGGCGGCAGTTCCAAGGACCGGCCCGCGCTCACCATGGTCATGGCGGCCGAACGAGACGGGCTCCTTGGTCCGGGTTCCACCATCATCGAGCCGACCAGCGGCAACACCGGCGTGGGCCTGGCAATCGTGGCGGCTCAACGTGGCTATAAATGCATCTTCGTCATGAGCGACAAGATGGCGCCCGAGAAGATCGACGTGCTGCGCGCCTACGGCGCCGAGGTCGTGGTGTGCCCCACCGCCGTGGCGCCCGAGGATCCCGACTCGTACTACTCGACGGCGGAACGGCTCACCAAGGAGACGCCTAACTCCTTTCGACCCGATCAGTACTCGAACCCCAACAATCCCCGCGCCCACTACGAGACCACGGGGCCCGAGATCTACGAGCAGACGAAGGGGCGCGTGACCCACTTCGTCGCCGGCGCGGGCACCGGCGGCACGATCTCGGGCGTCGGGCGTTACTTGAAGGAGCGCAACCCCGACATCCGCATCATCGCGGCCGACCCGGCGGGCTCGGTCTTCTCGGGCGGTGCCGGCCGTCCCTACTTGACCGAAGGGGTGGGCGAGGATTTCTGGCCCGCGAACTACGACGCGTCGCTGGTCGACGAGGTCATCGCGGTCAGCGACGCGGACGCCTTCGCCATGGCCCGTCTCGTCACGCAGAGTGAGGGGATCTTGATCGGCGGCTCAGGCGGCACAGCTGTGGCAGCCGCGCTGAAGGCGGCCGAGCCCCTTCCCGAGGGAGCGGTGGTCGTGGTGCTGATCCCCGATTCGGGCCGTGGCTACCTCTCCAAGATCTTCAACGACGCGTGGATGAGCGACTTTGGCTTCCTGCGTCCCCACAAGGAGATGGACGCGGGCGACGTGCTTGCCGCCAAGCTCAAGCGTCAGCCCGATGGACTGGCCGACCTCGTCCTCGTGACCGAGGAGACCCTGGTGCGCGACGCCATCGCGCTCATGCGCTCTAACGACGTCTCCCAGCTGCTCGTGACGGTCACCGACGAGCTGCCCCTGGCGGCTAAGGAGGTGTCGGGCTCCTTGAGCGAACTCGGCCTCTTGGAGGTGACCACCCGGGACGCCTCCGTGCTGGACCTGCGGGTGAAGGATGTCGCCGACGAGCCGATGCCGATGGTGGGCGTCGGCATGAGCGTCAGCGAGCTCACCAAACGTCTCAGTACGTCGGCCGGCCTTTTGATTCTCGATGGAGGTCATCCCGTCGGGGTGTTGACGCGCAGCGACCTGCTGAGTTTCCTGGAAGAGAGGAGCGTGAAATGAGTGGCTTCAACACCCGGGCGATCCACGTGGGCTCCGAGCCCGATTCGCTCACGGGGGCCGTCAATCCTCCCGTGTACCTGACCTCGACCTACGCCCAGGACGGTGTCGGCGTGCCGAGGTTCAGCGACTACGCGCGGGTGGACAACCCCACCCGGGCCGCGCTCGAGACGTGCCTGGCCGGACTCGAGGAGGCTACGTACGGCGTGGCGTTCGCGTCGGGCCTCGCGGGCGAGGACGCGCTGTTGCGCTCGCTCTCGCCCGGCGACCACGTGGTGCTGGGCGACGACGCGTACGGCGGGACCTATCGGCTGCTCACGAGGATCTTCGCGAACTGGGGTGTCGGCGTGACGTGCGTGAACCTGAGCGACCTCGACGCCGTGCGCGCCGCGCTCACGCCTTCGACCAAGATGCTGTGGCTGGAGACGCCGAGCAATCCCATGCTGAGCGTGGTGTCCATCGCCGCGCTGGGTGACCTGGCCCACGCCCACGGCGCCAGGCTGGTGGTCGACAACACGTTCGCGACGCCGTACTTGCAGCGACCGCTCGCTCTGGGCGCCGACGTGGTGGTGCACTCGACGACCAAGTATGTGGGCGGTCACTCCGACGTTCTCGGCGGGTTTGTGGCGACCAACGACGATGAACTCGCCGCCACGCTCAAGTTCCATCAGTACGCCATCGGCGCCGTGCCGGGTCCGCTCGACTGCTACCTGCTACTGCGTGGCCTCAAGACCCTGGGTGTTCGCATGGATCGTCATTGCGCCAACGCCCGCGCCGTGGCGCAGTTCCTCGCCAGCCACCCGGCGGTGGAGAAGGTCTTCTACCCCGGCCTCGAGGGACACCCCGGCCACGAGATCGCCATCGAGCAGATGAGCGACTTCGGCGGCATGGTGAGCTTCACCCTCAAGGCGGGTGCCGCCGCCGCTCGCAAGACCTGCGAATCTACGGTGACCTTCACGTTGGCGGAGTCGCTCGGGGGCGTGGAGAGCCTCATCGAACTTCCCGCCATCATGACCCACGCGTCGACCGCCGGTTCGACCCTGGAACCCCCGGACAGCCTGATTCGCCTGAGCGTGGGGATCGAGGACATCGACGACATCATCGAGGACCTCGCTCAGGCGATGATGTAATCATGTTCGATCCGCCCCTTGGATAGCGTTCATTGATGGACGTTCGCCAGACGTTGGGCCTCGCCTCGGAGCACTTCTCGCGTCGACTCGATGACGTGGCCGACGCCGACCTCGCGGGGGGGACCCCGTGCGAGGACTGGTCCGTGACCGACCTGATCTGGCACGTCGCGCGAGGCTCGGCGCTGTCCGTGCGGCTGCTCGACGGAGCCTCGAAGGCCGACGCCTCGTTGCTCTTCGAGGAGAAGGCGCCCGTGGATTTCGTCGGGGCGTGCCGGCTGGCCCTCGTCCAGGAGCTGAGCGCCTTCGGCGTTGACCACGACCTGGAGCGGATCGTGCACCATCCGATGGGCGACGTGCCCGTGCGCCAGCTCTTCGACTTTCGGATCATGGACCTCACCTTGCACGGCTGGGACCTCGCCCGTGCCGTGGGCGCGGACGAGGGGATCCCCGTTGCCTTGGTCTTGTACGTGCTCGCGATGCTCGAGCCGCTCGAAGAGGTCATCGCTCAGCTCGGCGTCTTCGGTGCGGGCCCCTCGGGTTCACTCGTGTCGAGCGACGCCGCGTACTCGAGGCTGCTGGACCTGTCGGGCCGCCGACCCTGATCGCTCGGCTCGCCGTGGCGAGAGTGCTGGTGGAGGAGCGACCATAATGAAGGTCATGCCACCCACCCGTGACCACTCGCTGGGGCTCGCCCCCGCGTCGGTCGATGACTACCGCGAACTGGCGCGTCGACGACTCCCTCGCCAACTCTTCGACTACATCGACGGCGGCTCGTTCGGCGAGTACACGCTGGCGGCCAATCGTGATGACCTGCGACGCATTCAGCTCCGCCAGCGGGTGCTGCGCGACGTGTCCCAGCACACGCTGTCCACCACCGTGCTGGGTCACGAGCTGGCGCTGCCGGTCATCCTGGCACCGGTAGGGTTCGCCGGCATGTTCGCCCAGCGCGCGGAGGTGCAGGCAGCCCGCGCCGCCGAGCGTGCCGGCGTCGTCTTTTGTGAGTCGACCTTGTCGATCTGCTCGATGGAGGAGGTGGCGGCGGCCGTCACGAAGCCCTTCTGGTTCCAGCTGTACGTGATGAAGGACCGCGCATACGCCGAAGACCTGGTCGCGCGGGCGCGGGCCCTCGGTTGCTCGACCCTCGTGCTCACGGTCGATCTGGCCGTCATCGGGCGGCGCTACCGCGACAATCGAAACGGTCTCGCCGGCGGCATCTCGTCCCTGGGACAACTTCGCCGCAAGCTCGACCTCGCCCGGCACGTCACGTGGATGCGCGAGGTCGCGGTGGGCGGGCGACCCCTGACCTTCGGCAACCTGGAGCGGGCGTTGCCCGACGCCAAGGTGCCTGAAGACTTCCAGGAGTGGGTGAACGGACAGTTCGACCCGAGCGTCACGTGGGATGACCTCGCGTGGCTGCGCTCCCTCTGGGAGGGCACGATCGTCCTCAAGGGAATCCTCGACGCCGACGACGCTCGCGAGGCGGTCGATCACGGGGCCGACGCCATCGTGGTCTCCAACCACGGCGGACGCCAGCTGGACGACGTGCCCTCCTCCATCCGAGCCCTGCCCGCGATCGTCGACGCCGTTGACGGTGACTGCGAGGTGCTGATGGACGGGGGGATCCGCAGCGGCCTCGACGTCGTGAAGGCCTTGGCCCTGGGCGCGCGCGCCTGCCTCGTCGGGCGCCCGTGGGCCTACGCTGTCGCGGCGCGGGGCGAAGACGGCGTGGATCACATGTTCCGCATACTTCGCGAGGAGATGCGGGTGTCGCTCGGTCTCACCGGCGTCACCGACGTCAAGGACCTCGACGCCTCGGCGCTCGTCGTCCCCTAGATCCGTCGGGGCGTCGAGGCTTCATGGTTAGTGTGGATTCATGACCAATGAAGGCCGCGAAGCCGTGCCCGAAGAGGAGATGGGCGGCGACCCCGTCTGCCTGCTCGGCCTCTTCTGTGCGGAATGCGGCGTCGAGGTGGGTGTCGTCGAACACCGCCCCGAGTGCCGGGCGGATGAGCGCGAGGCCCGGCCCTAAGCGGCGCAGGGCATTGGCAGAATGAACTGATGGTCAAGGCAGCCGACGATCTCATCCAGGTGGCCTGGGCCGTCATCGTGGTGGTGTGGGTCGTCATGGCCTTCCGCACGAAACGGACGGTGGCACGTTCGGGCGGCGTGGCGCGCCTGGCCGTCGTCTACGTGGTCGCGGTAATCGTCTTGACCCGTCCGTTGGAGCACACGTCCTTGCATCACCACATCTGGATGCCGTCGTCGGCGGTGAGCGTGGTCGCCGTCATCCTGGTCGTCGCGGGCGCCATCTTCGCGCTCTGGGCGAGGCTCACGATCGGCCGGAACTGGAGCGGCGTCGTCACGCTCAAGCTAGACCACGAGCTCATGCAGAGCGGCCCGTACCGATTCGCTCGCCACCCGATCTACACGGGGCTCTTGACGATGGGCCTGGGCTCGGCGCTGCAATATGATGAGCCGTTCAGTTTCATACTCCTGGCTGTCGTCATCGTGATGCTGGTCTTCAAGATCCGTCTGGAGGAGAAACTCATGACCGAGAGTTTCCCCGATGAGTATCCCCAGTACCGCCGACGCGTCAAGGCCGTCGTTCCGTACATCTTGTAGTCGTCGCGCGTCGTGACCGCTAAGAATCAGAGAGACCCGAGGGTACGATTGAAGCCTGCGACTCAACGAGGGGCCCATGGTGCGCAAGCGAAGCGGTGAGAACGAGCGCCGGCGCCTGCCCCCGCCACTCATCAGGAAGCGCATCGCCTCGGGCCGCGGCGCGATGGAGCAGCCCAACGTCACCCACGACGGCGACGCGGCCCTCAATCCCCGCTTCTGGCTGGCGCTGGTACTGACCGGGGTCGCGACCGGCCTCTTCGGCGCGTTCCTGATGTGGGTGCTGTCCCTCGCCGAGCGCGCCGCGTTCAACTACCGCACCGGCAGTTTCGCGGCGGCGGTGGCGAGGACGTCGGGCCTGCATCGGGTGCTGACACTCGTGGCGGCGGGCGCGATCGGTGCGGTCGCCTGGTACCTCATACGCCGTTACCTGCAGCACGAGAAGTCCGAGATCGATGAATCGCTGTGGAACGGCGACGCCCAGCTCTCGATGCGTCGAAGCTTCCTGACGTCGTTCGTCTCGGAGGTGGTGATCGGCATGGGCGCCTCGGTGGGCCGCGAGGCCGCCCCCAAACTCATGGGCGGCGCGTCGGGCAGTCTGCTGTCGGGTTGGATCGGGCTCACGCCGGCGCAGCGCCGTTTGCTGGTGGCGTGCGGTGGCGGGGCCGGACTCGCCGCCGTCTACAACGTGCCGCTCGGCGGGGCCCTCTTCACCGCCGAGGTGCTGATGGGGAGTTTCGCGCTGCCGACCGTGCTGCCCGCCTTGGCCTGTTCGGTCATCGCGACCATGGTGGCCTGGTGCTACCTGCCGAGTCACGCGACCTACGTGGACGTGCCGAGCTATCACTTCAGCGGGTCGCTGATGGTCTGGTCGCTGCCGGCCGGCTTAGTGATCGGCCTGTTGTCCCTCCTCTACGTGCGCCTCATCGGCTGGGTCTCGGCGCACCGGGCGTCGGGCGCGTCAATCTTCTGGAAGATGCCGCTGGCCTTCCTGGTGATCGGGCTCATCGGCATCCGTTATCCCCAGCTCTTCGGCAACGGCAAGGACATGGCCCACGACGCGTTCATCGGCCTGGGCGGGGCGGGCCTTCTCTTCGCGCTCTTCGCCCTCAAGCCCCTCGTGACCGCGCTCACCCTGGGCGGCGGCGCGGCCGGCGGCGTCTTCACGCCTTTCCTCAGCACCGGCGCGGTGCTTGGCGGCTTCATGGGCGTGCTCTGGACCCACGTCTGGCACGGCACGCCGATCGGGGCCTTCGCCCTCATCGGGTCGGCCGCCATGATCGGCGCCGTCATGCAGGCTCCGCTGGCCGGCCTGGTCCTCGTGCTCGAACTGACCCACAGCGGGTTCTCCCTCGCCGTGCCGATGGTGGCGGCCGTCGTCATCGCGACATTGCTCGTGCGTCAGGTCGACGGCTACTCGATCTATTCGGCCCGTTTGCCGCGACAGGCCCGAGACACGGGCCTGGCGCCGGAGGAATCGTGAAACAATGGAAGCATGTACGTACCCCCTAACTTCAAGGTAGATGAGGCCGCCGCCTGGCGGGTCGTCGATGACGCCGGAGCGGGAATGCTGGTCATCAACACGGACGAAGGCCTGATGAGCGTGTTCGTGCCGGTGGTGACCAGCGAGGACCGTCGAACGATCCGCTTCCACGTGGCCCGGGCCAACGCCTGGTGGCGCGCGGTCGAGGACGGCGATGAGGTCCTCGCGCTCTTCCTGGCGGCGAGCGCGTACGTATCGCCGAGCCTCTACCCGAGCCGCCTCGACAGCCCCGGCGTCGTGCCGACGTGGAACTACGTGGCCTGCGAGGTGCGTGGCCGGCTGCGGGTGCACGACGACAAGGAGTGGACGTCGACGCAGATCCACGACCTCACCGATCACTTCGAATCGGGCCGGTCGCCCCGGTGGCACGTCGAGGACTCCCCGGCGGAGTACATCGGGCATCAGTTGAGCGCCATCGTGGGGTTCGAGCTCGAGGTCACGTCGATCGTAGGCAAGGCGAAGCTCTCCCAGAATCGACCCGGGATCGATCACGACAACGTTCGCGACACCTTCTCAGAAGGCTCACTCAGCGAGCGCAACGTCTCGTCACGAATGACTCTTGACACGTAACGGCCTCGCGTCGGTGCGACCCTGCGGCGTGGCGGACGCGTCAAGGCTCCGGACCATCCGCCTGGAGGCCCTACTCGATTCGCCGCAGGCCTACGGCTCGACCTACCAGGAGTCGCGCTCGTGGGCGGATCGGCACTGGCGTGCGCTGTGTCGCGAGTGGAACTACTACCTCGCCGAGCGCGACGACCGCGTGGTGGGGGTCGCCTCGGGCGGCCTGAACGAGTTGCATCCCGGGACCCGATGGCTCTACGGCATGTACGTGTCGCCCTCGTCGCGCGCCACGGGCGTGGCCCACCAGCTGTTGGAGGCTGTCGAGACCTGGGCTCGACACGAGGGTGCCGAGTCGCTCTTCCTGCACGTGGCCGCGCCCATGCAACGCGCCCGGGCCTTCTACGAGAGGGAAGGCTTCGTCGCGACCGGCGAAGTCACCACCATGGACCGCGACCCGACGATCTCCCTGGCCACGATGGTGAAGCGCCTTGACTGAGACCACCCGGCCGGACTTTACGGTGCGCCGTGTCGACGCCCGAGAACTGCAAGGGCTGCGGCGCCGGGTGCTGCGCGCGGACAACCCGGAGTGCTCCGTCTCGGACCCCCGCGACGACGAGGCCTCCGCCCTGCACTACGGCGGCTTCCTCGACGATCGCTTGGTGGCCAGCGCGTCGTGGTTCGCCGCGGAGCCGCCCGTGAACCCCGAGCGGCGTTCCTATCAACTGCGCTTCATGGCGATCGACGACGACGTGCAGGGTCGCGGATACGGCGCAACGATGCTGGCCACCGCGATGGAGGACCTGCGGGACCTGGGGGTTGAACAGCTATGGGCGAACGCGCGCGACACCGCGCTCGGTTTCTATCTCGCGACGGGCTGGACGGCGGTGCCGGGATCCGAGCACGTGAGCCGCGAGACGCAGCTGCCCCACACGGTGATCTTCATCTCTTTGACCGACGGGTAGTCCGTGGTCGGCGGGCCGGCGCTAAGTAAGTTGGACCCATGCGCAAAGTCCTCATCGCCATCCTCGTGATCGCCGTGCTCGGGGTGGGCACGATGACCGGGATTCTGATTCATCGACATTTGCCGCACACCAGCCCGTCAGCGACCACCACGACCACGGCCGCCCCGGTGGCGGTCTCGCCGCTGACGGGGCTCTTGGATCCCTCGGGAGCCGGTCTCAAGAGGTCGGCCCTGACGGTCAAGATCGAGAACACCCCCGACGCGCTGCCCCAGTGGGGCGTGGACGAGGCGGACGTGGTCTACGAGGAGATCGTCAACGGCGGCATCACGCGCCTGGCCGCCATCTTCAACTCGCACGCCCCGGCCAAGGTGGGCCCGATCCGTTCGGTGAGGCCGACCGACACCCAGGTGGTGTGGCCCATCGGGGGGATCTTCGCGTACTCCGGCGGGGCCGCGTACGCGGTCGCCAGTATCCAGACCGCGCCGGTGAAGCTGGTCGACGAGTCGAACGCCGGCACGGCCATGTTCCGGGACCTCAGCCTCTATTCGCCGCACAACCTCTTTGGCGTCGCCCCCCAGCTCTTCGCTTTCGGCGGTAGGCCGAGCCCGCCATCGCCGCTCTTCACCTATCGTTCGTCGTCGCAGAAGGTGGTGGGCCGCAAGGTGCCGAGCTTCGTCGTCCACTTCCCGAGCATCTATCCGGTGACCTGGACGTGGGACACGACCACCTCGTCGTGGGACCGCACGCTGTTCGGCAAGCCCGACCTCACCGGCACGAGGGTGCGCGAGTCGCCGAAGAACGTCATTGTCATGTACGTCAACTATGTCAACGGCATCGGCACGATGTCGTCCTACGCCAACCTGCAGGGCTCGGGGGTGACCGACGTCTTCACCGACGGGCGCGAAGTGGTCGGCACGTGGTCGAGGGGACCCTCGAAATCCGACATCCTCACCTACAAGACGGCCGCGGGCACGCCGATCGCGTTGACGCCCGGTCAGACGTGGGTGGAGCTGCTCAACGTCGGGGCGGCCGTCACGCTCACGGCGCCGTAACGAGCCGGTCGAGCCGTTCGAGCGTGTCGAGCATGGCTCGACGGTTCCTCTCCGGCCAGCCCAAGATGATGATGACGAAGGCCCAGGGTTGGTCGTAGTCGAAGCGTTCGGTGACGCGGGTACCATCGCCCTCCGCCTCTAAGTCGTAGCGCCAGGTGAAGCGGGCGAAGTGCTGCCAAGCGATGCAGCGGGCCTCCTCGAAGGCGACCACGGTGCTGGTGACGCTGTAGCGCAGGCCAATCTTCATGTCCATGGCGAAGGTGGACCCCAGGCTGAGGCGTGGCGGTGCGCGTCGCACCCGCTGCAGCGTCGAGGAGCCGTCGAAGTCGCCGTGGCGCCGTGGATCGGCCAACAGGTCGAAGATCACCGCCGGAGAAGCCTGGATGGTGCGAGTGGCCGAGACCGAGCGAACTTTCATTGCGCCCAGCGTAAGGTTGAACGCAGGCCCCAGAACCGCGGAGGAGAGTTATGCGCATTGGCAACCTGTACGGCCCCGACGCCACGTTCCTGGGTGTCCCGGCGGCCGATCCCGAGGACCTCGCGCAGTGGTCGAGCGCGCAGGCGGTCATCGTCGGCGCGCCCTTTGACGGGGGCACCTCGCATCGTGCGGGCTGTCGCTTCGGGCCCCAGGTCATCCGCCTGACCGACTACCTGCCCCACGACGGGAAGCGCCCGAGCCTCGCGCTGGGCCTCGACCCGCTCGTGGAGCTCGGGGTGGTGGACCTCGGCGACGTGGAGATGCCCTCGGGGGAGACGGAGAAGTCGCTGGCGTTGCTCGAAGAGCGGGTCGCCGCGGTGGCCGGCGCCGGGGTCATCCCCGTGGTGCTGGGCGGTGACCACACAATCGCGCTGAGCGACGTGAGGGGCGTCGCGCGCCACGCCGGCTTCGGCCGCGTGTCGGTCATCCACTTCGACGCCCACGCCGACACCGGCGACACCCAGATGGGCTCCCTCTACGGGCACGGCACGCCGATGCGACGGCTCATCGAATCGGGCGCCTGCCGGGGCGACCGCTTCTTGCAGGTCGGCCTGCGGGGCTACTGGCCCGAACCGGCCACGCTCACGTGGATGGCGGACCAGGGTATGCGGTCCTTCGAGATGTCCGAGGTGGTGTCGCGCGGGCTCGACGCCGTGCTCGAAGAGGCGATCGACCGGGCGATGGATGACTGCGACGCGGTGTTCCTCTCGGTCGACATCGACGTCGTGGACCCCGGATCGGCACCCGGCACCGGCACGCCCGAGCCGGGCGGGCTCACCAGCCGCCAGCTGCTCGACGCGGTGCGGCGCATCGCCATGGAGGTGCCGCTGGCCGGCGTGGACGTGGTGGAGGTGTCGCCGCCCTACGACCACGCCGAGATCACGGCCTACCTGGCCAACCGGGTCGTGCTGGAGGCCTTGGGCGGGCTGGCCTGGCGCCGCCGAGGCGAGCGGGGCGAGACCGGCCGCACGCCGAGCGATCCGCTGCTGAAGGGTCGCTAGCTAGTCGCGCATCGAGTCGAGGATCGACACCACCATCTCGTCGGGCGTGTCGGGGTGCAGGAAGGCCAGTCGCGCCACCGTCTCGCCCTCCCATTTGGTGGGCGTCACGAAGGCCACCTGGTCGCGCAGCAACTGCTCGCTCCAGGTCACGTACTGCTCGGGCGACCAGCCGACGCGACGGAAGAGCACGATGGAGAGGCTGGAGGGCCGCACCATCTCGACGTGGTCTAGGGACTCGATCAGGGTGACCGTGCGCTGGGCCATGTCGATGGCCGATTGGATGGCCCGCTCGTACGCGGTCGTGCCGTTGGTCACCAGGGAGAACCAGAAGGGCAGCCCGCGGGCGCGGCGCGATAGGTGGATCGCGAAGTCCGAGGGGTTCCATTCGTAGTGCTCGTCGTCCTCACTGTGCAGGATGTCGAGGTAGCTGGCCTGCTGGGCGAGTATCTTGCGGGCGGCCGTGGGGTCGCGATAGACCAGCGCCGCGCAGTCGAGCGGCGCGAGCAGCCACTTGTGCGGGTCGACGACGAAGCTGTCGGCGTGGCGGATGCCCTTGAGCAGGTCGCGGTGCGTGGGCGAGAAGAGGGCCGCGCCACCGTAGGCCCCGTCCACGTGGAACCAGAGTTCATGCTCGCGGGCGAAACTGCCCAGCCCTTCGAGGTCGTCCACGATGCCCGCGTTGGTGGTCCCGGAGGTGGCCACGACGCCGATGACCGTCTCGGGTCGCGGGTCACTGGCCATGGCCGCTTCTACGTTGGCGCGGGTGAGGCGATGGTCGTCGGGCTCCACGAGCAGCGCGCCCACCCCCAGCACGTGCAGGGCCTTGCCGATGCTCGAGTGGGCGTCGGCGGAGATGGCGAAGCGCAACTCGTGCGGCGCGACGTCGGGGCGACGCCCGCGTCCGACGTCGCGTCCGACGGTCAGGCTCGACAGGTTGCCCATCGACCCGCCCGAGACGAAGGCGCCGCCCGAACCTTTCGGCATGCCGGCCAGGTCGGCGAGGAAGGACAGCGCCTGGTTCTCCGCCACCACGACGCCGGCCGACTCGAGCCAGCTGGTGCCGTTGAGGCCGGAGCAGGCGACGACCATGTCGAAGAGCAGCGAGTTCTTGGTGGGGGCGTTGGGGATGAAGGCCAGGAACCCCGGGGAGTCGATCGAGACGACCGACGGAGCGAGTTGCTCTTCGAAGAGGCGCAATATCTTCGAGGGATCGTGGCCCTGGGAAGTGATGAGGCCGTCGAGGGTGTGCTCGGGAATGGCGATGAGGCTGCCGAAGTCGAGCGGCACCGGGTCCATCGCCAGGCGCGTGCGGCAGTAGTCAAATACGGCGTCCGTGAGCGCGGCGTCGTACCTGAACATTTCGTTACCCATTGCCCGACCTTTCGTTTAGCCCCTTACTATCGTAGACACTCGCCCGTGGCCCGAGGGTGCCGGGCATTTCGTCTCGAGATGAGGCGAACTAGAATCCATCAATGGGAAAACAGCGTGTCGGCTACCTGGGTCCGGAAGGCTCATTCGGTCACGAGGCCGTGTCGACGCTGCGCGACGTGGAGCCCGTGGCCTACCGGTCGATGGCCGACATCCTCAGCGCCGTGGCCGACGGATCGGTCGATCTGGGCCTGGTGCCGCTGGAAAACGCCATCGAAGGCACGGTCTCGGCGACCATCGACGGACTGGTCTTCGACCACGACCTGCTGATCGAACGAGAGATCGTGATCCCGGTGCGCCTGCACCTGCTGGTGCGTCCCGGGGTGGCCCTGGCCGACGTGAAGAAGGTGTGGAGCTACGTGCACGCCCTGGCCCAGTGCCGCAACTTCTTGCGCGATCTCAGCGCCACCGCGGAAGAGACCACGTCCACCTCCCAGGCCGCCCACGACGTTGCGACGTCGCCCGAACCCTGGGCGGCCGTCGCCTCGAAGACCGCCGGGGAACTCTTCGGTCTGGTGTCGCTGGCTAACGACATCGCCGATCACCCCGGCAACGAGACGCGCTTCGTGGCCGTGGGGCGCGACACGATCGCCCCCGCCACCGGGCACGACCGCACCACGATCGTCTGCTTCCAGGACGCGGACCGGCCCGGTTCGCTGTACGGGATCCTCGGACGCTTCGCCGCCCGCGACATCAACCTGACCAAGCTGGAGAGCCGTCCGACCAAGCGCGGGCTCGGCGAGTACTGCTTCGTCATCGAATTCGAGGGTCACGTGGCCGACGACGTCGTCGCCGACTGCTTGTCGGACCTTCAGGCCCACCTGGCCCGCGTGAAGTTCCTCGGGTCCTATCCGGTCACGGGAGCCGAGGCGTCCGACCGGCGCGAAGAGGTGGCCCAGGCCCGCAAGGACGCGGACCGGTGGATCGAAGAGATCCGCTCTCGGGTCCGCTCCAGTTAGGCGACCGCGTGGCCGCCGAACAACTGACGAGGTGGCGCTGATGTCGAGGGTCCGGTTCACCCAGCAGACCAACAACCAGTCCCCGACGACGGGACAGGTGATCCGCCTGGTGCTGGCCGAAGAGGTGGCCGGTCTGGTGCGCTTCGGGCCCCACGCGCGCCTCAGCCACGACCCCGAAGCGGTACACCAGCTCCGGGTCAAGGCGCGCCGGCTGCGCTCGGAGCTGGAGATCGTCGCCCCCGCCATCAAAGAGGGCGCGCTTCGACGGATGCAGAAGGACCTTCGATGGGCCGGCAAGGTCCTGGGACGCGAGCGTGACCTGGACGTCCTCTTCGAATTGCTGAGTTCGCTCAACGACGAACCGACGCACGCCCTCGACGGCTCGGTGATCGCCGAGATCGACCAGCGACGCTCGCTGGAGATACGACACGTGCGTGCGATGATCGGTTCCAAGCGTTATCGCGCGATGGTGCGCATGCTGGGTGAGGCGGTCATCGATCCTCCGCTCCGCGAATGCGCGTCCGAGCCCGCGAGCGAAGTGCTGCATCCGGGCCTTGATCGGACCTTGTCGTCTCTCTACCGCGCGGTGGACTACTACGGGCCATCCCCGACCAACCTCGAGCTGCACGAGATACGGATCTTGACCAAGCGCGCCCGTTACTGCTGCGAGGTGGCGAGCACCTACCTCGGCGAGCCGGCGACCAACGTCGCGGTGGTGCTGGCGTCGGTGCAGGGCGTCCTCGGACAGATCCACGACGAGGTCGTGGCGATCGATTACCTCAGCGAGCAGCGTACGTTGCTCGACCGCGATTTTGCCTTCGTGGCGTCCTCGGAGTCACCGAGCGCGGCGATCGAGTGGCTGTCGGATTCGATCGAAGAGTTGAAGACGAGGTGGCGGGGGCCCCTGGGCGAGGCCCGTCGCCTCAGCGCGGAACTGAGGAGTCGGCCCGTGAAGATCCGTTCGTTCTTCGAGTCCCATCAGGAGGCGTTGCCCCGCCGGGGTCCCTACTTCCGGAATTGAGTACCGCCGCGGTGGCGGCCGGCTCGTCCCTCAGCCAGCGCCGGCACCGAGTGGACCAACCAACGGGCCGTGTCCGAGTGGCGGAGGGAGTGGGATTTGAACCCACGGTGGGCAAGCCCACGCCGGTTTTCAAGACCGGTACATTCGGCCGCTCTGTCATCCCTCCGGGTTAGACCTTAGCGGCTGGCATCTAGAGCTTTTTGCGCCCGCGGGCCCGCGACGACTGCTCGAGCACGACCTTTCGCAAGCGGACCGACTTGGGCGTCACCTCGGCCGCTTCGTCGTCGGAGATGAATTCGAGCGCCTGCTCGAGCGAGAAGATGGTCGGCGGTGCGATGCGTTCGGTGTTGTCGCTGCCGGAGGCTCGCATGTTGGTGAGCTTCTTCTCCTTGGTGGGATTGACGTTCATCTCCTCGGAGCGGGAGTTTTCGCCGACGATCATGCCTTCGAACACCTCGACCCCGGGACCGACGAACAGGACGCCGCGCTGTTCTAAGTCGATGAGGGCGTTGCCCGTCGTGTAGCCACGGCGATCGGCCACCAGCACGCCGTTCTGGCGAAGCCGGATGTCACCGAACCAGGGTGCGTAGCCGTCGAAGGTCGAATGCATCATGCCCCCGCCGCGCGTCTCGGTCATGAACTCGGTGCGGATGCCGACGAGCCCGCGCGCCGGGATGCGCCACTCCAGGCGCACCCACCCGGTGCCGTGGTTGACCATGTCGAGCATGGTGCCCTTGCGCGTGGCCAGCAGCGTGGTGACGTTGCCGACGAACTCCTCGTGCACGTCGATGGTGACGTGCTCCAAGGGCTCGTGCACCTTGCCGTCGATGACCTTGGTCACGACCTGGGGCTTGCCGACGGTCAGCTCGAAACCTTCGCGTCGCATGGTCTCGATCAGGATGGCCAGTTGCAGCTCGCCGCGACCTTGGACCTCCCAGGCGTCGGGCCGCTCGGTGTTGAGCACGCGAAGCGATACGTTGCCCACCAGTTCGCGGTCGAGGCGGTCCTTGACCATGCGCGCCGTGAGCAGCTTGCCTTCCGTTCCGGCGAGTGGCGAGGTGTTGATGCCGATGGTCATCGAGAGACTGGGCTCGTCGACGTGCAGAGGTTCCAGGGCGATTGGGTTGTCAGGGTCGGCCAGGGTCTCGCCGATGAAGATGTCCTCGAAGCCGGCGACGGCGACGATGTCGCCCGGCCCGGCACTCTGGGCGGGGATCCGTTCGAGCGCCTCGGTGATGAAGAGTTCGGTGATCTTGGCGTGCTCGATGGTCCCGTCGATGCGACACCAGGCCACGCGCTGGCCCCGTTCGAGGGTGCCGTTGATGACGCGACAGAGCGCGAGTCGACCGAGGTACGGCGACGCGTCGAGGTTGCACACCAGGGCCTGGAGGCCGTGGCCCTCCTCGTACTCGGGCGCCGGTACGAAGTCGGCGATCGTCTGGAAGAGCGGGGTGAGGTCGCCGTCGGTGTCGTCGGGGCTCATGGAGGCCCAGCCTTGGCGGGCGCTCGCGTAGAGGATGGGGAAGGAGATCTGCTCGACGTCGGCGTCGAGGTCGAGGAAGAGGTTCTCCACTTCGGTCACCACGTCGGATATCCGCGCATCGGGGCGGTCGACCTTGTTGATGACGAGCACCACGGGCAAACGCGCCTCGAGCGTCTTGCGAAGCACGAACCTGGTTTGGGGCAGCGGGCCCTCGGCGGCGTCGACTAGCAGCACGACGGCGTCCACCATCGCCAGCCCGCGTTCGACCTCGCCGCCGAAGTCCGCGTGGCCGGGGGTGTCGATGATGTTGATGGTGAGGTCGTGCCACTTCACGGCGGTGTTCTTGGCCAGGATCGTTATGCCCTTTTCCCGCTCCAGGTCGCCAGAGTCCATGACTCGATCGGTCAGCTCCTCGTGCGCCGTGAAGGACCCGGTCTGGCGAAGCATGGCGTCCACCAAAGTGGTCTTTCCGTGGTCGACGTGCGCAATTATTGCAATATTTCTAAGGGAAGTTCGTAATGTCATGGCCTTACCACGCTACTAGCCGACGGTCCTTCTTCCGTCCTTACGCTGCCGCGGCCAGGCGGGAACGCCGTTGAACGACCGCGGTGCGGACCAAATCCCTCGCCCCGGCACGAAGATCGGCCATGGTGCCGTCAACGCTGAGCGCCACTCCCGCTTCGGGCCAGAGCCCGATGATGCGCGAGGGCGCCACGCCATCGTGGTGCGCGAGCGCGTCGATGGTCAGGTCGGCCCGCAGCCCCGGACCGGCGCTCTTGCCGGGGGCTCCCGATCGCACCCGTACGATGATCCGCGTGCCGTCGTGCGCCACCACGAGTTCGCGTCGACCGCGTAAGGTCGTGCGAGCGCTGGCCACGTCGTAGTAGGCGTCGCTGGCGGGCACCTCAAACGGGTCATCGAGGCCTCGGGCGACCTCGAGCACCTGCGTGGTCCAATTTACCGCTTCGGCGCTTACCACCGCCAGGACGGGGTGTCGCACCCGGGCCAGCCAGGATGCGAGGGATCCCGCGCGCGTTCGACCGGACGCGGCGAGCAGGAGCTGATCATCCAGCTCCTCACGCACGGCGTCGGTGATCGACTTCGTCGGCTCGCGGGTGACGCGTCGAAGCGAGGCGTTGCCGAGAACACGCCGTGCCGTGGCGGGCGACCAGTGAAAGGGAGTCGAGGGCCGCCCCGCCTGCTCGACGGCCCAGGCGTCGAGCCGCCGGTGCTCGGTGCCCGCCACGGCGCGAAAGCGCGACGCCAGCGAGAGGCGGTGATCGTCGGTGAGCGACACCGCCTCCAACGAGGACGTCGCGATGAGCTCGTTCAGTTGTTGACTCGTGTTGCGTCGGTGCGCCAGGGTGGTCATCAACCGTTCCAGAGATCGTGGATGACTTTGAGCACCTCGTCCGCGCTGCGCGCGAGCAGCCCGTGATCGACGTCCAGCGCCCAGAGGTCCCCGGTGGCCGTGGAGAATGCCGACGTGCGCAACGGCACGATCGAAGTCCGAAGGGTCTCCACCAACGCGTGGTAGCGCATCGAGCGCTCGGCGCCCTCGCCGAGCGGCGAGGTGGTCACGTCCAGGAGCACTACGGACGAGCGACCGGCCACGTTGGTGCCGATCATCAGGTCAACCACGTCACGCAGCACCACGTTGCCCGCGGCGAGGCGCTGGGAGGCTCGCACGGCGCTGCGCGGCATCCAATGGCTCGACAGCGACCCCAACGCTCGCGTCATGGTCACGAAGTGGGCGTCCACGTCGGCGGCCAATCGTGCTCGCTCGTCGTCATCTATCTGCTCGAGACGTGCCAGGAGGTCGTGGGTACCCACGTCGCCACGCCACGCGTCGACGGCTTCGTCGAAGGCGTGATCGATGCGCTCGCCCACGCAGTGCAGGCGAAGCAGTTGAGCGATGAGCACGCCGCGGATGCGAGGAAGCGCCGACGACGACAGGTCGGTAGCGGGGGACGCGTCACGCAATGACGATGCGCGCACCACGAGTGGTGCGGGTGGGTTCTGCCTGCCCAGGATCGCGAAGATGCCGTCTTCGAGTTGGGCCCGCAGGCCGGCGGCGCTGGTGGTGTTGGCGAGAGGACGGGCCGCGCGGTCGCCGCGCAGAGCGTCGACCACGTTCATTGGCGATGGAGGAAGCAACGTGGTCATGGGCACACTATTGCGTCAGGCTGTGACACCACCTAGCGTGACATCGTGTTCGCCGCCGTCTTTTCTATCTTCGTGCTGGCCGTCGTGGTCTTGAGCGTGCTCACGGTGCGCTGGGCCATTCGTCGCGACCGCGCGGGACGTTCGACCGCGGTGCACCCCGGTGATCGGGACCCCTAGGAGTCCAGCCTCTGCTCCAGTTCCTTGATGGCGCGGTCGAGGTCGGCAATGGCGCGTTCGATGACCGAGAGCCGGGCGGACAGGGTCTCGTCCACCCGATGGTCCACCCGTTTGTCGACCTGGTCCCGTAGCCGTCCGTCCAGGGAATCCACGAAGGGCTGCGCGAACTGGCGGAAACGCTCGCGCAGGTCCGCTGGCTTGGTGTCGTTCGACTCGCTGGTCGTGTCGGGCCCTTCGGTCTCGCTCGGGTCGCTCATGCCAACAGACTAGGTGGGAGCGGGAGGACAGTAGGTGCCGGAGCTGAACTGCAGCGTGTTGAACTGACCGGACCACGGCGGATTCACCAAGGTCGATGTCTCCGTGGCGAGGGTGCTGGTGGGACTGCAGACCGCGCTGAAAGCGATGTACCCGCGGATGTTGCTGCCGCTGGCGCCAGTGATGACGGTCGGACCGTTGCCGCTGAACGCCACGGCTTCGAAGACCGGCAGGGGCTGCGCCGCGAGGTTGTAGTTGCGGTACTCCGACTGGTTGGCGTAAAGCCCGGCATTGAGGGACGAGTCGACGGACGCGATCCCTTGGGCCCATCCCTGGAGCATGGCCGACCAGTACGTCGCGTAAATGGCCATGGTGGCCTGTGTCGCGCCCGGTGGCGCGACGAGGTTGGAGCTGTTGTTGGGATAGCCCTCGGGATCGAAGATCACCCAGTCCGGCTTGAGTCCCACGCCCAGACCTCGGTACTGGTCGATCTGCGTCGCCACCCAGGCGCCCGCGGCGAAGCCGTGGCTGTAGTAGTTGGCGGTCGTCTGCGCCTGGCCGGCCAGCGGGCCGCTCACCGTCCAGAAGGAGAGCCAGGTGACGCGCTTATGGGAGTTGTATATGGACTGGCCGAGCAGGAAGTCCGGTGACGTCGCCACGGTCGTCGACGCCGACGTGTACCCGACCCAGGGCGATACCTGCGTGCCCAGGCCCCCGGTGCCGCTCAGGATCGGCCATCCGCTGGTGATGGCCGCGGTCCAGTCCTTCGAGGGTATGGCGTAGACGCCCACGCCCTCGGGCGGAGGGGAGTTCACGCCGGCCGCGAAGAGCTCGAGCGCGGAACCTTCGTTGACGCCGGCGACGATGGGTCCGATCGTGCGCGCGGCGTTGGTGGCGGTGACCGAGACGTTGGTGGCCGACCAGGTCGTTGACGGCACGGTGCTGGTGAGCACGAAAAGGTCGCCCCAGTTCGCGGCTTGCCCGGCAATCGAGATCTGCGTGCCGGTGACGTCGAGGAAGATCTGGCCGGCCAGCGGCGGGGCGTTGGCGGTGGCGTTGGTGACGTTGAGCAGGCTCCACGGCGCGCCGGAATAGGTGGTGGTGGTCGTGGGCGAGGCGCGCGCGCTTTCGACGTTGGCGCCGACCGTCGTGAGCAGCGCGCTGAAGAGCTCGGCGTCGCCGCTGGTATTGAGGGCCGCGATGTACACGTTGGAGCCGGTGGTCTCAACCGCGACGGGCCCGGTGAGGTCTGGCGCCAGGGTGGCCAGCGAGAGGTTCTGCACGGTCCAGGCGTTGGACGACCCCGTGTTGGTGAAGAGGTCGAGCGCACCATTGGTCGCCACCGCGACGAAGGACGGGAACGCGGTGTTGAGGGCGACGGGATCGCTTTGTGCCGTGCCGGCGTTCGTGAGGTTCGAGACGTTCACAGCCGTGCCGGCGACGATGGGCACCGATCGATTCGATTTCCAACCCAGGGAGATGGCCTCGATGTCGTCGGCCGTGTTGCGCACGACCACCACGCCCGACTCGCCCGATACGTTGATGCTCGCCAGTCCGTTGGAGGCGGTCACGCCGCTGAGCGCGGTGAGGTCGGTGCTGGTGTAGGGCGAGGGGGCGACGACGTGAGCCGCGTCGCGTTGACGCGGGGCGACGCTGTAGGTGGCGGACAGCAGGATGAGGTGCCCGGCGCTCGATACGTAGAGCACGTCAACCGCTCCGGTGGGATCGAAGAAGGGAATCGGGTCGTTCTCGGCCGGAGGGGTGCTGACCTCGCTCGAGAGGTCGCTGTACTGGGTCGAGCCGTTGACGCTCTGCACGAAGAGGGCGACGTCGGAGTTCGAAGAGCGAAAAGCCAGGGCGTTCTGCCCGTTCTGACTGGCCGCGTGGGGGCCGCCCAGCATGGACGCACTGTCGATCGACGCCTCGAAGGAGACGGCGTTCCAGGGCAACGGCCCCGTACCGGAATCGACGAACTGATAGAGCGGAAGGCCAGCCGTGTTCGGCGAGGAAGTCGTGATCGACAGCGGCACCGTGAGCAGGGTGCCCGCCACGAGCGCATTCGCCGCAGATCGCATTGGTTGGAACTTCACACGCGTCCTTCAATTGGGATTAGACCCACAACTATTCGGACCCCCACCTCTGTTAAGTCTAGGAGTGGGCGCGTGCGATGAAGGGTCGGGTGACGGGGAACCACGCGGTGTTTCAAGATTTTTATGTGAGCGTCGTTACCAATGAAGGCGGAGATTTTGCTCCGACGCCGTGCGCGTTGCGCGCACGCACGCTGACGCTGTAGCGATGACCCCTGGCCAGCCGGGTCGTCGACGTTGTCTTGGTGACGCGCGAGAACGAGGTCCACGAGACGCCGTTGTTGATCGAGTACTGGTAGGCGATGATCGCGCTGCCGCCGTTGTTCGACGGTGCCTTCACGACGAGCGTGAAGCCGCCCACGAGCGCGGTGAGCCGCGTGATCGACGGCGCGCCGGGGCTCGTCGCGGCGGACTTCGAGGTGCCGGTACCGAAGTTGAGCGTGGTGCTGTAGATCGTTTGGTTCTGGTACGTGATCTTTACCACCAGCGGGCCCGCCACGTTCGTGGCGACGGTGATGGCGGCGGTGCCCGCGGCGTTGGTCGTCACGGCGTAGGTCGCGTTGCCGCTCGAGACGGAGCTCGCGGCGTCGCCGTCAATCACGATCGCGCCGCTGGCGGCGGTGGCGCTCACGTTGACCAGGGTGTCGGCGAGGGGACTGCCGTTCGCGTCGTCGAGCGTCAAGGTCAGCGTCGTTGGCGTGGCCCCGACGGTGGGCGACGAGGACGACGCCACCAACGAGCCCTTCGCGACGTCGATCTTGGACGGGCAGATCCCCGAGATGAAACTGGCGTCGGGACTGCCCAGACCCGAGGCCATGTCGTAGCCGGGTCCGGCGCTGTAGACGTTCTCGCCGAAGAGGTCGTTGTTGCCGGTCGTCACGTCGGTGAACCCGATGCCCTGGCTGGCCATGGCGTAGAGCGCGGGGTTGACGAAGCCCAGCCGGCTCACGCCGCAGGACTGCGCCGATACCGCGAGCAGCGCGCCGACCAGCTGAGAGCTGATGGACGTGCCGCCGATGGTGTCCCAACCCCCTGAACAGGAGTGATGGCAGATGCCGGACGAGGAACCCGTGAAGTACTCCACGAACCCGGTGTTGGGATCGCCGATCACCGACAGGTCGGGCACCATGCGCATCGTGTCCGAGGTCGTGACCCCCGGGCCGTTCTGCCACGAGGGCCTCGACCAGATCTGGGACATGCCGCCGCCGCTGGCGCCGCCCCCGCTGTTGGTCCCGTCGTTCCACACCGTTTCAACGGGACCGGTGATGTTCGACACCGTCAGCCCTCCGACACCCGTCACGTAGGGCTGGGAGGCCGGGTCATCGACGGCCGGCGCGTTGGTGGTGATGCCGTTGCAGTCCGAGGAACCTTCGTCGCCGGCCGAAGCGACCATGGTCTGGCCTTGGGCCGCCATCTGTTCGAAGATCGGCTCTTCCGCCGAGGGGTCGTTCGTCGGGTCGACTTCGCAGTCGCCCCACGACGTCGTGATGACGGTCGCCGTGTCGTCGTCGGCCATCTGGGTGTAGATGTCCGTGGGACCGGAGTTCGAGTTCGGCCCGGCGTAGACCTCGAGGGCGGCGCCGGGCGCCAGTCCGGCGGTCTGCTCAACGTCCATGGTGGCTTCATCGCTGTAGCCGCCGACCGCGCCGCCGTCCACGGCGATCGTGGTGGGGACGGTCGAGATGCCGTAGCAGCCGTCGTAGATGGCCACGTCGCTGGGGTCGTACGTGCCCAATTCGTAGATGCCGATCGTCTGGCCCGTGCCGTTGTCACCGCTGGCGTAGGCGCTCGAGAGTCCGTAGAGCTGCGCCTCCTGCTGCAGGGTGTACCCGCCGAGCAGGTTCGGCGTCGTGCTGGTCGCGCTGGCACCATCGGCGGCGCCGGCGCAGGACGTCACCGACGACGCGTGCGCGACGCTGTGGCTGACGATGGCGCTGGAGCTGTAGGGCACGACTGACGAGAGGCCGGCCACGCCGGCCACGTCGCGCGCGAGCGTGACGGGCAACGTCGCCTTGGTCTCGAACTGCGCCGAGAGTCGACCGTTGGCCAAGCGAACCGTTTCGACCGGCGCGTTGAAGGCGTGCGCGATGTTGGTGGTGAGCCCGCTCACGTGCAACACGATGCGGCCTTTGCTCAGCGCACCTACCCGCAGGTCGTAACGGGAGAAATACGTGCGCAGTGAGGAGACCGTGGTCTCACTGGCCCCGAATCGGGTGGCGAACTGCGACGGCGTCAGGTAGCGGTGATAGTTCGGCGACGCCACATCCGAGAGGCTGGCGATGTAGGACGTCAGGTCGGCGCCGTTTCGCGGCGACAGCGTCACGTCGAAGGACGTCGTGATGGGCGTGGCCACGACGGTGTCCGTCTTGGGGAGTGGTGCCGCATTCGCCACCTCGACCCGGGCCTCGCTGGCCACGGACGCCGTGGCGGGCAGTGTGAAGGCGGTGAGCGCGGCGCTCAAGGTCAGCAACGACCAGATGGCCCGGGGATGACGACCTAGCATTTCTCCAGCCTACGAAGGAATTGATGCCGTCAAACTGACCACCGTGACTTCTGGGTCAACTGTTAGACAATTATTACTTGACGCGATAGCCAGCGGCCGCGTAACGAGCGGACAAGTCGCCGCATTCGGCGCATATGGCCTCCGGTATCCACCCGGCTCGAATCAACCATCCAAAGACGGTGCAGCCGAGGCAGTAGCCGAGAAAGCCCTCGAGCGACGCCGCACCGATCAGGGGCACCAGGATCCAGCGTGCGTCCGACCAACCCGCTGTCAACCAGACGATGGTGGCGCAGAAGGTGAAGGCCAGGCCCATGGTCTGGGCGAATCGCTTGGGCGGACCGGGCACGAACTTCTGCCACCCGTGGATGCGGGGTCCCGCGACGCGCACGGCGAACTGTCCGAGCGGTGACATCGTCGGACCGGTCGCGACGCGAGCGACGAAGCCGTAGGTGAGCGGGATCAAGAGCCAAGCCCAATTCGTGATCAGCGCCGCCACCGACATCGTTACCACGCCCAGGGCCACCGTGCGGGCGGCCGCGTCGTTGACCGGGTTCGGGAAGGAGAAGAACTTCTTCATTCCATATATTTTAGTGAAATTATCAACTATTCGCCACACTATTTTCCTAGGGCCAGGTAGACCGTGGTGAACGCGCCGGTCGCTATCACGAGCGCCCTCACCACCGCCGACGACAGGCGTTTGATGAGTAGGGTCCCGAGCCAACCGCCGATGAGCGAGCCGACCAGGAGCATGTACACGGCGTCCAGGGCCAGGTGCCCTCGCACGATGAAGATGGTGGCGGCGATCACGTTGATGGTCATCGAGAGGACGCTTCGGATGCCTTGGAGTTCGTGGATCTCGAAGGGTAGCGCGATGGCCATGACCGCGAGTAGCAGGATACCGAGTCCGGCGCCGAAATAGCCGCCGTAGGTCGACGCCAGGAACACGCCCGCGAAGAGGGCCCACCGTCGCGCGCCTCGGGTGTGGTCGACGTGCGCGAGGGCCTTGGTGATCCGCGGCGCGAGAGCGAACAGCACCGTGGCGAAGCCGATGAGCCAGGGAACGACGCTGCGGAAGGTCGACGGTGAACCGAGCAGCAGGAGCGCACAGCCGGCCGCGCTGCCCAGCACGCACGAGGGAAGGAGCGAGCGGATGAGCTGGCGATGTTCGCCTAATTCGAGTCGGAATCCCCTTATCCCTCCCAGGTAGCTGGGTATCACGCCCACCGAGGTGGAGACGTTGGCCTGCAGCGCCGGAATGCCCAGGGCCAACAGGGTGGGAAAGGTGAGGAAGGTGCCCCCGCCCGCGATGCCGTTGGCGATGCCGCCCGCCACGCCCGCGATGAAGTAGATGACCAGCCGCCATCCGAGAGGGAGCGTGAGCGCGAACATTTCGTTAAGTGTACGAACGAGCCGGGGCGGGTCCCGGAACCGAGGAGGCTGCGTGCGCCACGCGCGTCGTGGTGATGATTCTCACATCTCTCACAACTTTCCTCTTGGTTAACGCAAAGTGACACGCAGGTGAACACGCGCGGACATATCGTGACTAAAGGCATAGGGTAATACTGTGACGCTCGTTAACCATCCTCTAGCGTTAGGAACGTGCACCTTTTGAGCGGTGAATTGATTGTCCCGCGTGATGCTCCCGACGACCTCATTCGCGCCGCCGGAGGCATTGTCGTCCGCCACGCGCCCAGCGGTCGCGTGGAGGTGGCGTGCATCTTCCGTGAAGCGCGCGGTGATTGGACCTTCCCCAAGGGCAAACTCGCCGAGGGGGAGACCTTCGAACAGGGTGCGCTGCGCGAGGTGCTCGAAGAGATCGGAATCCGCTGCAGCGTCACGCGATTCATTGGCACGACGAACTACACGCACCGACGAGGCAAGCCCAAGATCGTCGCGTACTACCTCATGAGTGCCGGCGATGGTGAGTTCTTCCCGAACGCCGAAGTGGACGTGCTCGTGTGGTTGCCGCTCGACGACGTGCGCGAACACCTGACCTGGGACCGAGACCAGGAGCTCTTCGATATGGTCCTCAAGATGCCCGAGCTGCTCGAATTGGAAGCGTCCTAGCGCACTCGTTCGAGGAACGTGCGGGTTGACTCGTGCTGGGGATGGTTGAAGATTTGCTCGGGCGTGCCCTGCTCCACCAACACGCCGTCGTCGAGGTAGGCCACCTGTCGCGCGACGTCGCGGGCGAAGTTCATTTCGTGCGTCGCCACCAACATCGTGGTGCCGTGGGCCGCGAGATCGCGTAGCAAGTCCAGGACTTCGCCCACCAAAGTAGGGTCGAGGGCGCTCGTCACCTCGTCGAGCAGGAGCAGCGCTGGCTGCATGGCTAGCGATCGCACGATGGCCACGCGCTGTTGCTGCCCTCCGGACAGCCGATCCGGGAAGTCGTTCGCCCGATCGCGAAGACCGATCCGATCGAGCAGCGCGAGGGCCTCGTCATGGACGTCGGCCGCCTTTCGCTTCAACGCCCTCACCGGCCCGAGCAGGATGTTATCGAGCACGCTCAAGTGGGGGAAGAGGTTGAACGACTGGAAGACCATCCCGACGTGGCGGCGCACCAGGTCGGGATCGATGTACTCGTCGAGCAACGATTGACCGAACAGCGAGATGTCGCCGCCGTCGATCGTCTCGAGCAGGTTGGCGCAGCGCAGCAGCGTCGACTTGCCCGATCCCGAGGCGCCGATCAGACAGACCACCTCGTGGCGGTGCAGCTGCAACGACACGCCGCTTAAGACCTCGTGCTTGCCGAATCGCTTGACCACCTGGTCGAGGTGGAGCACGACGTCGCCCGGCGGGGTGTCGGTCACGTCAGCGCCGCCAGTCGGCGGCTGCGGTCGCGGTCCAGGAGCCGGTCGGTGAAGCGGGTCAGCGGAATCGTGATCGCCAGGAAGAGCAGCGACGCGACGACCAGACCGCTGCCGTTGAAAGTGGTCGACGCGTAGATCTGCGCGGCGCGGGCCGCCTCTATCGCACCGAGCACCGAGACCAGGGCAGTGTCCTTCTGCAGGGAGATGAAGTCGTTCAGGAGGGGCGGGATGACCGTGCGCACGGCCTGGGGCAAGGTCACCCGGCGCATGGTCGTGGCGTGGGTGAGGCCCAGCGATCTCGCCGCGAGTATCTGGCCGTTGGGCACCGAGTAGATCCCCGCGCGGAAGACCTCGGCCACGTAGGCGGTGTAGGTGATGGTGAGGGCCATGCAGCCGTAGACGTCGGGCGACTGGGTGGTGAGGAAACCCAGCTGCATCGAAGGCAGCCCGAAGCCGACCATGAAGACGACCAGCAGCAGTGGAATGCCGCGGAACACGTCGGTGTAGGCGGTGGCCAGCACTCGGAAGGGATAGAGGACCGGCGACCGGCTCACCCGGATCCACGCGACGCCGAGCCCGAGGATCAGGATCAGGACTTCGCACACCAGACACATCCAGATGTTCGTGAAGAAGCCCTTGCCCACCGACAGCAGACCGGTCTGGGGATGGCCGATGAAGGACTGCCACATGTCGTGGCCGTTGAAGAAGTAGTACCGTACGCTGGCCGATCCGGGAGCCCAGAAGAACACCGACACGAGCGCCGCGACCAGCACGACGCTCGAGATCGTGCTGGCGGCCAGGCCCCGTCGGCCGGTGAAGAATCGACGGCGAGGGGGCGTGAAGAGATTCGGCGTCGGCGACGATAACTCGTCGTGGCCTAGCGACACGGTCCTACGGCTTTATGACGGGCACGCTGGTGTAGATGTTCAGCCACTTCGTGGTCAGCGAGGCGAGGGTGCCGTTCGACTTGAGCGTGTTGAGGGCCACGTTGATGCAGCCCACCAGAGGGTTGCCCTTCTTGAAGAGGAGGCCGTAGTGCTCGCCGGTGCTCGGGAACTGGCCGACCTGGAGGCCATCGGCCTTCTTCTTCGCGTTCTCCACCTCCGACGTCGCCATGTACTGCCCGTCCGGCGTGTCGACGACGATGGCGTTGATCTGACCGGTCTGCAGCGCCAGGACCGCGGCGTCGAGCGTGGAATAGACCCGCGGCTCCCTGGTGGGATGGATGTGGTTGTAGATGTAGGCCAACCCCGTGGTGCCGATCTGGTCGCCGTAGAGGTACGTCTTCAATTGAGCCGGGGAGTGCTTCTTCGCCACCACGCTGCCCTTGAGCGTGACGATCGACTGGGTGACGTCGTAGTAGCTCTCGGAGAACGTCACGGCCTTGGCCCGTTGTGCGGTATAGGAGATCTCATTGATATCGAAATCGAACTTCTTGGGCCCCGGCGTGTAGCTGTTGTCGAAGGGTTCGTAGGCCCAGACGACGTTGCTCTTCGAGATCCCCAGCGTCGTCGCGATGGCGTAGGCCAGGGCGGATTCGAAGCCCTTGCCGTTCGAAGGCTTGTTGTTGACGAACCACGGCGTGTAGACGGGGTTGTCGGTCGCGACGGTCAGTTTTCCCTTGGCGTACTCCTCGGCGTTGATCGTGGTGCGACAGGTGGCCAGCGCCGATGAGGCGGCGCCCGCCGGGCTGGAGGTGAACGCGACGCCGGTATATGCGGATGCGCCGAGGAGACCGGCGAGCAGGAGACGAAAGGTGCGCATAGGTGTTCCTTCGCGGTAGGGAAATCGCTTCTTGGTTTTTTAGAGTGTAACGCTGGCACTGTTGGTCAATTAGGTTGATTTTCCAGGGCCACGCCTCGCCAGTAGGATGGCTCTGCCTGGAGAGGTGGGAGAGTCCGGTTTAATCCACATTCCTGCTAAGAATGCGGCCCGCGAAAGTGGGCCCGAGGGTTCAAATCCCTCCCTCTCCGCCGAACACCGAGTGCCGCGCGCTCGGTGCTGCCCTGAATTGAGGAGACGCACGTGCGGTACTGGATCGAGACACTGGGGTGCCCGAAGAATCACGTGGATTCCGACAAGTTGGCGGGTCTCCTGGCGTCCCAGGGTTACTTCGTCGCTGACTCACCCGAGGCGGCCGACCTGGTGGTGGCCAATACCTGCGCGTTCATCGAAGCGGCCCGCGAGGAGTCCATCGAAACGGTCCTGGAGCTGGCGGAACGAAAACGAGACGGCGCCCGACTGGTCGTGACCGGGTGCATGGCCGAGCGCTACGGCGACGAATTGGCGGCGGCCCTGCCGGAGGTCGACCTGGTGGCCGGCTTCGGCGAGAGCCTGACGCCCGTCCCTTCGTCCCCCGTCAGCCTGCGCCGGCGCGCGACGCCGGCCTTCGATCTCTTGAACCTGCCGCGACCCGCCACGTCGACGCCGTGGGCCTACGTGAAGATCGCCGAAGGATGCGACCGGCGATGCGGCTTCTGCGCGATTCCGAGCTTCCGCGGGGACCAACGCTCGCGAAGCGTGGAGGAGATCCTCATCGAAGCCCGCGCGCTGCGCGAGGGAGGCGTACGCGAGCTGGTGCTGATCGCCCAGGACCTCGCGAGCTGGGGCCACGATCGCCGTCGCGCCGGTCGTGGCGAGGCGGTGGAAGTGCTGGACGAGGGCGGTACGCAGCCGCTCATCGAGCTGACCCGGACCTTGAGCCGCGAGGTCGAGCGAGTCCGCCTGCTGTATCTCTACCCGTCGGGGCTCACCAGTGGGCTCATCGAGACCATTCTCGCCACCGGCGTTCCGTACTTCGACCTTTCGTTGCAACACGCCTCTCGCCGAATGCTGCGCGCCATGCGCCGATGGGGCAGCGGGGACCGATTCCTAGAGCGCATCGCGGTCATACGTGCGGCGGATCCCGACGCGACGTTTCGCTCGTCATTCATCCTCGGCTACCCGGGTGAGACGGAGGACGATCAACGCGAGTTGCTCGACTTCATCGACGCCGCGCAACTGGATTGGGCCGGTTTCTTCACCTTCTCGTCCGAGGAGGGGACGCTGGCCAGTGGTCTCGGTGACCAGGTGCCCAAGGAACTGGCTCTCGAGCGACTACGCGAGGTCAGCGAGCGCCAGGACCAGATCACCGCGCGTCGACGTGACGAACTCGTGGGCACGAGCCAACGAGTACTCATCGACACTCCGGGCGTTGGCCGTAGTGTTCGAGAGTGCCCGGAGATTGACGGCATCGTGATGGTGGATCCGACGCTGGCGGTGGGAGAGTTGTATGACGTCGAGATCGTGGCGAGCCACGGTACGGACCTGGAGGCGGTGTTGGTATGACCACTAATGACCGCACCTACGGCGAGTCCGCGCTGCTCACGCCCGCCAACATGATGACGGCCTTCCGCATCGTCATCGCGCCGGTCTTCGTCTACCTCATCGTGGTGGACCGGATCTCGTGGTGGACCTCGGTGGTGGGGATGTCGGCAGCGGCCTCGGATTACTTCGACGGCATTGTCGCGCGCCGTCACGGCACCACGCGCTCGGGCGCGTTCCTCGATCCGCTGGCCGACAAGATAATCGTCCTCGGCGCCCTCTACGCGCTCATCATCTCTCGACCTCATGGGCTCAAGAGCTTCATCATCCCGGCGGTGCTTATCACGCTGCGCGAGATATGGATGAGCGTCTTTCGAGCCAGGGCCGCGAAGAGGGGGATCTCGATCCCCGCAAGCAAGCTCGCCAAATGGAAGACCTTCACCCAGGACTGGGCGATCGCGTTCTGCGTGTTGCCGATCTGCGCGCATCACACGTGGCTGGGCGTCACGACCATCTGGATCGCGGTGGCCATGACGCTCTACACCGGTTGGAAGTACTACGTCGACGGAAGAAAGGCCTTCCTCGGTGCGGGTTGAGATCGTCGCGGTCGGCACGGAGCTGTTGTTAGGGCAGATCGCCGACACCAATTCGCAGTGGCTCGGCGAACAGCTGGCGGCCAACGGCATCGCGTCGCACTTCCACCAGCACGTCGGTGACAACCATGAGCGCATGGTGCTGGCCTTTCGAACGGCCCTCGCGCGAAGTGACGCGGTCATCGTCTGCGGGGGCCTGGGACCGACGCAGGACGACATCACGCGGGCCGCGCTGGCCGAGGTGATGAACGTCGCATTGCGACGCGACGAAAAGATCGTCGAGTCGATACGCACGATGTTCAGCGCCCGAGGTCGCGAGATGCCCGACAACAATCTTCTACAGGCCGACGTACCGGTCGGCTCGACGATCATCACGCAGACCCGCGGCACGGCACCGGGCCTGATCTGCCCGGTAGGACGCAAGGTCGTGTACGCCGTGCCCGGTGTGCCCTACGAGATGGCTGAGATGTTTGAACGCGCGATTCTTCCCGACTTGCTGGCTCGCGTGCGCGCGTCGGGGACGACGTCGGTGATCATGAGCCGCCTGTTGCGCACCTGGGGGGCGAGCGAATCGGCGCTCGCGGAATCGGTGGCCGACCGCTTCGACGCCTTGGCGCTGGACGGCCAGGTCACCATTGCCTTCCTGGCGTCCGGCATCGAGGGCATCAAGGTGCGCTTGACCGCCCAAGGCGCCGACGAGGAGCAGGCCCGCGCGTTATTGGATGGCGAGGAGCAACTGGTGCGCCGTCGCATCAACGAGCGCTTCGGCGACATCGTCTTCGGCACCGACGACGAAACGATGGAAGACGCCGTCGCCCGGCGACTTCTGGCCCGAGGCGCGACGTTGAGCGTGGCCGAATCGGTCACGGGGGGACTCATCGCGAGCCGGCTCGTGAACATCGCGGGGGCGTCGACATGGTTTCGCGGCGGCGTCGTGAGCTACGCCTCGGACGTGAAGTTCGATCTGCTCGGCGTGCCGCGCGGACCGGTGGTCAGCGCCGCCGCCGCCGAGGCGATGGCCATTGGTGTGCGCGCGCTCCTTAAAGCCGACGTCGGACTGGGCGTCACCGGGGTTGCTGGGCCGCAGGAACAGGACGGCGAGCCCGCGGGGACGGTGTTCGTAGGGATCGCCCTCGGTGAGCACGCCCAGCACGTGGAGCTTCATTTGCCTGGTGATCGTCCGCGCGTGCGTTCCTACAGCGCCATCAGCGCGCTCGATTCGCTTCGTCGAGCCATGGACGCAGACCAGTGAGTCATCCGCGCATAACGTTCTCGCAGGGCTAACGGAGGTTCCCATTTCGTCATTGGACATTCGCGTCGATCCCTCTTCGATGGGATTCGACCCCGCGCGCCTGGAGAGGATCCAGACCCACTTTGAGCGCTACGTGGCCGACGGAAAGCTGCCGGGTTGGCAAGCCACGGTGTCACGAGGCGGCGAGCTGGTCTGGACCGGTAAGTCGGGTCATCGCGACCGCGAAAAGGACCTGCCCGTTACCGACGACACGATATGGCGTATCTACTCCATGACCAAGCCCATCGTGTCGATCGGCGCCATGATGCTCTTCGAGGAGGGCCTCTTCGATCTCAACGATGACGCGGGCCGTTGGATCGAGGAACTGCGTGAGCCCCGGGTCTTCGTGGGCGGCACGGCGCAGGCCCCCGAGACCGTGCCCGCTGACGGACCTGTTCTCATCCACCATCTGATGACGCACACCAGCGGCCTTACCTATGAATTCCAGCGCTTGACGTCGGTGGACGAGATGTATCGCAACAAGGGCTACGAATTCGGCCAATACAAGGAGGTCGACCTCGCGGGAGCGGTGCATGACTGGTGCGAGACGCCGCTGCTGTTCCAGCCGGGCACCCACTTCAACTATTCGGTCGCCACTGACGTGCTCGGGCGGCTCATCGAGATATGGAGCGGTCAGCCGCTCGACGTTTTTCTCAAGGAGCGCATCTTCGAACCGCTGGGCATGGTCGACACCGATTTCTGGTGCCCGCCCGAGAAGGTCGATCGCTTGGCGATGCTGTACGCGTACTTCATGGGCGAAACCTTCGCGTGGGAAGAAGTGGCGTTGCACGCCACCCGCAAGCCCACCTTCTTGTCCGGTGGAGGGGGACTCGGCTCGACGGCGCACGACTACGAGCGGTTCACCAAGATGCTGCTGCGCGGAGGCGAGTTGGACGGCGTGCGCCTGCTGTCGAGTCGCACGTTGGACCTGATGACGCTTAACCACTTGCCGGGCGGCGTCGATCTCGCATCCTTCGCAGTCGACACCTACGCCGAGTCTGGCTTCGCCGGCGTTGGTTTCGGTCTCGGATTCTCGGTCATCGTCGACCAGGCGAAGAACAAGAACCTGATATCGGAGGGGGCGTTCGCCTGGGGAGGAGCCGCGTCGACAGCCTTTTGGGTGGACCCCGTCGAGGACCTCGCGGTGAGCTTCTTCACCCAAGTGTTGCCGAGCGGCACCTATCCGATCCGTCGCGAACTTCATCGTCTCGTGTACCAGGCATTGGCGGATTGAGAGCGAGCTTTTAGCGAGGATTGCCAGTAAATTAACGAGGGAGGGCCCAGTACGAAAGTGGACGGAAATCCTTGTTACGAACACTTGTTCGTAGTACCGTGAAAACGGGTGGAGCCCGACCGATGTCACTGAAGGTACATAGTGTGCTCGGGTGACTAAGAACAAGGAGACAGTAATGGCAACCGACGACCGCGCCAAGGCCCTCGATGCGGCGCTTGGCCAGATCGAGAAGCAGTTCGGCAAAGGTTCGATCATGCGTATGGGCGAGAACCTGCACATGAACATCGAGTCGATACCGACCGGCGCGCTCGCCCTGGACCTCGCCCTCGGTATCGGTGGCTTGCCTCGCGGCCGCATCGTCGAGCTCTACGGCCCGGAGTCGTCGGGAAAGTCGACCCTGGCCATGCACGTGGTCGCCGAGGCGCAGCGCAACGGAGGCGTCTGTGCCTACATCGACGCCGAACACGCGATGGACCCGGTCTACGCGCGCGCCATCGGGGTGAACGTGGACGACCTGCTTATCAGCCAGCCGGACACCGGCGAGCAGGCCCTGGAGATCACGGACATGCTCATCCGTTCGGGTGCGCTGGACGTCGTCATCATCGACTCGGTCGCGGCGTTGACGCCGAGGGCCGAGATCGAAGGTGACATGGGGGACACCCACGTCGGGTTGCAGGCTCGTTTGATGGGCCAGGCGTTACGGAAGCTGACCGGTGGGCTGTCGAAGTCGAACACCCTGGCGGTCTTCATCAACCAGTTGCGCGAGAAGATCGGCGTCATCTATGGCTCGCCCGAAGTCACGCCGGGAGGTCGGGCGCTCAAGTTCTACGCCTCGGTTCGATTGGACATTCGTCGTATCGAGTCGATCAAGGACGGCACGGAGATTGTGGGCAACCGCACGCGCGTCAAGGTCGTGAAGAACAAGTGCGCGTCTCCCTTTAAGCAGGCCGAGTTCGACATCATGTACGGCCAGGGCATCAGCCGCGAAGGATCGGTCCTGGATGTGGCCGTCGAGCTTGGTTTCGTGAAGAAGGCCGGCGCGTGGTTCACCTACGAAGGTGAGCAGATGGGTCAGGGCCGCGAGAACGTCAAGACCTTCCTGCGCGAGAACCCGCAGATGATGGCCGAGATCGACGGTCGCGTTCGCGCGCGAATAGCGGACGATCTCTTGCCGGACGTGGTGGGCGTCTCGAGTGAGATCGACGTGGACGTGCCGATCTCGCTGGACTGACGAAATCGTTGTGGCGGTGCGGTGAGTCTCACCTGACGGATTGAACGGCGTGGTGGCCCGTGGCCTAGCGTGACGTCGTGGATCATCGCCTTCGGTTTCGCCATTTTCTCGGCTCGCTCGTTCGTTCGAGTCGTCGCTATCTCAATGAGGTGGCTACCGTCGGTCCCGACGATCCCTACGCTCGCGAGTTCTTTTACTTCGGCAAGGGCGCGGCTTTGATGGCCCCCCAAGGGGTGGTCTACAACGAGCGCTACCTTTCCATCGGTGACGGGACGCTCGTCGGACCCAACGTCTGTCTCACGGCGGGTATCGGCGCGCAGCAGGAGATGCTGAGCGCCCCCGTGGTGTCGATCGGCCAGCGATGCGTGATCGGTCGCGGATCGCACATCATCGGTCATTGGTCCATCGAATTGGGCGACGAGATCCAGACAGGCCCCTACGTCTACATCACCGATCAGAACCACACGTACGAGAACCTCGACGAACCGGTCGGCTGGCAACACCCCGTCGAGGCGGCGGTGCGCATCGGTTCGGGCAGCTGGCTGGGCGCCAACGCGGTGATCCTGCCGGGAACGGTCCTGGGGCGAAACACGACCGTGGCCGCCGGTGCGGTCGTGCGCGGGGAGTTTCCCGATCACGTCGTGCTGGGCGGGGTGCCCGCAAAAGTGTTGCGTCACTACAGTGCCGAAGGCGGCTGGCAGTCCGGAGCCGCGCAGTAGTGACGACAGGAATCGGCGTAGACCTGACGCCGCTGCGGGTCTCCAAGCAGTACCGGCGTCTCTACATCGCCGGATTCATCACCGCGCTGGGTAGCCAGGCCACCTACGTGACAGTGCCGTTCCAGATGAAGAACCTGACGCATTCGCCGCTGGACGTCGGTCTGCTCGGGCTGTTCGAGCTGCTGCCCCTGGTGGCCTGCGGCCTCTACGGCGGCGTGCTGGCCGACCGACTCAATCGTCGGCGCCTCATCATTTCGATGGAGCAGGTCCTCATGGTCACCACGGCGGTGCTCTTCATCAACGCGCTGCTGCCCCATCCAGAAGTCTGGATCCTCTACGCCGACGCCTTCGTGGCGGCCGGCGCGGCGAGCCTGCAAGGACCGAGCATCACGGCGCTCAACCAGATGTACGTGCCCTACGACCTGCAGCGAGCGGCGTCGACGCTGGCCAACGTGCGTTACACGACGGCTTCCATCATCGGGCCAGCCATCGGAGGATTGATGGCCGTGACCATTGGTTCGTCCTACGTGTACCTCGCCAACCTGGTCACCTTCAGTTTCTCCCTGGCGATGCTCTTCTCGCTGCGTTCCGTGACCCCGAAGGATCAGACGAAGGTCGGCGACCTGGCCGCCCTCAGGTTCGGCCTTCGTTACGCCATGCAGCGGCCCGACCTGCTCGGCACGTACGTCATCGACCTGCTGGCGATGACGCTCGCCTTTCCGGTCGTCATGCTGCCGTTCGTCGCCGCGCGCTTCCACGTCACCTACGCCCTGGCCCTGCTCGAGTGCGGCCTGCCGGCCGGGGCGCTGCTGGCGACGCTCACCTCGTCGTGGACCAGGGTGGTCAACCACTACGGCCGGGCCATCGTGGCGGCGGCGAGCGTGTGGGGACTGGGCATCGCGCTCTTCGGGTACTCGAGCTCGTTCTGGTGGGTCTTCACGGGCCTGGGCATCGCCGGCGGCGCCGACGCCATTAGCGGCATCTTTCGCAACACCATGTGGAACGAGTCGATACCGCCGGACGTGCGCGGACGAATGGCGGGCATCGAATTGATCTCCTACTCGCTCGGCCCCACTGCCGGACAGTTCCGCGCGGGCGTGATGGCCGCGTGGACGACGCTGCGGTTCTCGCTCACTTTCGGAGGTCTGGCCTGCACGGGTTCGGTGGGTGCCGTCGCGGCGGCGTTGCCCAAGCTATGGGCCTTCGACAAACGCAGCGACCTCAACGTCGCCCACGTTCGTGAAATTCGCGCGGGCGAAGAGCATACGTAACAGGCCGTACGCTTTCAGGATGGATAAGACCACCTACCTCGTGACGGTGAGCGGGCCGGACCGCGTGGGAGTCGGGGCCGAGCTCTTCGCGGCGCTCGGCACGTTGGGCGCGGTCGGCGGACAGTTGACCGACGTCGCCCAGATCACCATCCGTGGCGCGTTGGTGCTGTGCGCCGAATTGACCCTGGACGCCGACGTCTCGAGCGAGGTCCTGACCGCCGCCCTCGCGCAGCGTGACATCGAGGCGCGAGGGATCACCGCCACGGTCGAACAGGTGTCGCCAGTTGACGACGGTGACGGTCGTCGCCTCCTCGTGACGCTGCTCGCGCCCACCATCAGTGCCGAGCAACTCGAGCGCACCTTTCGGGCCATCGCGTCGAGCGACGCCACCTGCGAGCGGATCGTGCATCTCGCGAGCTATCCCGTCGACTGCTACGAGCTGGTGGTGCGAGGATCCGATCACGCCGCGCTGCGCGAGGACTTGACGTCGGTGGCCAAGGAGTGTGGGCTCGACCTCGCCGTCCAGCGTGCGGGCCTGCACCGTCGCGCGAAGCACTTGGTGGTCATGGACGCCGATTCGACGCTGCTGCAGGACGAGGTCATCGACCTCCTCGGCGACGCCTGCGGCTGCGCGGAGGAGGTGTCGGCGATCACGCAGGCGGCGATGGCCGGTGAGATCGACTTCGCCGAATCGCTGCGTCGCCGGGTGGCGCTGCTGGCGGGTTTGCCGGCCACCGTGCTCGACGACGTGCGCGCCAAGCTGCGCCTCGCGCCGGGCGCGCGGACGTTGCTGCGCACGCTGCAGCGGCTCGGTTACGTGGCCGCCGTCGTGTCGGGCGGGTTCTTCGAGGTGCTCGGACCGCTGATGGCGGACCTCGACGTGCAGTACCTCGAAGCCAATCGTCTCGAGATCGTGGACGGGCGGCTCACGGGTCGCTTGGGCGCGCCAGTGGTCGACCGGGCCGGCAAGGCCCGCGCGCTCGAGCGGTTCGCCCATGACGTCGGCGTGCCGCTGGAGCAGACCGTGGCCGTCGGTGACGGGGCGAACGACATCGACATGCTCTCGCTCGCGGGGCTCGGCATTGCCTTTAACGCCAAGCCGGCCGTTCAGGAGCACGCCAACGTGGCGCTCTCGGTTCCCTACCTCGATGCCGTGCTGTACTTCCTGGGTATCAGTCGAGAAGAGATCGAAGCGGGATAGTCAACGATGGACGTGTGTCCGCATCGTTGGTCATTTTTTCATTACCCGGTAGTAAGGTCACTGGCAGTACCACGAGAGGGGGATCGTGAGGGTTTCGATCGACGCCGGACGCTGCCAGGGCCACGGTCGTTGTTACTCCCTGGCGCCCAGCCTCTTCGAGTTTGACGACCTGGGTAGCGGTGTCGTCCTGGGCGACGGCACCTTGAGCGATGAGACGCTGGAACTGGCGCGTTTGGCCCAGGCGAACTGCCCCGAGCGCGCGATTCTCATCGAGGACTGACGATGACCATCAAGCCGCCCGTTGACGACTTCGCTACCGACTGGGACCACACTGACCCCCAGTGGGTCAACGACCCGTACCCCATCTGGGAGGACCTGCGCGATCGCTGCCCGGTGGCCCACACCGATCGATACGGCGGCGGCTGGTTCCCCTCCACGCACGAAGGCGTCTCGGCCATCGCCAACGACACCGATCACTTCACCAGTCGAACCGTCATCGTGAACAATGGCCGTCCCGGGGAGGAGGCATTGCCGGCACCCATAGGTGTCGCGCCGCCCATCACTTCCGATCCGCCGTTCCACCAGATCGCTCGGCGCCTCATACTGCCGGCCTTCTCGCCGGGCGCCATCAACCCACTGGAGCCCCAGATCCGCGCGCTCTGCGTCAACCTGCTCGATCGCCTCGGCGACCGCAATCTGGTCAACGGGAGTTCGGACTACGCGCAGAACATCCCGCCCGCGGTGATCCGTCAGATGCTCGGCTTCCCCGAGGCCGACGAGGAGATCTTCCGCGAGATCATCCACATGGTCGCCGAGACCGTCGACCTGCCGGTCGACGAACGCGAACTCGCCTTCGAGCCCATCATCGAATATTTCACCGTCCAAATCGAAGACCACCGGGCCAATCCTCGCGACGACCTCACCAGCTACCTGCTGGACGTCGAGCTCGGCGGCGAGAAGCTGTCGGTCGAGCACGTCTTCGGCACGATGATCCTGCTGCTCATTGCGGGCATCGACACCACCTGGTCGGCCCTGAGCGCGTCGCTGCTGCACTTGGCGACCCACCCCGACGACCTGGCGCGGCTGGTGAATGAGCCCGATCTGATGCCCGTCGCCGTCGAGGAGTTCCTACGCTTCTACGCGCCGGTCACCATGGCCCGCCTGGTGAAGCAGGACATTGACTACCTGGGCTGTCCGATGAAGGAGGACGACTGGATCCTGCTCGGATTCCCGGCGGCCAATCGGGACCCGGCGGCCTTCCAGGACGCCGAGAGGTTCATCATCGACCGCCGCGAGAACCGCCACCTGGCCTTCGGGCTCGGCATCCATCGCTGTTTGGGGTCCAACCTCGCCCGACTCGAGATGCGCGTCGCCCTCGAAGAGTTCATCGCTCGTTATCCCCGCTTCGAGCTGGCCGATCCGGACGGCGTCACGTGGGCGGCCGGGCAGTTCCGCGGGCCGCGCAACCTGCCGTTTCGAATCCTCGCCTGAGCTAGAGCCCGAGGAGGCCCGTGCTCTGCGCCCAGAGCGCGGCCATCCACGCTTCGATCTCATCGACCTCTCGCGGCAGGGCGCTCGAGAGGTTGCGCGAGCCGTTGGCCGTCACCAAGACGTCGTCCTCGATGCGCACGCCGATGCCGCGGTACTCCTCGGGCACCGTCAGGTCGTTGCGCTGGAAGTAGAGGCCCGGCTCGACGGTGAGCACGTAGCCGACCTCGAGGTTTCCCCGGAAGATCTCGTCACGGGCGTTCGCGCAGTCGTGCACGTCGATGCCCAGCATGTGGCTCGTGCCGTGCAGCGTGTAACGCCGGTGCAGCTGACGGTCCTTGCGCAACGCCACTTCCGGCGTCTCCTTCAAGATCCCGAGGTCGTGGAGCCCTTCGGCGAGGATCGCCATGGCCGCGTCGTGCGGCGCGCTGAAAGCGGCGCCGGGCTTGACGGCCGCGATGCCCGCCGCCTGGGCCTCCAGTACCAGCTCGTAGACCCGGCGCTGCGCGTCGGTGAACTTGCCGCTAATCGGCATGGTGCGCGTCACGTCGGCGGTGTAGAGATTGTGGCATTCGACGCCGGCGTCGAGCAGCAGCAGGTCGCCGCGGCGAACCTCGCCGTCGTTGCGCATCCAGTGAAGGATGGTGGCGTGCGCGCCGCTCGCGGCGATGGTGTCGTAGCCGACGTCGTTGCCCTCGACGCGGGCACGCAGGTTGAAGACGCCTTCGATGACCCGTTCGCCGCGGCCTACCGCGGTGGGCAGCGCCCGCACCACGTCCTCGAAGCCCTTGACCGTGTAGTCGATGGCCAGCTGCAGCTGGGCCACCTCGAAGTCGTCCTTCACCAGTCGCTGTTCGCTCAGGACGGTCGCCAACTCGCCGTCCGCGTCGCTCGCCTCGACGAGCGCGTCGACGCTCGGATCGAAGCCCCGTAGGGTCACGATCCCGGTCGAACGCAGCGAGGTCAGGTCCTTCTCCAGGTGCTCCAGCGGTGCCGTCTCGATGTTGTAGTAGCTGGCCGCCTCGAGCACACCGCGGCGGGGCCCGACCCACAACTCGCCGTAACGCGAGTCGGTGAAGAACTCGTGGGTCTGGTGGTCACGGCGATGGGGGACGTAGAGCGTCGAACGTGGACCGCTGGCGCTGGGGGCGATGATGAGGACCGCGTCGGGCTCCGGGCAGCCCGTCAGGTAGAAGAAGTCCGTGCCGGCGCGGAAGCGGTAGTCGGTGTCGTTGGCGCGCACCTTGAAGTTGCCCGTGGGGATGACGAGGGTCTGGCCGGCGAAGTGCTCACCGAGGCGCGTGCGCCGCGCCGCGCTCTGCGTGATGGCGGGGTGGACCCCAGTACGGGGATCGTCGTCCTGCCAGTTGCTCGTCATGTGCTCGACGAGGACCCTCGGGGACGCCGGGCGGTGCTGGCCGGTCCAGACCCAGTGCTCGGAGACCGGGTTCTCGGCCGAGACGTCGGGTTCGCTGATGGGTGATTCGTTCTCGTTCATAACCTCAACCTACCGCCTGGTTTGACCGGTCGTATGCTCGTGCGGTGGCCATCACGCTGACCAGACACGATGACGTGGGTCTGCTGACGTGGAGCGACGGCGAGAACCGGATAAATCACGATTCCCTGGCGCGGCTCAACGAGATCCTCGACGAGCTCGAGACGATCGAGGGCCCGCTCGCCGTGGTGTTGACGGGTGACGGCAAGTTCTTCTGCAACGGCCTGGACCTCGCTCGCTTCGAGCCCTTCAGTGACGAATACGAGTCGACCTTTCGCGAGCTGCAGCGAACCATAGGGCGTCTGTTGGTGTTCCCGGCGTACACGGTCGGCGCCGTCAACGGACACGCCTTCGCGGGCGGCGCGCTGCTGGCCTGCGCGTTCGACTACCGGGTGATGCGCGAGGACCGGGGCTACTGGTGCGTCAACGAGGTCGAGATCGGCCTCGCGCTCAACGAGGGCATGTGGTCAATCCTGGCCAATCGCGTTCCCCGAGCCACCGCGACGCGCGCCGCGCTGACCGCGCATCGTTACGGCGCCCCGGAAGCGCTGGCCCACGGGATCATCGACGCGGTCGCGAGCGTCGACCAACTGCTCAACCACGCCCTGGCCATCGCGCAGTCGGCGACCTCGTTCGACCGCAAGGCCATCCGCTACCAGAAGCGCGTGATCCACGGCGACGAGGCCCAGCACCTGGGCTTCGATTTCCTGCTCGACTAGCGCGTCGCGGTCGTGCGGTCCACCAGCCGCCAGGTCGCGGGCAGCGTCACCCCGGCGATGGCCATCTTGATGAGATCGCCGATGATAAAGGGCCGCATGCCGTAGATGAAGGCGGTCGCCAAGGAGAAGTGGCCCGCAATCGCGAGCCACGGCACGGCGATGACGTAGAGCAGCAACTCGCCCAGCACCATGGAGAGAACGCTGCGCACGAGGGTGCGGTCGTTGCCGCGTGAGGCGAGCCATCCGAGCAGCGACCCGGTCGCGATGAAGCCGACGAGGTACCCGGCGTTGGTCATCGGCAGGTTGCTCGAGTGCCCGGCGAACCAGGGGACGCCGGCGAGCCCGGCGACCAGGTAGAGGCTCATGGAGAGGAACGCGCGCCGCCATCCCAACGCCGACCCGGCGAGCAGCACGCCGAGCGTCTGGCCGGTGATGGGCACCGGAGTGAAGTTGAGGTGGATGGAGAACTGCGCGAGCGCGCCGACGAACCCGGCGAAGCCGATAACCAGCGCCGCGTCGACGAGCAGGCTCTTGGGTATGACGTCGGCGAGCACGTGATGGCGTGGCAGGGGTAGGTCGATGCTGGACATGGCGTCTCCTCGGGGGTTGGTCCCGCAACTTTAGTCAGCGCACCACGCGCAAAAAGTTACGCGCGAGTAGCGTCAGACCCAACCTTGGTCGCGACTGATTTGCTCGACGTCGCCGATGCGCAACCCGCTGCGGTGCTGGAGCGTGCGGATGAGGCCGCCGGCCTCGTAGAGCGATTCGTGCGTGCCGGTGTCGAGCCAGGTCGTCGCGCGCGACAACACCTCCACGTTGAGTTCGCCGGCCTTGAGGTAGGCGTTGTTGAGGGCCGAGATCTCGAGTTCACCGCGGCCGCTCGGCGTGAGCTCGTGCGCCAGCCGCGAGGCTTTCTCGTCGTAGAAGTAGATGCCGGGGATGGCGTAGCTGCTCTTGGGGGTGATCGGCTTCTCCTCGATCGAGATCACTTTGCCGCTCTCGTCGAACTCCACCACGCCGTAGGCCGAGGGGTCGCTCACCTGGTAGGCGAAGATCAGCGCGCCCTTGACCTCGGTGTTGCGGCGTAGGTACGTGCCGAGCCCCGGGCCGTGGAACAGGTTGTCGCCCAGGATGAGCGCGCACTTGTCGCCGTCCAAGAACGACTCGCCGAGGATGAGCGCCTGGGCCAGTCCGTTGGGCTCTTCCTGGACGACGTAGGAGATCTGCAGGCCGAGCTGCGATCCGTCGCCGAGCAGCCGACGGAACGCGTCCTGATCGTGGGGGGTGGTGATGAGCAGGATCTCGCGCAGGCCCGTGAGCATCAACGTGCTGAGCGGGTAGTAGATCATCGGCTTGTCGTAGATCGGCAGCAACTGCTTGGAGACCGCCCGGGTGATCGGATGCAGGCGAGTGCCGCTGCCGCCAGCCAGAATGATTCCCTTCACTCCATTAGTATAGAAGTCCAGCAATCCCTTCCTAAAGGCCGAGGTACCTCTATGCGCGTGGTGATCACAGGTGCGGCGGGATTCATCGGTTCGCGGTTCGTCGAAGTGCTGCTCCAAGACGCGACGCGACTGGACTACGACGACATCGTGCTGATCGACGCCCTCACGTACTCGGGCCGTCTGGTGAATCTCGAGTCCGTCATGGGCGATCCGCGCGTCACGTTCGTCGAAGCCTCCATCAATGACGCGGCCGTCACCGACGATCTTCTTCACGGCGCGCACGCCGTCGTGCACTTCGCGGCCGAGAGCCACGTGGACAACTCCATCGACAGCGCCCGCGTCTTCTTCGAGACCAACGTGCTCGGCACGCAGCAGCTGCTCGACAGCGCCCGGCGTGGCGGCGTGCAGCGTTTCGTGCACGTCTCCACCGACGAGGTCTACGGTTCGATCGCGCAGGGCTCGTGGCGCGAGGATCACGTGCTCGAGCCCAACTCGCCCTACTCCTCGAGCAAGGCTGGCTCCGACTTGGCGGCGCTCGCGTACCATCGCACCTTCGGGCTGGCCGTCATGGTGACGCGCTGTTCGAACAACTACGGCCCGCGCCAGTTCCCGGAGAAGGTGCTGCCGCTGTTCGTCACCAATTTGATCGACGGCCGGATGGTGCCGCTCTACGGCGACGGCCTCAACGTGCGCGAGTGGCTGCACGTCGACGACCATTGCCGGGCGCTGATGCTGGTGCTCGAGCGCGGCCGGCCCGGTGAGATCTACAACATCGGCGGCGAGACGGAGCTGACGAACAAGGAGTTGACGAAGCGCGTGCTCACGTTGTGCGGACGCGACGAGTCGATGGTCGCGCCCGTGCCCGACCGCCTGGGCCACGACCGTCGCTACTCCATTGACTGGTCCAAGATACAGCACGAGCTCGGCTACCGGCCGCGCGTGGACTTCGACGAAGGCCTCGCCTCGACCGTCGCCTGGTATCACGACCACGAGGAGTGGTGGCGGCCCTTGAAGGATCGTCAGCCGTGAAGGCCGTCGAGCTCTCGCTGCCGGGCACCTACCTCCTGGAGTCGCCGGTGTGGGGCGACGACCGCGGGTTCTTTCGTGAATGGTTCCAATCGCCCGACCTCGCGGCCGCCGGTCTGGACTTCGTCGCCCAACAGGCCAACCTCTCGACCTCGACGCGCAACGTCGTGCGCGGGTTGCACTACTCCCTCGCTGCGCAGGGCCAGGCCAAGGTGGTTACGTGCGTCTTTGGTGAACTCAACGACGTGATCGTCGACATCCGGGTCGGCTCGCCGACGTTCGGTTCCTACGAGCTGGTGCGTCTCGGCGCCGACCAAGGCCGATCAGTCCTGCTGCCGGCCGGCGTCGCCCACGGCTTCAGCGTGGCCAGCGAGAGCGGCGTGATTTGCTACCTGCTGTCCTCCGTCTTTAACGCCCCGCTCGAGCTCGAGATCAATCCCTTCGACGAAGAGATCAACGTCGCCTGGCCCCTTGACGGCGACGCGATCGTGAGTGACAAGGACAAGAACGCGCCGACGCTCGCCCAGCGCCTCGCCGCGGGCGAATTGCCCCGCTTCGGCTGAGTCCGTTCGTTTGGGCCAGCGGGGCGCCCGACGCTAGCGTTGGCCACGTGACGATGCCCCTACGCCTGGTGACCGAGGAGGAGCGCGGCGTCGTCATCGCCGATTCCAATCGGCTGGCGCGGGTCGAGTCCGAGTCGCAGTTGAGCGCCATACTCACCGCCCTGAGCGGCGTCGACGCGGTGGGGGCGGAGGCGCGGGTCGCCAAGCTGGCCACGCGGTCCATCAAGAAGTCGACGAAACTGGCCGCCCTCAACCTGGCCATCTCGATGGTCGATCTCACGACCCTGGAGGGGGCCGACACCCTCGGGCGCGTCACGTCGCTCTGCACCAAGGCCGCCTCGCCGGACGCGCGGGACCCGAGCGTGCCGCACGTGGCTGCCGTGTGCGTGTATCCCGACCTGGTGGCCCACGCGCGCCGCGTGCTCGGCGACTCGTCGGTCAAGGTGGCCGCCGTGGCGACCGCGTTTCCTTCCGGCCGGGCCTCGCTCAAGGTGAAGCTGCTGGACGTGGCTGACGCCGTCGCGGCCGGCGCGCACGAGATCGACATGGTGATCGACCGCGGCGCCTTCCTGGCCGGCCGCACGGGCCAGGTCTTCGACGAGATCGTGGCGGTCAAGGAGGCGTGCGGGAGCGCGCACCTGAAGGTGATACTCGAGACCGGTGAGCTGGTGACCTACGACAACGTCCGCCGCGCCAGTTGGCTCTCGATGCTCGCGGGCGCCGATTTCATCAAGACCTCCACCGGCAAGGTGCCCGTGGCCGCGACGACGACCGTCGCGTTGGTGATGCTCGAAGCCGTGCGCGACTTCGCGGAGACCTCGGGCCGCCTGGTCGGTGTCAAGGTCGCCGGCGGCATCCGCAGCGCGAAGGACGCGATCCGCTATCTCGTCGTGGTCAACGAGACGGCCGGGTCGACCTGGCTCACGCCCGACCTCTTTCGTTTCGGCGCGTCCTCGTTGCTCAACGACCTGCTGCGTCAGCGTCTCAAGCAGCGCACCGGCTTCTACGTGCGCTCCGACGAATTCAGCGCGGACTGATGAACGACGTGACGCTCGCCAACTCCCGCCTCGGCGCCCTCGAGTACGACGCGGCGCCCGAATCGGCGGCCATCGCCCGGCTGCGTCCCAGTTACGGTCTCTTCATCAACGGTCAGTTCACCGATCCAGCGTCGCACCAGTCCTTCGCCAGCCTCAACCCCGCGACCGAGGAGACCCTGGCCATGGTCGCGCAGGCCAGCGCCGCCGACGTCGATCGGGCGGTGGCGGCCGCTCGCGCGGCCTACGAGGGCGTCTGGTCCAAGACGACCGGGACGCAGCGCGCCAAGTACCTCTTTCGCATCGCCCGGCTGATCCAGGAGCGCTCGCGCGAGCTGGCCGTCGTCGAGACGCTGGACAACGGCAAGCCCATCCGCGAATCGCGCGATATCGACATCCCCCTGGCCGCGGCCCACTTCTTCTACTCCGCCGGCTGGGCCGACAAGCTCGAATTCGCAGGATTCGGCCCCAGCCCGTCGCCGATCGGCGTGGCCGGGCAGATCATCCCTTGGAACTTCCCGCTGCTGATGGCGGCCTGGAAGCTCGCCCCGGCCTTGGCCGCCGGGAACACCTGCGTCTTGAAGCCGGCCGAGACCACGCCCCTGACGGCCCTGGTACTGGCCGAGATCCTCCAGCAGGCGGAACTGCCCGACGGCGTGGTGAACATCCTCACCGGCGACGGCGCGGTCGGCGCGGCGCTGGTCGAACACCCCGGGGTCGACAAGATCGCCTTCACCGGCTCCACCGACGTGGGTCGGCTCATCCAGCGCAGCACGGCGTCCAGCGACAAGCGCCTGACCCTGGAGCTCGGCGGCAAGGGGGCCAACATCGTCTTCGACGACGCGCCGATCGACGAGATGATCGAAGGGATCATCGACGGCATCTTCTTCAACCAGGGACACGTCTGCTGCGCCGGCTCGCGGCTCTTGGTCCAGGAGTCCATCGCCGACGAGGTGCTGCGCCGGCTCATCAGGCGCGTGGAACAGCTGCGGGTGGGTGATCCCATGGACAAGAACACCGACGTCGGGGCCATCAACTCAGCCGCGCAGCTCGAACGCATCGAGGAACTGACGGCGTACGGCGTGAGCGAAGGGGCGACACGCTACACCAGCTCCTGCGTACTACCCGAGAAGGGATACTGGTTCGCCCCCACCGTCTTCGCCGACGTCACCCAGAGCCATCGCATCGCGCGCGAGGAGATCTTCGGACCCGTGCTCTCGGTGCTCACCTTCCGGACACCGGAAGAGGCCGTGGCCAAGGCCAACAACACGAAGTACGGCCTGGCCTGCGGGGTGTGGAGCGAGAAGGGCAGCCGAACCCTGTGGGTGGCGCAACGGCTGCGCGCCGGGGTCATCTGGGCCAACACCTACAACCGCTTCGACCCGACCAGCCCCTTTGGCGGCATGCGCGAGTCGGGGTTCGGCCGCGAGGGTGGTCGTCACGGACTGGAGGCCTACCTCAATGTCTGAGGACCGTCAGGACGTGCGAAAGACCTACAAGCTTCTGGTCAACGGCGCCTTCCCCCGTTCGGAGTCGGGCCGCAGCTACGAGGTGAGGTCCCTCAAGGGCGTCTTCCTCGCCAACGTGGCGCAGGGCTCGAGGAAGGACCTGCGTGACGCGGTGACGGCCGCTCGGGGGGCGCAGCCCAAGTGGTGCGACGCCACGGCCTACAACCGCGGACAGGTGATCTACCGATTGGCCGAGATGGCCGAGTCGCGGGCCACCGAGCTGGCCGAGCAGGTGGCGTTGGCCGAGGGGCTCAAACCAGGAGCGGCCCGCTCGAGTGTCGAACGGGCCATCGACCGCATGGTCTGGTACGCGGGGTGGAGCGACAAGATAACCCAGGTGCTGGGCAGCGCTAATCCCGTGGCCGGTCCCTTCTTCAATTTCTCCCTGCCCACGCCCAGCGGCGTGGTGGGCGTCGTGGCGCCCCAGGCGTCGTCGCTCGAGGGTTTTGTCGACGTCGTGCTGGCGCCGGTGTGCGTGGGCAACACGGTGGTGGCCGTGGCCAGCGAAGCCCGTCCCCTACCCGCGGTGCTGCTGGGTGAGATGAGCGCCACGTCGGATTTCCCGGCCGGGGTGCTCAACATCGTGACGGGCTTCACCGATGAGCTGGCGCCGGTGCTCGCCTCCCACGAGGACGTCGACGGGATCGACCTCGAAGGCGTGGAGCCCGACCTGGCCAACGAGCTGGCGGTGCTGGCGGCGGGATCGATCAAGCGGGTCCTTCGCCCGAGTCCCTCGCGAGAGGGATCGACGTCGATGCACCGGCTGCGCGCCTTCGTCGAGACGTCCACCGTCTGGCACACGATCGGTCAGTGATGGCTGATCCCTACCAACTGGCGAGCCAGGCCAGCGAGCAGTTGCGCTCACTGAGCGGCGTCGAGCGTTACGACGTGGCGGTGGTGCTGGGGTCGGGCTGGCGAGAGGGGTCGACCGCCCTAGGCCCGCCCAGCAGCGAGGTCGCCATGACGTCACTGACGGGCTTCGTGGCCCCGACGGTCGCCGGGCACGGCGGCCAGATCCTCTCGCTCGAGGTGGGCGGCGCTCGCGTGGCCCTGGTGTCGGGACGGGTCCACCTCTACGAGGGCAACTCGGCCAACCAGGTGTGCCACCCGGTGCGCACCCTCATCGCCGCGGGCGCCACCAAGGTGGTCCTCACCAACGCGTGCGGGGGCATCGACCCCACCAAGGGACCGGGCACGGTGGTGGTGCTGCGCGACCACCTCAACCTGACGGGCACCTCGCCCATGGAAGGCGCCGCGCCGCCGCCACCGTACCCGTCACGCTTCGTCGACCTGACCGACCTTTACAGCGCGCGGCTGCGCGCCGTCGTCCACCAGGCCGCGCCGGAATTGAGTGAAGGGGTGTACGCCGGGTTCCGCGGCCCGCACTACGAGACGCCGGCCGAGATCGCCATGGCCGCCACGCTGGGCGCCTCGCTGGTGGGCATGTCGACGGTGCTCGAAGCGATCGCCGCGCGCCATCTGGGCGCCGAGGTGCTCGGCCTGAGCCTGGTCTCCAATTTCGCGGCCGGGGTGTCGCCGGGGCCCCTCAACCATCTCGAAGTGCTCGAAGCGGGCCAGAACGCCGCGAGTTCCCTCGGCGCCCTGCTCCTTCGACTCATCCCCGCGCTGTGAATCCCCAGCTCGCCGGTCGGGTGGCCGAGTGGATCGAAGGGGACCCCGACCCGCAGGACCGCGCCACGCTGACGGGGCTGCTCGAGCGGGGCGACGAGCTCGAACTTCGACGACGCTTCGACGCGCCGCTGGCCTTCGGCACCGCGGGACTGCGGGGTCCGGAAATGGCCGGTCCGGCGGGCATGAACCGCCACACCGTTCGCCGGGCCACCCAGGGAGTGGTGGCGTGGCTCCACGAGCGGGGCTTCGATCCCTCCAGGGGAGTGGTGGTCGGGCGAGACGCCCGCCGCGGCTCGGAGCGGTTCAACGACGAGGTCGTCGAGGTGCTGCTCGGCGCCGGGGTCCGGGTCTACGAGATGCCCGGGCCGTTGCCCACGCCGCTGGTGGCCTACGCCGTCAAAGCGTTGGGCGCGGCGGCGGGCATCATGATCACCGCCAGTCACAACCCGCCCCAGGACAACGGCTTCAAGCTCTACGCGAGCGACGGGGCACAGATCATCCCTCCCGACGACGAGACGGTCGAACGATTCGCCCGTGAGGCGACCTCGCCCGAACTGGCGACGCGATCGAGTCAGGGGCACTCGGTGATCGAGGCCTCCGTCTTAGAGGCGTATCGACATCACCTGGTGGAGCGCTTCGGCGTCGAGGACAGCCCGCTGCGCATCACGTATACGCCGCTGCACGGCGTGGGCGGGGCGACCATGATGCAGCTCTTCGCCGAAGCCGGTTTCGGCGCGGCCGCACCGGCGGCCCGCCAGTTCGCGCCCGACGGCGACTTTCCGACGCTGGTCTTCCCCAACCCCGAGGAGCCGGGAGCGCTGGACCTGGCGCTCGAGGCCGCCGACCAGTCCTCCTCGAGCCTGGTCATCGCCAACGACCCCGACGCGGATCGCCTCGGGGCGGCCGTCCGGGGGCCGTCCGGGTGGCGGGTGCTGCGCGGGGACGAGATCGGCTGGCTCCTGGCCTCGGCCCTGCTGGCGACGGCGGACGGTCCCGGCGACACCGTCGCCACGTCGATCGTCTCTTCCACCATGCTCGCCACGATGGCGCGTGAGCAGCACGTTCGTTACGCCGAGACCTTGACCGGCTTCAAATGGATCGCGCGCAGCGCCGGTGACGGGGTGCTGCGTTTCGGCTACGAGGAGGCGCTGGGCTTCGCGGTCGATCCGGCGGTGGCGGACAAGGACGGACTCTCGGCGGCGCTCGCGCTGTGCCGCCTGGCCCACGAGCTCGACCAGCGGGGCCAGACGCTGCTCGACCGTCTCGACGAGATCGAGTCGCGCCACGGCGTGCACGCCGTGACGCAGCTGTCGCTGCGCTGCGACCAGCCCGACGCGCTGGGCATCATCGCCTCGGCGGTCGCGCGATTGCTCGAATCGCCGCCGGACGAGCTGGGCACGCTGCGCGTGAGCGAGGTCGTCGACCTCGAGTCGGGATGGCACGGTTTGCGCGCCACGCCGGGCCTGGTCCTGGAACTGAACGGCCGCGGGCGGGTGGTGGTGCGGCCGTCGGGCACCGAACCCAAGCTGAAGGCCTACGTCGAGGTGCTGGGCACCCGCGCGGCCGGCCAGTCACTCGACGAGGAACGCCAAGCGGCGCACGCCCTGCTCGACGCCGCCAGCGACGAACTGGCGCGCCTGCTCGCCTTCTAAGGGAGGCGCAGCGCGGCGTAGCCGGGCTTGATCACCGTGTCGATGAGGGCCAGGCGCTGGTCGAACTGGAAGAAGGCGCTCTTCGCGGCGTTGATGGTGAGCCACGACATGTCGTCGAGCGACCAGTTAAAGGCGCTCGCGCAGGCCTCGAACTCGCTGCTCATCGAGATGCCGCTCATCAGGCGATTGTCGGTGTTGAGCGTGACGCGAAAGCGCAGCTTGCGCAGCAGCTCGATGGGGTGCGTCGCGATCGAACGGGCCGCCCCGGTGTGCACGTTGGAGGTGGGGCAGACCTCGAGCGGGATACGGCGGTCGCGGATGTAGCTGGCCAGCCGTCCGAGCTCGTAGCGGCCGTCGACGAAGGTGATGTCGTCGACTATGCGCACCCCGTGGCCCAGGCGCTCGGCGTTGCAGAACTGCACGGCCTCCCACAGCGACGGCAGGCCGAACGCCTCGCCGGCGTGCACCGTCAGGTGGAAGTTCTCGCGCTGGATCAGGTGGAAGGCCCGCAGGTGCTCGGTGGGCGGGAAGCCGTCCTCGGGTCCCGCGATGTCGAACCCGCAGACGCCGTGGTCGCGGAAGGAGATCGCCAGCGCGGCGATCTCCTCGCTCATGTGCGCCTGGCGCATCGCGGAGATGATGGTGCGCACGATGATGGTGCGGCCCTCGTCCGCGGCCTGGCGCGTGCCCTGGGCGAAGCCGGACAGCACGGCGTTGACGACCTCGGCGAGGGTCAACCCGGCGCCGGTGTGCAGTTCGGGCGCGAAGCGGACCTCGGCGTAGACGACGCCGTCGCGCGCGTGGTCCAGTGCGCACTCGGCGGCGACGCGCTCGATCTGGTCCTTGGTCTGCATGACGGCCGTGGTGTGGGCGAAGCCTTCGAGGTAGTGCACGAGGTCGCTGCCCTCGGCGTCGGCGATGAACCAGGCGGCCAACTCGTCGGGGTCCAAGGTCGGGAGGCCCTGGTAGCCGCTTTCGCGGGCCAGATCGGCGACCGTGGAGGCGCGCAGGCCGCCGTCGAGGTGGTCGTGCAGCACCACCTTGGGGGCCCGTTTGAAGATCTCTCGGGTGAGGGTGGAGCCGGCCATGGGCCCACGCTACTAAAGGGGATTTGTCCCTCTAGCCGATGCGCTCGATGAGTATCGGCGACGTCGTCACCGTTTCGTCGCCGATGACCAGGGCCGACTCGATCGACGTTCGTCCGAGCACGATGTGCGCCATGTCGTCGGCGTGCAGTTCGAAGATCGGCTCGTTGGCCGCGACCACGTCGCCCTCGCGCACCAGGCACAGCACGCCTGCGGCGGCGCTGACGGGGTCCTCCTTGCGCGCCCTCCCGGCGC
>JBARBL010000103.1:0-23066 GCA_049793015.1 Acidimicrobiales bacterium | reverse complement strand
CTGCGCGGCAAGGCCGCCAAGATCAAGGAGCTGCGCGTCACCGAGCGCGCGTAGCGAGTGGGCGAAGAAGAGCTCGACGACTACGAGTCGACGCTCGAGCTGGCGCTCGTCCAGGAGTACAAGGCGGTCGTGGCGACGTTCGAGTACGCCGTGGAGACCGACCGGCGCTTCTACCTGGCCAACGAGGTCTCCGTCGAGGTGCGCTCGAGCCAGGCGCCGACCCTCCTGGAGGTGACCCTGAGCGACGCGTGGGTCTGGGACATGTACCGTACGGTGCGCTTCGTGCCCTCGGTGCGCGTGCTGACGTTTCGCGACGTGAACATCGAGCGCCTGCCCAAAGAGGACCTCCAGCCCTAGGCCATGGAGCTCGCCCGCCTCGACCTCCCGCTGACCCGACTGGACGCGGCGCCCGCCGTGATCACCGCGTCCACCGCGCGAGTCCTGATCTCGTGCCCCGACGCCTCGACCGTCGTGACGGCCGCGTGGCTGAGCGTGCGCCTCACGTCATCCGTCGGCGTCTGGCTGCGCCTGGGGCCGGGCTACTCGGCGGCGCTCGCCGCGCGCGACGTGGCGACGCTGTCGCACCTGCTCGAGCTGACCGACGCGGTCATCGAAGGCGCCGCGCCCCCCAGCGAAGCCGACCTCGTTCGCGCGCTGCTCACCGAGGACCCGGTCGACTTCGCCAACGACGCGGGGACCCTCACCGGCGCCTACAACCGGCCCGCGCCGCCGCGCCCGGTGGAGGTGTGGTCGGTGGTTGACGGCGACCTCGTGGCGCTGGGCCAGCGGCTGCGCCACGCGGGGAGCCGCGAGACCCCCGCCGGGACGATCACGCTGTTTGGCTAGTCGTCGGGCTGCATCGAGATGTGGTCGGGCGTGATGTAGACGCTGACGCGCACCTGGCCCGGGCGGCGGTCGCCGAACTCCTCGACGCCGAGGTACTTCTTGGCCAAGCGGTCAATCGCGTCGTCCGCGCCCTCGGTCGTGAAGCGCGACACCGTTCCGCGCAGGGTGACGGCGACGTCGGGATTGTCCGGGTCGGTCATCGACAGCGCGACGCGCGGGTCGTTGGCCAGGTGGCGCGCCTTGACGCGTCCCAGCGCGGTGTTGATCAGGACCTCGTCGCCCTCGAGGTCGACCCACACCGGGGTGACGTAGGGAGCGCCCTCCTCGTCGACGGTCGCGACGTGGGCGAGGGCCCGGGTGGCGAACAGCGCGCGGGCCGCGTTGGTGAAGGTGTCGGGCATGTAGCTCCTGTCGAGGCGGTCGAAACGACGAGTAGTTTCAGAGTAATGAACGTCGGAGCGCACGTCCGCGGCGGTGGCAAGCTGATTCCCTCGCTCGAGGCGGGCGTCGAGATTGGCGCCACCAGCGTCCAGGTGTTCGTCCAGAGCCCGCGCGCGTGGAAGCCCACCCAGTACGCGCCGGAGGTCCTGGCCGCCTACCGCGAGGCCCAGGCGCAGCACCCGAGCATCACTCACACCTTCGCGCACGCGACGTACCTGATCAACCTGGCTTCGGCCGACGACGCGCTCTACGAACGATCGGTGGAGTGCCTGACCAACAACCTCTCGGTGTCACGCGCCATGGGGGCCTCGGGGGTCGTGCTGCACGTGGGCAGCCACAAGGGCGCCGGCTTCGACGACGTCGTGGGCCAGATCGCCGAGGCGCTCTTGAGCGCGCTCGACGACGCCGACCCCGCGCCCGACGGCGTGGACTGCCCGATACTGATCGAGAACGCGGCCGGCACCGGCGGCACGGTGGGACGCGACTTCGACGAGATCGAAGCGCTCATCGCGGCGTGCAACGGCGACGAGCGCCTCGGGATCTGCGTGGACACCCAGCACCTGTGGGCGAGCGGGGTCGACTACTCGAGCGTCGCGGGCGCCAGGAAGGTCGTCGCCGAGATCGACCGGCGCCTGGGGCTCGAGCGGCTTCGGTGCTTCCACTTCAACGACTCCAAGGTCGAGCTCGGCGCCAACCGCGACCGTCACGCCAACATCGGCGAGGGGACCATCGGGCCCGCGGGCCTGGCACCGCTGGTGGGTCACCCCAAGGTCCGCGACCTGCCGCTGCTGCTCGAGGTGCCCGGCGACGGCGACGGACCGCGCGCGGTGGACGTCGCGGCCGCGCGCAAGGTGGTGAGCGCCGGCGTCAAGCTCTACGACCAGCCCGTCGCGAAAGCGTCGAGCGCGACGAAGAGCGCGGCGAAGAAATCCGTGAGGAAATAGAGAGGACGAGACGTGGACGAGGTACGAGTTGAATCCGATTCCATGGGACCTATCGAGGTGCCCGCCGACCACTACTGGGGCGCCCAGACTGAGCGAAGCCTGCACCACTTCGCGATCGGCACCGAGACCATGCCGCCGGCGCTGCTCTCGGCCTTCGGCGTGCTCAAGCTCGCGTCGGCCCGGGTCAACCACGCCTTGGGCAAGCTCGACGACGAGAAGGCGGCGCTCATCGAGCGCGTGGCGAGCGAGATCGTCGACGGCCTGTTGGAGGACGAGTTCCCGCTTCGGGTGTGGCAGACCGGCTCGGGGACCCAGACCAACATGAACGTGAACGAGGTCATCGCCAACCGCGCCATCGAGTTGGCCGGTGGCGTGCTCGGTAGCAAGGTGCCCGTGCACCCCAACGACGACGTGAACATGTCCCAGTCGAGCAACGACACGTTTCCTACCGCGATGCACATCGCCGCGGTCCTCGAGATCACCAACCGCCTGGTGCCCGCAGTGACGCGCCTGCGCGACGCGCTCGACGAGAAGGCGCGGGCCTACACCGGCATCGTGAAGATCGGACGCACGCACCTGATGGACGCCGTGCCGCTCACGCTGGGCCAGGAGTTCTCCGGCTACGTGGCCCAACTCGACGCCGACGTGCAGCGACTGGAACTCGTGCTGAGCGGACTCTATGAACTGGCGGCCGGCGGCACCGCGGTGGGCACGGGCCTTAACACGCACCCCGAGTTCGGCGAGCGCGTGGCGGCCGCCATCGCGGCGATCACGGGCCGGCCCTTCGTCACGGCGCCGAACAAGTTCGCGGCCTTGGCGGCGCACGACGCGCTCGTCTTCGCCCACGGCGCCATCAAGACCCTGGCGGCCAGCCTCATCAAGATCGCCGACGACCTGCGCTGGCTGGGCTCGGGACCGCGCTCGGGCCTGGGCGAACTGCAGCTGCCCGAGAACGAGCCGGGCAGCTCGATCATGCCGGGCAAGGTGAACCCCACCCAAAGCGAGGCCATGATCATGGTGGCCATCCAGGTGTACGGCAACGACACCGCGATCGCGATGGCCGGATCACGGGGTAATCTGGAGCTCAACGTGTGCAAGCCGGTGCTCATCCACAATTTCTGCAACTCGATCGACCTGCTGACCGACACCTGCGACCGCTTCCGCGAGTACTGCGTGGAGGGCCTCGAGCCCAACCTCGAGCGGATCCGTCAGCACCTCAACGACTCGCTCATGCTGGTGACGGCGCTCGCGCCGACGCTCGGTTACGACCAGTCGGCCCAGGTGGCCAAGAAGGCGCACCACGAGAACATCACGCTGCGAGAGGCCACCATCGCCCTGGGCCTGATGAGCGGCGACGAGTTCGACCGGGCCGTGGTGCCCGAGGACATGACCCACCCTTGAGCCGACCCGATTGCCTCGACGCGGCCGTCCTGGACCCGTGGTTGGCCGGACACCACGAGTGGCGCCTGGAGGAGGGGCGCCTCGTTCGGGTGCTGCGCACGAAGGACTATCCGAGCACGTCGCGGCTCTTCGAGGCGCAGGTGGCCACCGCGGAGAGGCTCAACCATCACCCGGAGGTGACCATTGGCTATCGGAGCGTGCGCGTGGAGCTCTGGACGCACGACCGCGAAGGGATCACGCAACTCGATCTCGACTACGCCGAGGCCTTCGACCAGATCGTGGCCACGTCCTTCGCCGGCGACGTCGAGACTATTTGACGGGCACGTCCCACAGCGCCATCCAGCGAGTGAGGTCTTTCTCCATCGCCAGGTCCTCCTCGAGGAAGGAGCGCACGCGGAGCTCGAGTTCGTTGTCGCGCTGTTCGTGACCCGTCGGCGCGAAGGGGTAGAAGGTGCCCTGCTTCAACAGGTACACCATGCGTACCGAGCCTTCTCCTGGCGGCGTCTGGGGCACGAAGCCGAAGACCGCGCACAAGAGCCGCGGACCGAAGCCGTGCTCGACCATGGTGGTGTTGGCCCCGTGGACGCGCGTGACCAGGCTGGTGATATCCGCGTCGTCGATGACCAGCCACTTGAACCCGAGGTCGTCGGTGGTGAGGGACACCTTGGTGCCCTCGTCGAAGTCGAGGAGTTCCTTGAGGTCGTCGTCCGTCGAGGTCGTGGCTTCGCCGCTGCCGGACTTAAAACAGAGCCCGGCCTGGCCCGAGGTGACCAGATCCAACTCGCTCTGCAACGTGAGCGCGGCCGTGGGCAGCGCGAAGAGGTTGTCGAGCTTCGGGGCAACTTGCTTAGTGCGCCCGAGCAGCGTGTCGCGCAGGCCCACTAGCCGTTGAGCTCACGCTCAAGCTTGTTCAACGCGTCAAGGCGAACCTGGAGGGGAGGGTGCGTGGAGAACAGCTTGGCCGTGGTGCCGCCGGCCAGCGCCGGTGCGAAGAAGAAGGCGTTCATACCCTCGGTCTTGCGCAGGTCGGTGCGCGGGATCTTGCCGATGTCGCCGGTGACGTGCACCAGCGCGCTGGCCAACACGCTGGGCTTGCCGATGAGGATGGCGCCCGACCGGTCCGCCGCCAGCTCGCGGTAACGCGAGAGCGCCATGGTGAGCAGGTACGCGATCATGTAGATGACGATCGAGACGGCCATGGTGGCCAGCTCCAGCAGCACGATCTGGCCGCCGCCGCGTCCGCGTGCGCCGCGTCCGCCGCCGCCCAGGATGGCCCCCCACATGGCGATGCGGCTCACCAAGCCCGCGAGCATGCCCACGCCCGACGCGATCGTCATGACGGCCACGTCGCGGTGGGCCACGTGGCTGAGTTCGTGGGCCAGCACGGCTTCAAGCTCCTCGTCGTTGAGTCGCCGCATCAGACCGCGCGTGGCGCAGATGACCGCGTGCTTGGGGCTGCGTCCCGTGGCGAAGGCGTTGGGAATGTCGATCTCGGACACGCCCACTCGAGGCTTCTCCATGTTGGCGAGCAGGCACAAGCGGTCGACGATCTCGTGCAGCTTGGGCTCCTGGGCCGGCGTCACCTCCTTGGCGTGCATGGAGTACATCGCGATCTTGTCCGAGAAGTAGTACTGGGAGAAGATCAACGCCGCCGCGATCACGATGACGAAGCCCAGGGCCACGCCGACGGTCAACAGGACCGAGATGATGATGACGTAGAGCACGACCAGGGCGAGTCCGGTGAAGAACATTCGCACGCTGAGTCCGTGATCCTTTTCGATGTTGGTGGTGGTGGCCATTATGAGTTGGTCTCTCCTGAGGGAAGTTCGCTCGCGGCGGGCGCCGCGACCTGGGCTTTCAATGCGGCGATCTGGGCGTCGATGTTGGCCGAACCGCCGGCCTTGTCGAGCTGGGCTTGGATGTCGTCACTGGTGCTGGTGAGGTCGGTCAACTGCCCCGACGCCAGGAGCTCGTCGAGCGCGCCGCTGCGGGCCTGCATCTCGGCCACCTTGTCCTGGGCGCGCTGCATCGCGGCCCCGGCGTCGCCCATGGAGGTCGAGATGCCGCTGACGGCTTCGGAGATGTGCGCCGACGCCTCGGCCGCGGTGTAGGTGGCCTTGATCGTCTCTTTCTTGGTGCGGAAGGCCTCGACCTCGGCTTGGAGGCGCTGACCGGTCTGCTCGAGCTTGTCCTGCTGCTCGACGATGGTGGCGTGCTGGGCGTCGAGGTCCTTTAGCTGACTGGCGATGACTTCGCGTCGGCTGAGCGCCTCTCGGGCCAACGGCTCGTTGCCCTGGCCCATGGCGGCCTTGGCCTGGTCGGCCAGCTTGTCGCCTTGGTTCTTGAGCTGCTCGGCCTGGATCTCCACGCGCTTGCGCGCCGTGGCGACGTCCGCGATGGCGCGTCGCACCTTGGTCAGGTTGTCGAGCTGCTGTTCGTAGGAGAGGTCGAGCGTCTGACGCGGGTCTTCCATCTTGTTGAGCGCCGCGTTGCTCTTGGCTTGAAAGATGCTGGACAGACGCTTCATTACACCCACGGGGGCCTCCTCGGTTACCCCAACAGACTATGTCCAAGTTAAGAAACTCGTCGCGGGAACGCTCCCGACGCAACTTAAGAAGTTCTAACTTCTTGGCAGTTCCCGGTCCTGGGTTCCGGCCTGTTCGGCCAGTTCGCGCCGATAGGTTTCGAGGGCGGCCGTGAGTTCGGCGTCGTCGACGGCGAGGATGCGCGCCGCCAGCAGTCCGGCGTTGGTCGCCCCGTTGATCGCCACGGTCGCCACCGGCACGCCGCGCGGCATCTGCGCGATAGAGAGCAGGGAATCGAGGCCGTCAAGGCGGGCGAGGGCCACGGGCACCCCGATGACCGGCAGGGTGGTGGTGGCGGCCAGCATGCCCGGCAAGTGCGCCGCGCCGCCGGCCCCGGCGATGATGACCTTGATGCCCCGTTCGCGCGCGCCCAGCCCGAAGGCGATCATCGCCTCGGGCGTGCGGTGGGCCGACACGACGTGGATCTCGTGTCCGATGTCGAAGCGCTCGAGGATCGTGGCGGCGCCGATCATGACCTCGTGGTCCGACGAACTGCCCATCACGATGGCGACCACTGGCTGCACTATGACTCTTTCGTTCGAGTGCCGTAGGCGCGGGCACCCTTCCATGCTGTCACGTGGGCCGCTGAGGCGTCGTCACTCACCACGGTGACGTGGCCGAGCTTGCGGCCGGGGCGCCAAGACTTGCCGTAGTCGTGCACGAAGGCGCCGGGCACGTCGAGCGCCGCGGCCAGCGAGCTGGGCTGCTCGGAACCCACGACGTTGACCATCACCGCACAGGGCGTCGTGGTCGTGACGTCACCGAGCGGCTGGCCGCTCACGGCCCGCAGGTGGTTGGCGAACTGGCTTGTCCGCGCCCCTTCGATCGTCCAGTGCCCCGAGTTGTGGGGCCGAAGCGCCACCTCATTGATCACCAGGCCCTGGTCGGTCAGGAACAGTTCGACGGCCAGGACGCCGACGACGTCGATGAGGGTGGCCAATCGTGTGCCGATCTCGCGCGCCGCAGCGAGCACGTCGTCCGAGACGTCGGCGGGGAAGCGCACCTCACTGCACATGCCTTCGGACTGCACCGTGGTGACCAGCGGGTAGAGCGCGAGGGAACCATCGACACCGCGAACCACCAACTGGGCCACTTCGCTCTCGAGGGCCAGACGCTCTTCGAGCACTGCTTCTCCATTGACGCAGGTCTGCGCAATCATGGCCAAGGTCTCGTCACGGTCGGAGGGAAAGAGCACCCCGCGACCGTCGTAGCCGCCTCGGGCGGCCTTGATGACGGGCGGCCCGGCCTGTCCATCCAGGAACCCCGCGACCCGCGGGTCGGCGGGGGAGGACACGACGAGGAATCGAGGGACCGGCAAACCGGCCGCCGCCAGCTCCTCTCGTTGGTACGCCTTATCGACCGCGAACCTGAGTGCCGCGGCGCTCGGCCGCACTACGACGCCCCTCGATTCGAGCGAGGCGACGTGATCGAGATCCACCAATTCGTGATCGAAGGTGACGACGTCAACGTGCTGGCTGAGCCGTTCCAGTGCTTCGCCGTCGTGCGCGTCGCCGATGATCACCTCGTCGCAGGTGGCGACGGCGGAGTCGTCGTTCGAGGAGGCGAGCACGGTGATCAGCACGCCCGCCTCGGGCGACGCTTCACCCATCATTCGAGCCAGCTGGCCGGCGCCCACGACCCCCACTCGACGTGGTGCGCCAGAGGAGGTGAGCGTCGACACGGTCACGACGCTACAGGCCACCACGGGATTCCCGTGGTCGAACGGACGGCGGGTTCTACCAGGACGAGGACGACGGAACTAGTAGGGGAGACGAGTGTGCTTGAACTCGTTGAGGTCGCTCTGCTGGCTCATGAGGGTGAGCATCGACTCGATGATCTTGATGGACGCCACGCCGTCGTCGGTGGGTGAGGACATGTAGCGCACGAACGTGGCGTCACCATCCACGACGAAGGTGGGCACGCCGAAGGCTTCGTAGGTGGTGAACTCCTCGTAACTCTTGCCCATGACCTCGTAGGGGCGTCGGGACTGAAGGTCGCGTTCCACCTCGTCCATGTCGACGCCCAGAGGGGCGAGGACCCCACGAATCTCCTCGATCGTCACGAGGCGCACGGCCTGTTCGTGCCGGGCCCGGAAGAGTGCTTCGTGGGCGGCGAGGAACCTCTCGGGCTGCTGGTCGCGTATCGAGACGCTGACCGCCAAGGAGAGGTGCTCCTCGTCGAAGGCGGGGTCGTTCCACACGTCCGGCGCGCCCTCGTCGCGGCCGCCTTGGCTGAGCGTCCAGGGTACGAAGGTCACGTCGAAGTCGGCGCCGGCTTCCAAGGCCTTGAGGACGTGCAAGTGGATGTTCTTCGCGAAGGGGCAGCGATAGTCATAGGAGAGGTCGAAGGAGGTCACTCCTAAAGCCTAGGGTCCGTTAGGCCGGAACGGGCACCCCGTCCGCTCGACAGATCTCGCGGAAGGCGCAGAAGCGACAGGCGCTCTTCGACGGCGTGGCCGGGAAGTCGCCGTCGTCGTAGTAGCGGTTTATCCGTTGCCATGCGGTGGCCGCGGCGTTGGTCCTCGCCTTCACGGTCACCTCGGTGACGTTGCGTTCGATGGTTTCGCCCTGAGCTACGTAGAGCAGGCGAATCTTCTTGGGCTGCTCGCCGAGCTTGGCCTGGCACAGCGCGGCGTAGAGTTCCGCGTTGGCGAACGTCATGGAGTCGTAGTTGCGATTGGGCAGCGACCCGGTCTTGTAGTCGACGATTACGAGTTGACCATCCTCGTCGCGGTCCAATCGATCGAGAATGCCGAAGAGCGGGGTGCCGTCGATGTCCACGCCGAGGCGAAGTTCCACCCCCTCCTGAGCGACCAGTTGGGGATCCTCCATTTGGAAGTAGGTCGTGATGATGGACTCGGTCTCGCTCAGCAGCTTGGCCAGCATCGTCTCGTCGAGTCCGATGTCTTGTCGCACCTCCTCGGTCAGGACCGCCTCAATGGCCGGCGTCACGAACTCGCGGGCTCGTTGAATCGTGCGCTCGCTCGGGGACAAGAGGAAGAGCTGCTCGAAGACGTAATGCGCGAAGCGACCCTTGGCCGACGCGTAGCTCGCCGGCTGGGGGATCTTCTCGATCGACCCGTGCTGGTACTTGCGAGGGCACGACTGGAAGTCCTGGAGCCTCGAGGGAGAGAGCGACTTCGGCAACGGCTGTTCGAATGACATGGCTCCACCGTACGACACGTCTGTAACAACGTAAGTGAAGCGCGTAACTAGTAGAAATGAAGTGTGAAAGCGAGACCAACCGTGATTCGCCACGGCAATCTGGTTCGCTCGACGCAGTGGGCTGGCCTGCGGTCCGGCGACGTCGTGGTCGTCGATGGGGTCAAGGAACGGCGCCAGAGTTGGGTCTTCGTCGCTCACGTGCTCAATGAGGCGACGAGCGAAGAGTGGATTGACGTCCGCGGAGGTCGTGTGGGCGAAGCCAAGGGACGGTCATTCCGTCCCGAGTTGATCTATCCGAGTGGGGCGAAGCGGGGCTCGCGCCTGGTGGGACTTCCCCTGGCCGTAGCCCCTCAACTTCCCCTCGTCTACGTCGGCGACGGCGGCGGGGCGCCCAAGCACGCCTGAGTCGCTTCATAGGGCCCCGTGCCGACCGGAGGAAACGGGCTCGCACCAATGCGAGGATTCATGTCCTTTGGTGCTGGCACTACTTGATTTTGGAGGTTGGCCACCTCAATCGAGGCACCGCGGGCGAGAAGACTGGTCGGTGTTGAGCCGTTTGGCGCACTGCTGAAAGGTTTTGGTCGAATGCCTCTTGCCGCTTCGGGTGCTGCTCTTCCATGAGGGGGAACGCGTTGACGGTGGCCTGGTATTGGGTGCGAGCCACCCTTCGAAGACGTTGGTTGAACTACTTGACCGTTGTGCTGCTCGTCGGCTCGATCGGAGGGCTCGCCCTGGGGTCGGTCAGCGCGGCTCGCAGAACGCAGGCGTCCTTCAATGTCTTCTTGGCCAGTACCAATCCGTCGGATCTAACGGTCACGCTCTATGCCCCCAACGTCTCCTCAGTGTTGGCCCGACTCCCTCACGTGCGCCACGTCTCGATGTCGTCGTACGGGATGAACGCGTTCCCGCCCGGTCACGACGGAGCCCCGGACTTTGTTCCGGCCCTCTTAGATGGCGACGTCACGTCGACGGGATCGATGACGGGTGAGTATTTCACGCAAGACAAGGTGGCGGTGCTCGCGGGGCGGATGGCTGATCCACGCAAGGCCGATGAGTTCATGGCGGACGCCGAGGCGGAGCATCTCATGGGCTGGCACCTCGGTGAATACGTCAAAATGTACTTCTACACGAATGCCCAAGCGGCACGATCAGACTTCGGCACGAATAAGGTCAAGCCGCACGCGATTCTGAGCATGCATCTTGTGGGCACGATCGTGCTCAATGACGATGTGTTGTTGGACCAGGTCGACCGTAAGCCTGATTTCATGATTTTCACGCCGGCGCTCACCCGCCAATACGTCAACAATGCAATCAACTACAACCAGTACGGGTTGCAGCTCGACCACGGGCTTCGCGACCTCTCCGCCGTCCAGCGAGAAATAATCTCCATTCTTCCGCGCGGCACCACCTACAGCTTCGGCATCAGTTCGGTCATCGCGGCAGAAGTGAATCGCTCGATTGAGCCGGAGTCGATCGCGCTAGGAGTGTTCGGACTCATCACGCTGCTGGTGGCGCTCGTCATCGCGGCGGGACTGGTGGCCAGGACGCTGCGTAGCGAAAGCGATGACATCGACGTGATGCGAGCATTGGGCGCCAATCCGACGATGACGTCCTTGGCGAGCCTTCTTGGTCTCATTGCGGCAATCGTCCTGGGAGCGGTCTTGGCGGTGGGCGTCGCCGTGCTCCTTTCGCCTCTGTCGCCGATCGGCCCCGTGAGACCCGTGTACCCGGACGGCGGATTTGCCTTCGACACGCCGGTCCTCGTCGTGGGTTTCCTTATCCTGGTCGCGGTCATGGTCGCGATCTCGCTCATCTTCACCCGGCGCCGCGTGCGACACAACTATGGCCGTCTTCGGTCCGCACTGCCCACGTCGCGATCTCGAGTCGGACGAGCCGCGGCCGATCTGGGTCTTCCGGTCACCGCCGTCGTCGGCGTGCGCTTCGCCTTCGAACCCGGCCGGGACCGCGACGCGGTTCCGGTACGTTCGGCGCTGATCGGTTCGATCCTGGCGGTGTCGATCGTGGTGGCCACGTTGACCTTCGGCAACAGCCTGGCCACCCTGGTTTCGCACCCGTCCCTCTACGGATGGAATTGGAACTACGCGTTGACCAGCAATGGCAACGGCGTGCCGCCGCAAGCCGCTCGACTGCTCAAGAGCGATCCGTATGTGGCCAAATGGTCGGGCGATAACTTTGCCAACGCGCAGATCAACGGCGTCACCACACCGATCATCCTGACGACGATTCACGCGTCAGTGACGCCGCCGATACTCTCGGGTCACGAGGTCGATGGCCCCGGACAAATCGTGCTCGGTGCGGAGACGATGAGGCAGCTCCACAAGCACCTCGGCCAGACGGTCATGGCGTCCTACGGGACCAAGAAGGACTATCCGGTGTACGTGCCGCCGACCCGCGTGACGATCGTGGGCACCGCCACGCTGCCCGCCATCGGCGGCACCTTGACCTCGCACACGTCGATGGGGGTGGGTGCCATACTTCCCCTCGACATCGAGCCGCCCGCCTTCAAGAAATTCCTTCGAAGTCCCTACGAGACGCTTCGCGGGTTTACCGCAGTGTTCGTACGAATAAAGAAGGGGGCGCCAGCGGCGCGGGCTCTCGCGTCGCTCGAGAAGATCGCCCACTACGGGACCAAGTTGCTCCTCGCCACGCCGAACGGTGGTGGCAGCGCCGTCAGCGTGCGGGGGGTCCAGTTTCCCGCGGAGATCGAGAACTACCGAACCATTGGCGCGGTGCCCGATCTTTTGGCGCTGGCGCTGGCCGCGGGAGCGGTCGTCGCCCTGGCGCTCACGTTGGTCGCCTCCGTGCATCGGCGTCGACGGGATCTGGCGCTGCTGCGCACACTGGGCTTCACCAGGCGCCAGTTAATGGCCGCCGTGGCGTGGCAGGCGTCGGTGGCCGGTGCGGTGGGCGTCGTGGTGGGCATCCCGATCGGTGTGCTGGTTGGTCGATGGCTCTGGACCTTGTTCGCCCGTGACATTTTCGCTGTGCCCGAGCCCACGGTTCCCGTAGTGCCGGTGGTCATCGTCGCTCTCACCGCGATGGCGCTCGCGAACGTCGTGGCGGCCCTACCCGGCAGGAGCGCCGCGCAGACCTCCACGGCCCAGGTCCTTCGCGGGGAGTAGCCGCGTGAGTCGCGGCGCTGAAAGGGGGCGCCGTGGTACTGGCACCCCATAGAAATGGAGGCTCGCTCCCTCTGACTCGCTGAGTCACTGGGCCAAACTGTCCCCGACGAGACCATTAACGCGTCGCTGATTACGGGCGCCCGACGACGAAGGAGCTACATGGTGGTGTACCGGTATGGCTGACAACGTGTGGCGCGTGTCGTGGTACTGGTTTCGTACGAGTGTGTCGCGTCGCGCGACGAGTTACCTCGCGATCGTCCTGCTCGTGGGCACGCTCGGCGGGCTGGCCATGGGTTCGGTCATCGCGTCGCGGCGCACTTCGTCGTCCTTTAACGTCTTCCTCGCGCGAACCAATCCGTCGGACCTCAACATCGTGATCGGCGCCCCCGATCTGACCGCGGACCTCTCGAAGTTGCCGCTCGTTCGTCACGTGGCCACGGCGGACTTCTACATCGGCGTGATCCCCGTCGGCCCGGCCGGCCGACTGCTCTCCCCCAAAGCGCTCAACGCCGGGGAGGTGGTGACCGTCGGCAGCCTCAGTGGCGAGTATTTCACCCAGGATCGGGTCACGGTCGTCGATGGTCGAATGGCGAATCCCTCGCATCGAGATCAATTCGTCGCCACGACGGTCGCGGCGAAGCTCATGGGATGGCACGTCGGCGAGTCCATTCCGCTCAACTTCTACACCGGTCCTCAGACCTCGTTGCCGGGCTACGGCACCAACAAGGTGAAGCCCACGGTGTCCCTCACAATGACGCTGGTGGGCACGGTGGTGCCCAACGACGACGTGGTGCTCGACGAGGTGGACCGCTATCCCACCTTCGTCATCTTCACCCCGGCGCTGTCGAAGATGCTGGTCACCAAGGGCTTCACCTACCTCGACTACGGTGTGCAGCTCACGCACGGCGCGCGCGACGTCTCCGCGGTGGAACGCGAGATCATCAAAGCCCTCCCGCGAGGCACGACCTACAACTTCGCCGTCACCTCGGACGTCACGTCTCAGGTGAATCGCTCCATCGAACCCGACGCGATCGCGCTGGGCATCTTCGGCTTGATCGCGGCCCTGGCGGCGCTCATCATCGCCGCCAGTCTCATTGCGCGCCTGCTGCAGAGCGAGGGCGAGAACCTCAGCGTGCTGCGCGCGCTCGGCGCCACACCTCGCACGGTGGCCAACGTCGTCGTCCTCGGGGTGCTCATCTCGGTGATCGCGGGAGCGGCGCTGGCGCTCGTCGTGGCGGTCGCCTTGACGCCACTCTCGCCGATAGGTCCCGTGCGCACCGTCTATCCGCTCACGGGCGTGCACTTCGATTGGCTCGTCCTGGGCCTTGGTTTCGTGATCACGGTGGCGGTCCTGGCCGCGGTCTCCTGGGCCTTGGCGTGGCGAGGGGCCCAATCTGCTCAAAGAAACACGCGAACCGGCGTGGCGTCGGGTGCGGGGCTGGCGCGGCGGCTGGGCGAGCTCGGCCTGCCCGTGACGTTGGTGACCGGGGTGCGGTTCGCGCTGCAGCCGGGCAGGGACCGCGACGCGGTGCCGGTGCGGACCGCGCTGCTCGGTTCGGTACTGGCCGTGACGCTGGTGATCGCGACGGTGACCTTCGGCAGCGGCCTCAGCACGCTGGTCAGTCGCCCGCCCCTCTACGGATGGAACTGGAACTACGCGCTGACCGGGAATGGTGCCAGCATCCCGCCTCAGTCGGTGCATCTGTTGAAAGAGAGCTCCTTGGTGAAGGCGGTCTCGGGCGTCAATTTCGTGCCCGCGCAGATCGACGGGGTGAACGTGCCCTCGATCGTGGAGAACGCGCGGGCCGCCGTGAGTCCGCCCATCCTTTCGGGGCACGGTCTCGAGGCCAATGACCAGATCGTCCTCGGCGCCGCGACGATGCAGGAACTGCACAAGCGACTCGGTGACACGGTCATGGCGTCCTACGGCGGTCCCCAGGACTACCCCGTCTACATACCGCCGCGTCGGCTCACCATCGTGGGGACGGCCACGTTGCCCGCGGTGGGCAGCGAGTTGACCAGCCACCCGTCGATGGGCAGCGGCGCCATCGTCCCGGCCGGGATCCTTCCCGCCGCGATGGCCAAGTTCCTGCACAGCCCCTACCCGGCCCTCAACGGTCCCAAGATGGTGTTCGTGCGCCTCAAGGCCGGCGTGTCGGCCGCCACGGCGATGACGTTCTTAAAGCACGTGGACGCCGTGGGCGACAAGGCGCTCTACGCCGTGCCCGACGGGCTCGGAGAGGGGGACAGCCTGGCCGCCCTCCCGGTGCAGTATCCGGCGGAGATTGAGAACTACCGCTCCATCGGGGACACCCCCGCGATACTGGCGCTGGTATTGGCGGGCGGCGCGTGCGGGGCGTTGGGCCTCACCCTCCTGGCGTCGGTTCGCCGCCGTCGCCGTGAGCTCGCGATGCTGCGGGCCCTGGGCTTCTCGCGGCGTCAGCTTCGTTCGACCATCTTCTGGCAGGCCTCGGTCGCCGGAGCCACCGGCGTGGTGGTGGGCGTGCCGCTCGGCATCGTGCTCGGTCGATGGCTGTGGACACTCTTCGCGCGCTACATCGACGCCGTGCCCGAGCCGACGGTGCCGGTCGTCACGGTGATCGTCATCGCGGCGAGCGCGCTGCTGGTGGTGAACCTGGTCGCGATGATCCCCGGACGCAACGCCTCGCACGTCTCGACCGCCCAGGTGTTGCGAGGCGAGTAGAACGCCTCCGTGGCCCGATAGCGCACCGGGCGACGCGCCTGGTCGACGGGGGATCCGGCCCCACGCGTGACGAAGCGCGCTGGTACGCTTACTGCTCTGTGTGCCCTATCCGAGTGGTATTAGCCGAAGACAACACGCTGCTGCGCGAGGGGATCTCGCGCCTCATCGAATCCGACCAGGAGCTCGAACTGGTCGGCGTCGCGTCGAACCTCCCGGAACTGCTGGCCCTGGTGGAGAAGGAAGAGCCCGACGTGGTGGTGACCGACATCCGGATGCCGCCCACCGGGACCGACGAGGGCATCCAGGCCGCCTCGTGGCTGCGCGAGCACCAGCCCAAGGTCGGGGTCGTGGTCCTGAGCCAGTACACGGCCCCGGCGTACGCGCTGGCGCTCCTGGAAGAGGGTTCGTCGGGCCGGGCGTACCTCTTGAAGGAGCAGGTGGCCGGGGCGAACGAACTGGTGCAAACGATCCGCATCGTCGCGGGCGGCGGATCGGTCATCGATCCGCTGGTCGTGGACGTGCTGGTGCAGGCGAGGGCCAAGCACCACAAGTCCGATCTCGAGTGGCTGACGCCGAGGGAGTCCGAGATCCTGGCCGAAATGGCCCAGGGCAAATCCAACGGGGCCATCGCCAAGAGCCTCAACGTGTCCGAGCGCGCGGTCGAGAAGCACTCCAACGCAATTTTTTCAAAACTCGGGCTGTCCGAAGAGCGCGATCTCAATCGCCGCGTGAAGGCCGTGCTGGTCTTCTTAAGCGCGCAACCGGGAGGCTAACCCCACCACCGTATAGAAGGCACCTCACCATCTATCGAGGGCCGGTGGTGCAAGAATGAATGCATGGCCAACACTGCACTTTCCGTTGTCATCGTGGACGATCAGGCCCCTTTTCGCCTGGCCGCGAAGGCCGTGCTGCGCCGAATGGAGGGCTTCGAGCTGGTCGGCGAGGCGCAGAACGGGCTCGAAGCGGTCAGCCTGGTCAACTCCCTGCACCCCGACCTCGTGCTGATGGACATCAACATGCCCGAGATGGGCGGGATCGAGGCGACCCGACGAATCGTGGAAGAACTGCCCGACACCGTGGTGATCCTCTGCTCCACCTACGGCGTCAACGACCTGCCCCCCGACGCCAAGACCAGCGGCGCGCGGGCCTACGTGCACAAGGAACAACTCGAAGCCAAGACCTTGCGTCGGCTGTGGGACGAACGCGATTCGGAGGGCTTCGTCAGCTGAGGCGGGCTTAGCCCAGCGGCACCGAACCGCGGATGGCGGTGCCGTGGCCCACCTGTGACTCCCAACGAACCGCGCCGCCGATGGCGCCTAGTCGGTCCATCATGTTGACGTAGCCGTGGCCCTGCTTGGCGACGTTGATGTCGAACCCGGGGCCGTTGTCGCTGACCTCGAAGAGCAGGCCTCCCGACTCCTCCCAGACGCGCACGTCCACGTGGGCCTCCGGCGCGTACTTGCCCGCGTTCTGCAGGGCCTCGAGGCAGCAGAAGTAGATCGCCGCCTCCACGTCGCGCCCGTATCGCCCGATGCCGGTGGTGGTGAGCTCGACGTCGAGCGGGCTGCGATTGGCGACCGCCTTCAGCGCTTCGCCCAGCCCGCTGTCCACCAGCAGCGGGGGATAGATGCCGTGGGCCAGTTCGCGAAGCTCCTTGATGGTGTCCTGCACCGCCAGGCCCAGGTCTTCGAGCATCTCGACCGCGGCCTTGGGGTCCTCTTCGACGATGTCCTTGGCCAGGCGCAGGTTGATGGCCAGGGCCACCAGGTGCTGCTGGGCGCCGTCGTGCAGGTTGCGCTCCACCTTTCGCCGCTCCGCGTCGCCGCTCGCCACCACGCGGGCCCGCGACGCACGCAGCTCGTCGGCCTGGCGGCGCAGCTCGTCGAGCGAGCCCTGCAGCGCGGTGTCCAGTTGCGCGTTGTGCATGGCCAGGCCGACCTGACGGGTCAACTCGGTGAGGACGCGGTCGTCCTCCTCGCGGAAGGCCACGGCGCCCTCCTTGCGGTTGACGACGATGACGCCTAACAGTTCGCCCGCGTGACTGATGGGCGCGACGCGCAGCGGCCCCGGCGAGCGCCCGGCGATGATGGAGGGCAGCCACACCGAGGCCCAGGCGTTGCCCGAGACGCCGGCGCGCGCGATGACCGCGCGCTCGTCGCGCGTCACGGCGATGGAACGCTTGCCCAGGTCGGGCACGGAGACCGCGAGCTCCATGATCTCGCCCGTGCCGGTGTAGATCTCGGCCGACGCCAGGACCAGGGTCTTGCGCAGCGACTCCACCAGCTGCAGCAGCAGCTCGTCCATGGGGATGGCGCGGGTCAGACGGCTGCCGAAGGTGCGCACCACCTCATCGGGGGCTTCGCGCGCGCCGTAGGTGAGGCTGGTGGCCAGCCGTTCGAAGCGGCCCCGGACCCCCAAGTAGATGACCGACGACGCGACGCCGGCCACCATGGCCCACCACAGGATCTCGCGGTCGGTGGAGTTCTTGGGGGACTTGCCCAGGCCGCGCATGGCCACGAGGTACGTGGCCGCGACCACAAAGACCAGCCCGAAGATCGCCAGGACGTGCACCAGCGCGCGGTCCGCTCGCGAGGCCCAGCGCGAGGCGCCGGCGACCAGCCCCAGGGGCAACAGCGCCGTCGAGGCGAGCAGCGTAGCGGTCACCGAACTGGGCCAGGAGACGAGCAGGTGCAGCGTCACGACGATCATGGCGACGATGGCGGCGAACACCACGCCGAGGGCCAGGCACTGGATGCTCTGGCGTCCGGCGGCCGACGCGGCGCCGTAGCGCGCGTAGAGGCCGGGCAGGGTGCTCAGCACCGCCACGATCCACCCCACCGCGACGGGCCACGGCACGAAGATATGGGTGGTCGAGGCGAGGTAGGCCCCCAGCACGAGTGCGGCCACGTACCAGAGGGCGGCGGTGACCTGGCGCGACCGCGCGCCCAGGAGGCCGTCGGGCAGCGCGAGCAGCACGTGCACCGACACGGCCATGGCGACCGGGGCCGCGATGGCGGCCACCACCTGGGCCGTGGTGTGCCCGCTGTGGGTGTCGGCGAGGCGCGCCGACGCGGTGGCCAGGGCGGCGATGAAGGACCCGGCCATGACGAGCCAGCTGACGCGCGGGGCGCTCTCGCGGGTGTAGAAGCCGGCGGCCACCCAGCACAGGATGACCGCGGCGCAGACGATCCATACCGGTCGGTGCCCGAGGGAAGGTGAGGCGAAGAGCGATACCACGACCAGTGCTACGGCGCCGAGCGCCAGGAGGTAGGACCACAGGACGTGGTCCCGCCCCGAAGGCGACACCTCCACGGCGGCGTCCTTCATTGTCATCGCGGTCGCCTGGTCCTGCACTTTTAGAGCGTGCCGATCGACGTGACGGAGGTGGAGGACGAGCCGGCGCCCGAACCCTCGTCGAGGATCCGTCCGTCGCGCATCATGAGCACCGTGTCCGCCGCGGCCGCCACGTTGGCGTCGTGGGTCACCAGGATGATCGTCTGGCCCGCGGCGTGCAGTCGGCTCATCAGCTCGATGACCTCCTGGCCTCCCGCCGAGTCGAGGGCGCCGGTCGGCTCGTCGGCCAGGAGCAGCGTGGGTTCGTTGGCCAGGGCGCGGGCGATGGCCAGGCGCTGGCGCTGGCCGCCCGAGAGGACCCCGGGCATGACCCCGGCCTTGTCGCCGATGCCGAGCAGGTCGAGCAGGTCGCGCGAGCGCGACTCCGCCGCCTTGCGGTTGCGTCCGGCGATGATGGCCGGCAACGCCACGTTCTCCAGCACCGTCATGCCTTCGAGCAGGTTGAAGAACTGGAAGACGATGCCGATGTGGCGCCGGCGGATCAGGGCGTGGTCGTCTTCGGAGCCCACCGTCAACGGCTCGCCCGCCACCATGATGGTGCCCTCGTCGGCGTTCTCCAGGCCGGCGATGAGGTTGAGCAGGGTCGACTTGCCGCAGCCCGACGGGCCCATCAGCGCCAGGAACGTCCCGCGCTTGACCGTCAGGTCGACACCGCGCAGCGCGCGCACCGGGGCGATCTCCGCCTCGAAGGTCTTGCGCACGCCGTGCACTTCGAGCGCCGGGGTGCTGTCGACGGCGGCGTTGCCTTCGACGTCCGTGGTGACGGTGGTCATGATGTCTCTCTTTCTTCGGGCCCTGAGGGCGACATTACGTTGGCATTCGGGTTGGCGCTGGACGAATGGACTCGCGCGACGGCGGCGATCTTGAAGGCGACGACGGGGGTGTCGCGGCCCTTGACCAGCTGGGCCTCGAGGCGCTCGGTCGTCACGTCGGTGGTGAGCGCCTGCAGCGTGGCCTCGGAGAGCACGGTCTCGCCGGCCGATCCCATCTGCTGGAGGCGCTGGGAGAGGTTGACGGTGTCGCCCACCAGGGTGTACTCGAGCCGCTCCTCCGAGCCCAGCAGCGCGGCGGCGGCCACCCCGGTCGAGAGACCGATGCCTAACCCGAACTCCGGCAGGCCTTCGGCGATCCAGCGTTCGTTGATCTCGGCCTGGCGCGCGTGCATGCCGACGGCCGCGGCGACCGCGCGGTCGGCGTGGTCGCTCTGGGAGACCGGCGCGCCGAAGACGGCCATGACGGCGTCGCCGACGAACTGCATCACGGTGCCGCCCTCGCCCAGGATGGCCTGGTTCATCGCGGCCCGGTGCACGTTGAGCTGCCCGGCCAGCTGGCTCGGGTCGGCGTGCTCGGCGATGGCGGAGTAGGCCCGGATGTCACTCATCACGACGGTCACCTCCACGCGCTCAGTCTGGCCGATGTGGCGGCCCTCGAGACGGAGCTTCTCGGCGATCCCCCCGGGCAGCAGCCGCGACAACGTCTCGCCCTGCTCCTCGCGGTCGACGATCGCCTGGTGCAGGAGGCGCAGTTGCTGCAGGGCTCCTTGATTGCCCGCGCTCACGCCCTGGGCCAGCTTGAAGAAGACGGCCTCCACCTCGGCGTCGACGGCCTCGGGCGGCAGTCCGCGGGCCACGGCGATGGCCTTGATGGGCTTGCCCTCGGCGACCAGGGCCAGGAGCGCCTCCTCAGACTCGTTGAGCTCGCCGCTCGAGGTGACCGGACGAACCAGGGCCTCCACGATGGAGGGGTCGAGGGCCGTGCCCCCGGTGGCCACCGTGCGGATGGCCTCGATGAGCTGGTTGCCCTCGGCGATGTGGTCCTTTAACAGGTAGCCGTAGCCGGCGGAGCCTTCGGCGAGCAGCGCCACCGCGTACTCGGGGTCGTCGTACTGCGAGAGGATCACCACGCCGGTGCCGGGGTGGCGCTTGCGCACCTCCTTGGCGGCGTCGATGCCCTCGCGGTGGAACGACGGGGGCATGCGGATGTCGGTGACCAGCACGTGGGGCGCCGTATCGGTCGCGCCGGCGACGGTGCCCTCGTAGTCGGCCGCCACCCCCACCACGCTCAGGTCCTCGCGGCGATCGATCAGGGCCCGCACGCCTTCGCGCACGATGAGGTTGTCGTCGGCGAGGAAGACGGTGATGACCCCCGACTGGCTCGCATCTGGTTCTGGCACACGGCAAATCTTCCATCTTCTGGGGTACCGCAAAAGGGGGCAGGCCCCCGCCGCCGAGGGGGTGCCAGGCACACCCCCCGATAGTGGGCCACCATCCTTTTTCTTTCCCTTGGCGTGCAAGAAAATGAGCCCATGAAAATACAAAGCTCCGTCACTTCAGTTTCCTGGATTCCCTCCGAGGCGATCGAAGGGACCACCCGCCTGCCGTTCGACGTCGGGATGGCGCACTACGACCCACCGCCGCCCGACGAACTGGGCAGCCTCGACGAGTTGCGCCAGGCCGACCGGTTCCGCTTCGCCAATCGCCTGGCCGGGTGGATGGAGGTGCGCGCGTCGGGGGAGATCTTGGGCGCTGCCTACTCGGGCGCGGGCCAGATCGGCAGCACCACCGTGCGCCTGGGCCCGCTCAGCCACGTCTTCCAGGCCGTGTCGCTGCCCGACATCCAGCGCGACATCGAATACGGCGACGGCTGGGTGCGCTTCAGCCAGACCGCCGGCGGGCGCACGGGCATGCCCGCGCCGCGCTCGGTGCGGCGCAAGCCCTTCATCCAGTGGCAGGCGCCGCTGGCCTGGACCACGCTGTCGCTCACGCTGCACGCCGACGGCAAGGTGGAGCGGGCGATGACCGGGGCCAGCCACTTCCCGCGCCACTGGGTCTACGACGACGAGGGCCACCTGGTGAGCAAGTCCGGGCTCATAGACTTCAACGACTGGTACCGCAAGTCCTTCGGCAAGCACACGCCGTGGGGCGAGACCGAGTCCGAGGCGTTCGTCACGGTGGTCGAAACGGCCCTCGAGCGTTCACTGTCACGCCAACTGATGACCGGAGCGGCTAAACCTAGGATTATGAAGATTGACAAAGGCACCAGCCTGGTTCGTCAAGGAGAAAAGGGTTCAGACGTGTATCTCGTCCTCGACGGCGTGCTGCGCATCGACGTGAACGGTGAACGGGTGGCCGAGTACGGTCCCGGCGCCCTGCTGGGCGAGCGCGCCCATCTGGAAGGCGGGACCCGTACGTCATCGATCGTGGCCGTGACGAACTGTCGCGTCGCGTCGGTGCCGGCCGAGTCGCTCGACCGCACGTCACTGGAGCAACTTTCAACGGGACACCGCCGGGAAGATCTGAGCGCGGGCTAGCCCGTGCGAGTCCATCTTTTGGGCGTACGAGGCTCTACTCCCGCGCCCGGCATCGACTTCGTGCGGTACGGCGGCTTCACGTCGGCCGTCGCGGTCTCCCACGACGGCGACGAGTTTCCCACCTTGATCCTCGACGCGGGCACGGGGCTGCGGCGCTTCGCCGCGCTGTTCGGCGATCGACCCTTCCGCGGTTCGATCCTGCTGAGCCACCTGCACTGGGATCACACCCACGGCCTACCGTTCTTCTCCTCGGGTGATCGTGAGGACGCGAGGGTGAGGGTCGCCTTGCCCGAGCAGCTCGACGGCTCGGGCGCGCTCGAGGTCCTCTCGCGCGGCATGTCCCCGCCCCACTTCCCGGTGAGCGCCGATCAACTGCGCGGCGAGTGGACCTTCATGAGCCTGGCGCCCGGAACCCAGGAGTTCGAGGGTTTCAGCGTGATGTCGGCCGAGATCCCCCATAAGGGCGGCCGAACTTTCGGCTTTCGCGTGAGCGATGGCCACTCGGTGCTGACCTACATGCCCGACCACTGTCCTACCGAGATGGGACCCGGTCCCGAGGGGTGGGGCGAGTACCACGAGCAGGCGCTGGCCCTGTGCGTGGACGCCGACGCGGTGCTGCACGACGCGTCGCTCATCGCCGAAGAGGTGGCCGCGGAGGCCTACTTCGGCCACGCGGCGGCCGAGTACGCCGTCGAGCTGGGACGCCGCTCGGGCGCCGGGCGGGTGGTGCTCTTCCACCACAAGCCCGAGCGCACCGACGATCAGCTCGACGTCATCGCTCGTCGCTTCGATCCCGAGGCCCCGGTCCTGCTGGCGACGGAGTCGATGGTGCTGGACCTTTGAGCGCGGAGCCCTGCGACGCCGTGATCGTGGGCTCGGGCCCCAACGGCCTGGCGGCCGCGCTGGTGCTCGCCCGGGCCGGACTCAAGGTCGAGATATTCGAAGCTATGGACAGCATCGGGGGAGGATGCCGCACCCAGGAACTGACGCTGCCGGGCTTCCGCCACGACGTGTGCTCGACGATCCAGTCAATGGTCAACCTGTCGCCGTTCTTCGCCGACGTCGACTTAGAGAAGCGCGGGGTGCGCCTCGCGCGTCCCGAGGTCGCCTTCGCCCACCCGCTCGACGGCGGGCGGGCCGCTGTCGTGGCGGGCGGTGTCGCGCAGACGTCCGC
>JBARBL010000102.1:0-16716 GCA_049793015.1 Acidimicrobiales bacterium | reverse complement strand
CGGGGGACTCCCGAGCGGCGAAGGGCGGAACCAACGGCGCCTTCGTTCTCGTAATTGACGGCCGAATCAAAGAGCCGGTAGCCGCAGCGCACCGCCTCGACCATGACGTCGGCCCCCTGCACGCCGTGGAGCTTGTACGTGCCCAATCCGATGGCGGGCAACGAGAGGCCGAGGCCGCCTTCAACGACGGGAATGCTCATGACTTCGCTCCATTCTTGACGACGACGAGAAGCAAGTGCAGTCGCAGGCTAGCGCAGCACGGTCTCGCCTCGAAGGGGCGACAACTGATACTTCCTACACGTGGCTGAGCAGCCCGCCATCCACCAACAACGTCTGGCCCGTTATGTACGAGGCGTCCTCGGAGGCCAGGAAGGCGACCGCCGCGGCCATCTCCTCGGGCAATCCCTGGCGACCCATCGGTACGGTGCGTTGGATCAAGGCCGCGATGTCCTCCTCGCTCAGCGCGTCGTGGGCGAACTGCGGGTCGTTGAACCCGGTGTCAACCCAGCCGGGACACACGCAGTTGACCCGTATGCCCGAGCTCGCGAGGTCGATGGCCAGGCTCCGCGTCAGGTTCACCACCGCCGCCTTCGACGCCGTGTAGGCAGCCAGCGCCGGCTCACCGAACATGCCGCTGATCGAGCCCGTCGTCACGATGGCTCCCGCCCCTTTCGCCTGCATGACCGGGATGACGGACCTCGTCACGAGGAACATCGACGTGACATTGACCGCGAAGGTGCGGTTCCACTCCTCGAGGTCGGTCTCGTTGACCGTCCCCGCTCGTAGGCGCCCCGCGTGCGAATGCAGCACGTCGATACCGCCGAGGTCGTGCACGATTCGACCCACGACGTCGGTCACCTGGTCGGGATCGGACACGTCGGCGCCGTATGCGCGACCAGTCCCACCGCCACGGGCGCATTCGTCCGCGACCGCTTGACCTTCCGAGGCCCGGATGTCGACCACCGCGACGTTCGCCCCCTCGGACGCGAACCGAAGAGCGCTCGCGCGACCGATGCCGTGCGCGCTCCCGGTCACCACCACTGATTTACCGTCGAATCTTCCCATGACCTCTCCTCCCAACTACTTCACAAGACGCCGCCAGACGATTCGGTTCGACGACGGATGAATAACCCTCGGCGTCAATTCGTCGCGAAACCCGGGGCCGCCACGTGGCGTGACCCCATCGAACCACAACGGCCGGGCCAGGGCGTGCCACGTCTCTTAACGCCGGACCAGCCGGGCCGAGACGAGAATCGTCGTCGGACACATGACCGCATTGGCGCGACTACGACTCGTCGGACCCCTTTATGCCTTGCTCGCGCCGCTCCCGAATGGAGGTGAAGTACTCCGACGTCGGGCGCAGACCTCGAATGATGAAGCCCAGGGCGAAGACGATGATAATGATGATCACCGCCACCACGGCCACGATGTGAGCCTGAGTCGTCAGGCCGTAGAAGAAGATCGCGCCCATGAACAGCCCACCGAGGAGGGGGATTATTCCCAGCACGAAGAGCTTGGTGGCGTTGTGCTTCAGGTGATCGCGATAGAACCACACGCTGGCACACGCGACGACGAAGTACATGAACAACCCGATCATCCCGTCGGAGCTGATGATGTCGCCAATGGCGTGGTTCGCCGAGGCGTTGGCCAAGTAGGGGATCAGCAGCGCCGGAGGAATGGCCGCCAAGATGAGCAGAGCCGACCACGGCGTCTGGTACTTCTTGTGGATGAACCCGAAGACGCGAGGGATCAACTTGTCCCGGGCGAGGGCGTAGAGCACGCGGCTGGGTTCGGTCATCTGGATCTGGCACGTTCCGATGACGGCGACCAGCACCGCGAGTGGCAATGCTCGACCCCAGAATCCGGGGACGAGCAGCTGTCCCGCATAGGCCATCACATCGGTCCCGTCCTTCAAGACATTCGCCTGGCTCGAGACGCCTTCAAAGACCGCGATCAAGAAGGTGTACCAAATGGTCAAGAAGACGGTGCCCATGATCATCGCCCGACCGGGGTTGATCTTGCGATTCGTGGACTCCTCGCCCAGTACGGCGGTTGCCTCCCAGCCGAGGTAGAGGAACCCACAGGGCACGGCCGCCTTGGCCAGCCCGGTGAAGCCACCGATACCGTGGACGGCGCCGGAGAACGCGAAGTCGTGTATCGACGGCAAGGTGGCTCCCCCGCCGTGCCCGGCCTCGTGAATGAGAGCGAGGACCACGAAGGAGATCATGGCGCTGTACTCGATGAAGACAAACGCCCATTGGAGACGCACCGACGGCTTGATGCCGCGAATCGCGAGATACACGAGCACCGCCATGATCGCCGTCGCGACGACCCAGGTCAGCGGATTGGAGAACGTGTCGCCCGTGGGAGCGACCACAAAGAGGAAGTACGCCCCGGCCAAGGTGATGTTGCCCACGTTCGCGAAGGTCGAGACCGCGACATTGAGCAGGCCCGTACCCACGCCAATGGACGGCGTGACCGCTTCACCCACCCACACGTACGGTGCACCGGCGTGCGCGCGCCACCGGTTGAGGCTGGCGTAGCCCACCGAGCACGCGCACATGGCGAGACCGACGATCAGAACAGCCAACGGTGAAATGTGCCCGGCGAACGCAACCAGGATGGCCAGCGTGTACGCCACGCTGCTCGACGGCGCAACGTTGGCTACCGAAACAACGAAGTCGCCCCAGAGGCTTACGGAGTTTTCCTTTAGCCCCAATTCTTTTTCTATCTGTTGTTCCTCAGTTGCCACAGAAGCCCCCCGCGTCTCAGCACAATTTTGCAACAGAGTAAGTCATCTGATGACTTCTGTCAAACGTTTTTCAAAACAATTCGGCGCCTCCGAACCGGAGTAAGCCGAGGCGACGGAGTTCCTCCACAGAGGTAGCGCGCGACTCCCCCGAAGCGAACCTTCACCGAGCTCGAACCGCATCGCTCACTCGATCGACGATCAGCCCCGGAGCGCTCACTCGCAAAATCAATTGACCGAAGTCATCTGATGACTTACTGTATGGCGCAAGATAATTATGGAGAGAGACCGGCGGCTCAGTGGTCGAACACGGGTTGCGTCGACTGGGGGATTCGTGAGCGAACGTAGACATCTTTGCGTGGTCAAGGCCGACATCGTGGACGTTCGTCCCCACCTTCCTTCGGCCCTCGGCCACAGCGAACCCATCGCCCCAGTTCTTCCCACTCGTTGGAAGCCGCGTTGTCAATGCTCGAGGCCCGGAGCGGACACGTGACCTACGTCATCGGCCTCGACGTCGGTTCCCAGAGCATCAAAGGCGTGCTCCTCGACCCGCTAGGCGAGCTCGTGGCCACGGCGTCCCACGCTCTCGTCATGTCGCACCCCTTTGGTGGATGGGCCGAACAAGACTCCCGGGACTGGGATCGGGGTATCGCGGCCGTGATCGGAAAACTCCTCGCCAATGCGGAGATTTCCGGAAGCGAGGTGGGATTGCTCAATCTGGCCTGTCAGGTGGACGGCGTCGTTCCGATCTCCTCACGGGGCGACGCGCTGGCGCCAGCAATCATCTGGCTGGATCGAAGAGCCGACGAACAGGCGGCGGCGATGGCATGGAGCATCGGTGCGGCACATCTCTTCGAAATCACCGGCCTCGTCCCCGACGCCTCGCACTCAGGTCCCAAGATCATGTGGCTTCGAGACCACCAGCCCGAGGTCTTCGCCAACGCGGCGGCCTTTCCTCCCGCCGCCGGCTACCTGCTGCGTCGACTCACCAACGAATTGGCCATCGATCACGCCAACGCGTCGTCTAGCCTCCTATACGACCTGAGGACGCGTCAATGGTCCGAGGAGTTGCTGGAATTCTCCGGGCTCGACGTCGCGAAACTGGGCCGAATCGTCGAAGCCAGCGACGTGATTGGTCCGCTCAGCGCAGACGCCGCGCGAGCGATCGGGTTGTCGACGTCGTGCGTGGTGCTCGCGGGCACGGGTGACGAACACGCCGGTTCCATCGGGTCGGGCGCCATAACGTCAGGGATCATCACCGATGTCACCGGCACGGCGGAGCCCGTAACGGTCGCCAGCAAGGTTCTCGTGCTCGACTACGAGGGCCTGGTGGAGACCCACGCGCACGCGATGAGGGACTACTACCTCGTGGAGAATCCAGGATTCGTCTCCGGCGGCAGCACGCTGTGGCTGGCCGAGAAGGTTCTAAAGATAAAGCAGGCGGAACTCTTCGATCTCGCCGGGGCCGCGCCAGCTGGTTGCGACGGACTGCTCTTCCTGCCCGCCCTGTCAGGCGCCATGACCCCGAGGTGGAACGCCCATATGCGCGGCGCCTTCGCGGGTCTCGCGATGTCGCACGCCTCGTCGGACATGGCGCGCGCGGTTCTCGAAGGTTGCGCCTTCGCCTTACGTGACGTCACCGACCGCTTCCTGAGCCTGGGGCTCGGAGGTGACGAGATTCGGGTGGTCGGCGGCGGCGCGGCGATCGACTTGTGGATGCAAATCAAGGCCGACGTGACCGGTCGGCCCGTCCGCCGTGTCCTCGTGAAGGAGGCCACCGCTTTGGGGGCCGCGCTGCTCGCGGGGGTCGCGGCGCAAACCTTCCACGACATAGAAGACGCCGCCGCGCGCACGGTCACGCTGGCCCAAGAACCCTGTCTGCCCGATCCTTCGAAGAAGTCGTTGTACGACGACGCGTATGGTCGATACCGATCACTCTTCGATGCAGTCGAAGGGGCGACGACGTGAGCGACGAGATCGTGATCACCGACACCCTTGACGAAGTGCGCGAGCTCTTGCACAACGCACCAGACGCTTCCTCACTATGCGAGATCGGCCTCAGCATGATCGTGCGCGGAGAGGGGGCCGCCCGAGCCGTCGTCGAGACACTGGAGAAAATGAATGTAGTGCGAGGAGCCCGGGTCACCGTCTTGTCTGACGCGGTGGCGAAGAGGTACGGAGACTCGGACGTCCTCGACGTCGTGTTGAACGAACTCGGCGCCGCTTTTCGCGCCGACGTCGTGAAGGTGATCGCGTCCTTCCCGAACTCCTTAGTACTCGCTGACGAAGCAACCGTCGCGGGAGCGATTTCTGATGTCGCGCGTCATGCGCCGCAGGCGCTGGTCAGCGTCGGCTCGGGAACCGTGGTCGATATCGGCAAGGTCGCCGCTCGCGAACTCTCCCTCGTCCACGTCGTCGTCCAGACGGCGGCCAGCGTGAACGGCTTTAGCGATGGACATTCGGTGTTGCTGGTCAAAGGGGTCAAACGCACCACTCCAAGCCGTTGGCCGGACGCGCTGATCATCGATCCTTGCGTGTTGGCGCGGGCACCACTCGCGATGGCCCGCTCGGGGCTGGGCGACCAGCTCTCGATGTTTAGCGCTGCGGCCGACTGGTATTTGTCGGACGCGGTCGGCTTCGACGTCAGCTTCTCACCCACCGTTGTCGCGCTGATGCGGCGAAGCTTCGTCGGGCTGGGATCTTCCCTACGCGAAGTGGGTGAGGGCTCGTCGGATGCGGTGACGTCGCTGGCCTCCTGTTTGGCCGTCGGTGGTATCGCGATGGGTGTGGCCGGGCGCACCGCGCCCTCCTCAGGGACCGAACATCTGATCAGCCACCTACTGGAGATGTACGCCGACGCGTCGGGAACACCGAGTGCGTCACACGGTTCGCAAGTGGGCGTCTCGAGCGTATTCGCGATGCTGCTATGGCGCCACGTACGAGACCACCTCACCACCGGTGTCAGACAAGTCTCCGGGATCAACATTGCGTCTCGCGAGCGCGTGTTGGAGACCTTCGCCCACCTCGACACGACCGGGGCGCTCGCCGAGGAATGCTGGACTGCGTACGAACGAAAGGCCCGCTGGATGTCCGCCCACCTCGGCGATGTTCAACGGGTCGTCTCGGAGTGGTCGGCGCACGACGTGGTCGTCGAGGATCTACTGGGGCCGGTCGGCGACGTCTCGGCAATGCTCCGGGACGCGCAGGCCCCACTGAGCTTTTCTCAGCTTGAGCCGGCCCCTCCACAAGACGTGGTCGCCTGGTCTATCGCCAATGGCCATCTCATGAGAGACCGATTCACGATCATCGACCTCGCCGTGCTGGTGGGATTCTGGACGCCCGACAACATCGCGGCGATTATGAAAGAACTGGACGACCTCGCGTCATGACAGACCTAGCAACGCCCTCACCCCCCGTGCCTCGCGCAAAGTCGCCTCACCGACTTTGCGATTCTCGCGTCTTCGGTCGCACCTGCGCCGATCAGCCGCGTCACCGACGTTCGATAAAGGGGGAGGACCGGGAATGACGAACTTCATTTTCATGCTCACGCATTCCGATAGCACCATCGACGACGCGCTTGATTACGTTGGCCAATTGGCCGAGACCGGCCTGCGCTACATCGGCTTCAAAGACGTGGGTGCCACGCCGCAGCGTCAACGAGACATCACGAGGGCCGCCCGGGACGCCGGCTTCGAAACGATGCTGGAAGTGGTGTCGACGACGCGAGATGACGAGATCAACTCGGTGCAAGCCGCGCTGGCCGCCGGCGTCGATTGGATATTGGGCGGAACCCATCCGGACGCCGTGCTGCCGCTCCTGGCGGGCTCCAACGTTCGTTACTGCCCCTTCCCCGGTCGTGTCGTCGGCCACCCAAGCGTCCTCGAAGGAAGCATCGACGAGATCTCCAAAAGCGCCGCATCGCTTACGGCGATGCCGGGGGTACACGGCCTCGACCTGCTCGCCTACCGGCATCGCAGCGCCAACATCGAAGACCTCACCCGCGCCGTGGTCAGCGCCTCGGCCGGACCGGTGATCGCAGCGGGCTCGGTGGTACGAGACGAGCAGATAAATATGCTCGCTTCCGCGGGCACGTGGGGTTTTACCATCGGCTCTGCGATCTTCGATGGTCTCTTCCCAGGCGCCCCCGACGTCGCCGCGCAGGTGCGCCACGTACTTCGAGTGGCGGCCACTTCATGAAACCAGCGACGTCATTGCGCGACAGGCGACGGATCGACTCCAGGTGAGCAAGGTCGCCACGTCGCGTGGAAGTCGCGTCGAAGAAGTTCGCCTCGGACTGCTAACTGACCTAACGAGTGGAGCCCTGCCGGTCGGCGCGAAACTCGTGAACGAGATCGAACTGGCTACCAGGTTCACGGTGAGCAGGCTCACCGTGAGGGAAGCCGTGTCGGCCCTCGTGACCGCCGGCTATCTCGAACGGCGACACGGCAGCGGCACCTACGTCGTAGGCCTCCCGGGACCACGACACGCGCTCGACGCGACGCTCAGCTACACCCGCATGATCGCGCAGGCGGGGATGAAGCCGGGACTCCAACTGCTCGACGTCCAGACGAGAGTCGCCACCCGCCAAGAGATTCACGACTTGGATCTGAAACCCCACGAATCGGTGCGTCAACTCGAGCGTTTACGTACGGCGGACGGACGAGCGGTCGTGTACTCCGTCGACATCGTGCCCGAGCGATTCGTTGCCAACGTGCCGGACAAGCGATTCAAACGCTCGCTGTACGACGTCTTGGCCTCGATCGACGAACCCGTCGTCAGCGCCAACGCGGCGCTCCTACCGGTCATCGCTGACGCGCATCTGTCGGCCCTCCTCGACGTCAAGGTCGGCAGCGCGCTGCAGCGAATCAATGAGGTGGACTTCAACCGGAGTGGCCACCCCATAGTGCTATCGAGCGAATGGCACGTTCCGGGCATTTTCGAACTCCGGGTCAATCGGCGTCCCTGACGGCGTTCGAATTGGACAGATTTTTTCGCCCCAGCCGCGTCGAGGAGAGTAGGAAGGTGGGGCACCTTCGCCCGCAGCTACCAGCGGGGGTGTTCCTACATGCTCCAACTGGGTGACGAGATTGTGAAGTTTCTAACAAGTGCGTGAACATCCCGACAATTGCGGGCTTTGAGTGACTTGACAGTAATAGGGGTCCTGTGTACTGTGTAAGCGGTTACAAAGTACGTAAGCGGTTACATAACTGCTAAATAACGACTTTGCGGGGAAATTGGGGGCAAGGTGGTCGATTCACCGCCAACGATCTACGACGTGGCCGAACTGGCCGGCGTCTCCATCGCCACCGTGAGCCGAGCACTCAACTCTCTCTCCTCTGTTCGCCCCTCCACCCGCGCCAAGGTCATGGCGGCCATGGACGAGCTCGAATTCGTCCCCAATGTGGTCGCCCGTGGCCTCTCGAGCGGCAAGCACTGGATCCTGGGCCTGGTTTTCATGCGAGCGCCGGTGGACGGCAGCGTGCTCGGAGTGGAGGAGGCCAGCCTGCTCTATACCGACATCGTGATCCGCGGCGCCGAGACCCGGGCCGCCGAACACGGCTATTCGCTCCTGCTGAGCAGCGCCTATGACACGCACCCGTCGGGCATGCAGTCGATACTCAGCCTGACTGGAACCGTCGACGGCCTCATTCTCCTGGACCGCGTGCTGGGCGACGACGACGTCGCGTACCTGTCGAAGCGAATCGCTGTGGTCTTGCTCGCGGGCCGGGGCGACTCGCCATCCGCGGTCACCATCCGAGTCGACAACGAGCAGGCCATGCGCAGCTTGGCGGAGCACCTCGTCCACGTGCACGGCATCACCCGAGTGGGATTCGTCGCCGGCTCGAGCGACAGCCCGGACAGTGTCGCGCGAGTGCGGGCCTTCCGCGAGTGCATAACGGACTTAGGTGCGACGCTTAATGACGTCGACCTCCTGGAGTCGGATTGGACCTCGGCCGGCGGCGAAGTCGCCATGCAGGCTCGATTGAGTCGAAGCGAACCGTTGCCCCAAGCCTTCGCCTGCGCGAACGACCAGACCGCGGTCGGCGTGATCTACGCGCTGAATGCGGCGGGGCTGAAGATTCCCGACGACGTCGTGGTGACCGGCTTCGACGACATCACCTTGACCCGCTACTTCAATCCACCGCTCACGACGATTCGTCAATCCGGCGGCCTGCTGGGCGAAGCCGCGGTCGATGCCCTGGTGGCGATGCTCGACGGCTCGGAGGTCAAGAACCGAACGGTCGTACTGCCGACCGAGCTGGTAGTGAGAGGTAGTTGCGGGTGCGTTTCCGACAGCGACGTCCGCTCCCCGCTCGCCGAACTCGTCACGTTACGAACCGAGATCGGCTAGCCATGCGGTTGATCGTTCGCAAGCTCTCGCTTTACGCGCTCACCGCGTGGGTCGCGATCACGGTGAACTTCTTACTGCCGCGGATGATGCCCGGTAACCCAGTGCAGACCCTCATCGGTCAGCTGACCGGACGCGTGACGCCCCAGGAAGTGCACGCCATCGAGTTGTCATTCGGCATCGGGCTGCACCAGAATCTCATCCACCAGTACACGGGCTACATCTCCCAGCTCTTTCACGGCAACCTCGGCGTGTCCATCACGCTTGCGTCCCCAGTAAGCACGATCCTGCGCGCGGCCGTTCCGTGGACGGTAGGACTCATCGGCATCTCGACGATCCTCAGTTTTCTGATCGGCACGATTGGCGGTGCCCTGCTCGGTTGGACCCGAGGTTCCCGATTGGATTCGGTGATCCCGGTAGCAACGTTCTTTCAGGCCGTGCCGTACTTCTTCTTGGGCACCATCGTCTTGTTGATCTTCGGCAGCACGCTGCATTGGTTTCCGGTACTGGGTGCGTACAGCCCAACCTTGACGCCCGGTTGGTCGGGGGCCTACATCTACAGCCTCATCCGCTACGGCGAGCTGCCGGTCGCCACCATCGTGCTCAGTTCAGTCGCGGGGTGGATGCTCGGCATGCGCAACATGATGATCACCATGATTGGCGAGGACTTCGTGCTGATGGCCGTTGCCAAGGGCCTCCCGCGACGCAAGGTCATCATGCACGCGGCGCGTAACGCGGTCCTGCCAAGCATCGCGAATCTATCTCTCGCCATCGGGCTGGTCGTCTCGGGGGCCCTGCTCGTTGAACTCGTCTTCAACTACCCCGGCGTCGGCAATCTCCTCTTGCAGGCCGTACTCAATGAGGACTATCCGCTCATTCAGGGCATCTTCCTGGTCATAACGATGACCGTGCTCGCGGCCAACCTGATCGCGGACCTCGTGTACCTCGCCCTTGATCCGCGTACCCGCACGGAGGCCGCTGTATGAAAACCCTGCGTCTGCCCCGTTCGCCCAAGGTTCTCCTGGGGATCGGTATCGTGGGCTTCTTCCTTATTCTCACGGTGATCGGACCATGGATCGCCCCTTACAATCCGAGCGACACCAGCTTCCTGCCCAATCTGACTCCTTCATGGACGCACTGGTTGGGCACGACGAGCCTGGGGCAGGACATCTTCTCCCAACTGCTCGTCGGCGCACGCGCGACGATGGTCGTCGCGCTCCTAGCCGGCCTCGTGGCGACAGCCTTGTCCATCACCATCGGCGTCGCCGCGGGATACCTCGGAGGCCCGGCCGACGAAGGACTGACGATGCTATCGAATGTCTTCCTGGCCATTCCGGGGCTACCACTCCTCATCGTGATCGACAGCTACTTGCCGGTTTCGGGTCGATCGAATGAATACGTCATCGGCCTCGTCATCAGTCTGACCGGATGGGCTTGGGGGGCCCGTGTCCTGCGGGCGCAAACGATGTCGCTACGAAACCGAGATTTCGTAGAGGCGTCGCGCATCATCGGCGAAAGCCGCCTGCGGATCATGGTCACCGAAGTGGCGCCGAACCTATTGCCGGTCCTCGCGTCTTCCCTGCTTTTTACGATTCTTTACGCCATCGGCGCTTACGTGACCCTGGCCTACGTGGGCCTTACCAGCACCGCCGTGTGGAACTGGGGCACGATGCTTTTCTGGGCCCAATCCAACAACGCGCCTTTGGCTGGCCAGTGGTACTGGTTCGTGCCACCAGGGATCTGCATCGCTCTTGTCGGGACGGGTTTGGCGTTGCTCAACTTCGGAATCGACGAATTCATCAATCCCCGCCTTCGCGCCAGTGGACTCAGTTCAAAGTTGCGCCGCCGTGCCGGTCTTCCGCGACGCCCACACCTCGGCTTCACGCCCGTCCTTCGCTCGGCGCGACCACCCATTCGGTCCGCGCGACTGTCCACAACGAGCACGAAGTGAGCGACGCCGTGACCAACGCCCTCGAACTCCAAGAGAACACGCCAGTCGGAGAAGACCTCAACAGCACCCGAGTTTCGACCCACGTCTCCACAAACGACGTCGTCCTGGAGATCAAGGATTTCAGCGTCGACTACGGATGGGGAGAGAACGCAGTGCGAGCGGTCAACGGGGTCAGCCTCAACGTCCACCGTTCACAGGTGCTCGGGATCGCCGGCGAGAGTGGCAGTGGCAAGTCGACCCTCGTATACGCGGCGACTCGTTTGCTGCGCTCCCCCGGTGTGATTGCGGGCGGCGAGGTCACGCTGCACCTAGGCAAGGACGCCGATGGCAACGTTACCGATCTGGACATTCTGGCGGCCTCAGAGCGGGACCTTCGAAAGATTCGCTGGTCACAGGTGTCGATCGTCCTGCAGAGCGCGCTCAGCGCGCTGAATCCGGTGCTGCGCATCTCCAAGGAATTCGAGGAGGTCCTCAAGACGCACCGCCCCAACATGTCCAAGCGCGAACGCCGCTCGCGAGCGATCGAACTGCTCGCGATGGTCGATCTCAACGAGGACCGTCTCGATCGCTATCCTCACGAACTTTCGGGCGGGCAGCGCCAGCGGATCATGATCGCGATGGCGCTCGCCCTCGACCCCCAGTTGGTCATCATGGACGAACCGACGACGGCATTGGACGTGGTGACCCAGCGAGAGATCGTGAACGAACTCGCCGACCTTCGCGCCAGGTTCGGCTTCTCGATGATCTTCATTACCCACGACCTCTCGCTCTTGGTGGAACTGGCCGACGAGATCGCGGTCATGTACTCCGGTGCGATCGTGGAGCGAGCCCCCGCCGGCGCCCTCTATTCCGCCCCGCGCCACCCCTACACATTGGGCCTACTTCACTCCTCACCGCCCCTGCACGGCGAGCGCGTCGAGCTCGAGGGCATCCCCGGTGCTCCGCCCGACCTGACCGAGGCGATAACGGGCTGCTCCTTTCACTCACGGTGCCCGTACGCCATGGACAAATGCGCCGGCAACGTCCCGCCGCTTCGCCGGCTCGACGACACGGGCCGCGAGGTCGCCTGCTGGCTGCACGACGATCCGGCGATCCAGGTCCCCGAGCCCCTGCGTCAGGCGGTTGGCATCACCGCAACGCCGAAGTTTCACTCTGGAGCCCCCGTGGCCCCGCATGGGGAGGCGCCGTGACGACCGAGGCCACCGCCGCCCAGCTTGAGGCTCGCCACCTAACCCGCCACTTCAACACGAGCGGCGGCTCGGGCTTCTTTGGTGCCAAAAGAGTCGTACGGGCCGTCGACGACGTGAGCCTTCGCTTGAACGCCGGTCGGGTGACCGCGGTCGTGGGCGAGAGCGGTTCGGGCAAATCGGTGCTCGCGAGGATGCTGGCGCGCATCATCGTGCCGACGTCAGGAGAGTTGCTGCTCAACGGCGTCCCCATTGATGTCCACTCGAAGCGGACCCTCGACTACACGTCCCAAGTGCAGTTGGTCCTGCAGGACCCCTTCGCCTCGGTCAATCCCGTGCACAAGGTCCGCCACAGCCTCGAACGACCGTTGCTCATCCACGGGGCGACCAAGGCCGACGTCGAATCCCTGGCCTTTGCCGCTCTCGAACGCGTGGCCCTCGACCCGCCGGCACGCTTCTTCGACCGCTACCCGCACGAGTTGTCCGGCGGGCAACTTCAGCGGATCTCCATCGCGCGAGCGCTATGCGTGAAGCCGAAGGTACTTCTGGCGGACGAGCCGATCTCGATGCTCGACGTCTCGGTGCGCCTCGGCGTGCTCAACCTTTTGCGCGGGCTCTGCGACAACGAGCAACTGGCGATCCTCTACATCACCCACGACATCGCCTCCGCTCGCTACATCGCCGACGAGACCATCGTCATGTACGCCGGCCAGGTGGTCGAGCAGTCCACCGGCACCACCCTTATCGACGCGCCGACCCATCCCTACACGCAGCTGCTGATCGCGTCGGTGCCCGACCCCGCCGACCCCACGCGCGCGATGCCCGAGAAGGTGGATCACGTGACGCAGGTCTCGATCGCCTCGCAAGGCTGCCGTTTCAGTCCACGCTGCCCGCACGTGATGGACGTCTGTCGTACCAACGAGCCACCCGTGGTCGAGGTCGGCGACGGCCACGTGTCGCGATGCTGGCTGCATAACAAATCGGGAAAGGTCGCAGTAGACGTAGGGCTACCTGACACGCAAAGAGGAGGGACAATTACGAAAAAATGACCACTGCCATCAGGTAACGGCAGTAAAAGGTCGCTTTTGAGTGAGATCCACTCGGAAAAGCGTCCAGCCGGCCTCGGAAGTACCTATAAAGACCCACACGGTCAAAAAAAGTCGGCCAAAACCGACTGGACAAGAAAAGGATACTAATGATCAGAAAGATAGCAATCACCGTTGTCGCGATGTCATGCTCGATGCTCGGAATACTGGGTGTTGGCTTGGCCTCAGCGTCATCGGCCAAGCCCAGCATCTTGACGATGGAGAACAACGTCGGGGTGACCTTCACCAAGAACTTCAACCCGTTTAACTCGAACTCGTTCGCCGCTCAGATGGCCGTAAAGTCACTCAGCTACGAGCCGCTGTTCGAGTTTGACACCTTGAAGGCCAACACCCAGTACCCGTGGCTCGCGACCAAGTACACCTGGTCCAACGGCGGTAAGACACTTACCTTCGCGCTGCGTCACGGGGTCAAGTGGAGTGACGGCAAGCCCTTCACGGCGGCTGACGTGGCGTACACGTTCAACCTCATCGCGGAGAACCCTGCGGCCAACTACTCCGGCGTGCCCGCGCTGTCCAATGCGGCCATCGCCAAGGGTAACTACACCGTGGTGCTGAACTTCACGTCACCGGCGTACCAGGACATCACCAACATCGCCGGTTCGACGTTGATCGTGCCAGAGCACATCTGGTCCAAGATCTCCAACCCCGCCACCGCGACCATCCCCAAGCCGATCGGAACCGGACCATACGTGTTGAAGAATTACTCGTCAACACTGGTGGAGTACTCGGCCAACCCCCACTATTGGGGCGGCAAGCAGGCGGTAGGACAGGTCAACGTCCCCTTCTACTCGTCGAACCAGGCTGCGACCACCGCCCTTGCGGACGGCCAGTTGCAGTGGGCGGGTAACGAGATTGCCAACCTGCAGACGGTGTTCGTCAACAAGGATCCCAAGACCAACCACTACTTCTACGCGCCCGGTAGCACCGTGACGCTGGAGTTCAACACCACTGGTACCGGACCCTTGAGCGACCCTGCGGTTCGCGCCGCGATCAGCGCCGGCATCGACCGCTCCGCGCTCAGCACCGAAGGTGAACTGGGCTACGAGCTGCCGGCATCGTCATCAAGCGGACTCATCTTGCCCGCCCAGAGTTCCTACTTGCCGTCATCGTTGGCCAACGACATCTCGTCAACCAGCGACGCGGCCAAGGTCTCGTCGATTCTGACGGCTGATGGCTACACCAAGAACAGTTCAGGCATGTGGGCCAAGAACGGACAGGAAATCTCCTTCACCGTCGAGGACCCCACGGCGTACTCGGACTACTACGCGGACGACCAGCTCATGTCCAATGAGCTCCAGGCCGTCGGCATCAACTGCACCGTTGATGGCGTCCAAGCCTCGCAGTGGTACTCCGACCTGGCGGCCGGTACGTTCCAGACCGTGATTCACTGGGGCGCGGGTGGTAGCAATCCATTCGTGCAGTACCAGAACTGGCTGGACTACAGCACGTTCGTTGCACCCAGTCCCACCAACGCGTCGGCAGACTTCGGTCGTTACCAGAGCGCAGCGGCCCAGACGGCTTTGACGACGTTGGAGACCACCAACCCGTCGAACACGTCGGCGGTCAAGAGTGCCATCGCAACGCTCGGCAACCTCATGTCCACGCAGGTTCCGGACGCTCCGCTGCTCTACGGAGCGGACTGGGACGTCTACAGCACGGCGCACTTCACCGGCTGGGTCACTCCGTCGAATCCTTACATGGACCCGTCGCCGAACGATCCAGAATTGCCCATCATCTTGATGCACCTTAAGAAGGTTTAACCGAGCCCTCACGCGCGCAGCCCCTCCCTTCTTCCCTGAGGGGGGAGGGGCCGCGCGCTAAGGCTGCATCCAAGAAGGCCCACAAAGCCTCCTCCGTGTGCGGCCTCGCTGATCCTCAACCCGGCGAGGTCGTGCACAGAGGTAATCGAGCATATATTGACAACCCACTACTAGGAGACGTACCTACGTGAATACCAATGGCACGAACGCCGAAAGTCCGCTTCGCCTCTTTCCACCAGGCTTTCTCTGGGGCACCGCGACCGCGTCCTATCAAATTGAAGGGGCCGCAGCGGCCGACGGACGAGGCCCCTCGATCTGGGACACCTACAGCCACACGCCCGGCAAGGTCTGGAACGACGACAACGGCGACATCGCCTGCGACCATTACCACCGGATGGAGGAAGACCTCGACCTCTTGGCCGAGCTAGGAGTCGGCGCGTACCGCTTCTCTGTCGCGTGGCCGCGCATCCAACCGACCGGCAAGGGACCAGCCAACCAAGCCGGCCTCGACTTCTACCGTCGCCTGGTCGACGGGCTTCGTTCGCGCAGCATCGAACCCACCCTCACGCTCTATCACTGGGACCTGCCCCAGGAGCTCGAGGACGAGGGCGGTTGGGTCGTGCGCGACACGGCGGAGCGATACGCCGACTACGTCGACATCGTCGCTCGAGCCTTCGGCAGCGACGTCGAGCGCTGGATCACGCTCAACGAGCCGTGGTGCTCGTCGTGGCTCGGCTACGGCGATGGGCGCCACGCCCCGGGGACCCAGGACATCGGCAAGGCCGCCGCGGCCAACCACCATCTCCTGCTGGCCCACGGCCTGGCCATCCCGATCCTGCGCTTGGCCGTTCCGTCCGCCAAGGTCGGCATCACGCTGAACCTGGGCGACCACCGGCCAGGATCGGACCACGAACTCGACGTCGCCGCCGCGCGACGCAGCGACGGCAATCTGAACCGACTCTTCCTGGAGCCGGTCTTCCACGGTCAGTACCCCGAGGACATGCTTGAGCACTACGCCCGCTTCCAGCCGGGGTTCTCGGTCGTTCGCGACGGGGACCTGGGGGTCATCTCCCAGCCGCTCGACTTCCTGGGGGTCAACTACTACTTCCCCTCTACGGTGATCGACGCGTCACGGGGGGCCGAGGCGAGGATGGCTGGCTTCATCGTGGCCCAGGGCGAGCAGTTCCCGGACCTGAGGATCAAGTCCCTCGAGACACCGGGCCGAGACCGCACTTCCATGGACTGGGAGATCGGCTCGTTCGGGCTGACGTCGCTACTCGTGCGCGTGCGGGACGAGTACACCAACCTGCCCATCTACATCACCGAGAACGGGGCGGCCTTCGACGACTACGTCGATCCCAACGGCCACGTGCTCGATCGCAACCGGGTGGCCTACCTGCAAGAGCACATCTCCGCCGTGCACGACGCCCTCGACGCGGGCGTCAACGTCCAGGGCTACTTCGTGTGGAGCCTGCTGGACAACTTCGAGTGGGCCTACGGCTACTCGCGGCGCTTCGGCATCGTCTGGGTCGACTTCCCCTCGGGTGAGCGTCTGGCCAAAGAGAGCTTCCGCTGGTATCGCGACACCATCAAGACCAACACGGTGGAGTACGC
>JBARBL010000101.1:0-15511 GCA_049793015.1 Acidimicrobiales bacterium | reverse complement strand
CTTCCGAGGAGAGCAATGAGCGACGAGATCCTGCTGCTGTCGGGCCCCAACCTGGACCAGCTGGGCACGCGCGACCCCGAGGTCTACGGCCGGGCCACGCTGCAAGAGCACGTGGACCGCTTCAGCGAGCAGGCCCACGCGCTCGGGCTTCGCGTGATGCACGTCCAGTCGAATTTCGAGGGCGATCTCATCGAGGCGGTGCACGCGGCCCGCGGGACGGCCGTGGCGATCGTGCTCAACGCCGGCGCGCTGACGCACTCCTCCTGGGCCCTGGCCGACGCCTTGCGCAGCTATCACGGCGTGAAGGTCGAGGTGCACCTCTCCAATCCCGCCGCACGCGAGCCCTTTCGACACGTCAGCACCCTGGCCTCGACGGTGGATGGCACCATCGCCGGTTTCGGCGCGACCAGTTACGATTTGGCGCTCGAAGCCGTGCGCCGACTGCTCGACCTTTCTTGAATCCGGCGCTTCAGCGCCGTTACGTAGAATGGGTGACGCAACTTTCTCGAAAGGTCTCAAGAGCGCATGGCCGCAATATCCACCAGTGACATCAAGAACGGCATCACCATCAAGATCGACGACGGCCTCTTCACGGTCATCGAATTCCAGCACGTCAAGCCCGGCAAAGGCGGCGCCTTCGTGCGGACCAAATTGCGCAACGCCCGCTCCGGCGCCGTGATCGAGCGCACGTACAACTCCAACGAGCGTCTCGAGCAGGCCATCATCGACAAGCGTGACACTCAGTACCTCTACCGTGACGGCGACGATTACATCTTCATGGACCAGGTGACCTTCGATCAGGTGCCCGTGTCGTCCAAGAGCTTGGGCGAGGCGTCGCATTTCCTCAAGGAGACCGGCAAGGCGATGTTGATCCAGTTCAACGACGAGACCATCGGCGTCGAACTGCCCGCGTCGGTCGAGCTGGTCATCGCCGAGACCGAGCCGGGCATCCAGGGGGACCGCGTGTCGGGCGCCCGCAAGCCCGCCACCTTGGAGACGGGCTTCGTGGTGCAGGTGCCGCTCTTCGTGGGTCCGGGCGAGGCGATCAAGGTCGACACCCGCACCGGCGAATACATGACGCGGGCGTAGGTTGAGCGAACTCGGCACCAAGCGCCACCACTCGCGCGAGCGGGCGCTGGAGATCTTCTACGAAGCGACGATCAAGGAGCGATCGGTGCCGATGGTGCTGAGTCAGTTGCCGGTGCAGCCTGACGAGTACGCGATCGCGCTCCTCACCTCGGCCTCGGCCCACCAGGAGCGCGCCAACGAATTGATCTCGCGCTTCTCGATCGACTGGCCGCTCGAGCGACTCGCCGTGGTCGACCGGCTGGTGATGACCTTGGCCATCGGTGAGATGTTGATGGACGATCCTCCTCCGGCGCCCGTCATTTTGGACGAGGCCGTCGAACTGGCGAAGGTGTACTCTACTGAAGGTTCCGCATCCTTCGTGAATGGGGTACTTGCTGCGTGCGCAGAACATCTGAACAAATAGCGACTCACTAAAGGGATTTACTCAATGTCTGGCATGTACGGGCGATCGCTCGATCTGACGAACTTCATCGTCGTGACGCTATTCCACCACACCGTGTTCGTCACGAGCGTGTTGTGGATCGCGGGCGTGGCCAGCCTGTTCTTGATCGCGTTATTGGTCAGTCGACGGATCTTCATGTTTAATTCGGCCCACGATGCCGTCGAAGAGCCGCGGGCGCGCACCTACCTGCGCTGGGCGTTCGGGTTGATCTGGCTCATCGACGGTATCTTGCAGTTCCAACCGGCGATGCCGCTGGGCTTGGCAGACAATGTGGTGCGTCCCATGGCGGTCGGCACCCCTTCGTGGCTCCACTCGTTGATGATTCACTTCATCAACACGTGGAACTCTCACCCGGTGTCGCTGGCCGCGGGCGTGGCCTGGTTTCAGGTTGGCCTCGGGCTCGTCATCCTCGTGTCGAACGGCCGCACGGGACGCTGGGTGGCCGGTATCTCCGCGCTGTGGGCGGGATTCATTTGGTTAGTCGGCAACGGTGCGGGCGGCATCTTCGTGCACGGTGCCACCATTCTTTTCGGTTGGCCCGGGGCGACACTTTTCTACGTGGTGGTGGGCACCTGGCTCTTCGTGGACCCGAGAAGGTTCCATCGGTCGTTCTCCACCTTCGTCCTTCGGTTCTTCTCCGTCCTGTTTCTGGTGGCCATCGTGTTCCAGTCGCTGCCCGCGGCGGGATTCTGGCACGGGGGTAACTCCAATGCGCTTACGTCGATGACCTCGGTCATGACGGGTGTCGCCCAGCCCCACGCGCTGGCGTGGGTCGTGCGCCATTCGGGCACAATTGCGGGCCGAATGGGTGGGGGATTCAACGTCGTGGTGATCCTGTGGTTGGCGGTGTGCGCGGTTGGACTATGGCTGTCGGTGCGGACCCGCTGGAATTGGCCGGCCTACACCGCCGCGATTGGCTGCGTCGTGTTTTGGATTATCGGGGAGGATGGGGCATTCTTCGGCGGTCTGTCGACGGACTTCAATTCTCTTATACCGATGGCGGTCCTGGTCGGCTGTGCGGCGCCCCGACTCCAGTCGCTGGCTCCTCGTACCCGCCATGTTTCGAAGGAGATGGCCAATAGCGCGGGGGCAGTGGTGGCAACGTTCGCTTCCGCGATGATCCTCACCAGCGCCGTCGCAATGGGCTGGGCCTCCCTCGCCGGAGCGGAGACGACTCTCTTTCTCGCTCAGAATGGGCCGGCGTCGGCGGCGAATTCGCCGGCGGTGTCCTTTACCTTGACCGATCAGTTCGGCCAGCCGTATTCATTGGGTGAGCATCGCGGTCGAGTGACTTTGTTGACGTTCCTCGACCCCGTGTGCTGGACCGACTGCCCCCTGCTGGGCCGACAACTGGCCGTGCTTCGTTCCCAACTCTCGAAGAACGCAAAGCTCGACATCGTCGCCGTGGCCGCCAATCCCTATCACGAGACGCTGGCTGACATTCGGCATTTCATCGCCATCCATGACATGGGTCACGTGAAGAATTTCTATTTTGTAACGGGAAAGCGAACCCAGACGAGCCCGATCTGGACTGACTACGGCATCGGTGTCACGTCGACGCCGACCGATGCGATGAGCATCCATTCCGACTTCATGTTCATCGTGTCATCGAAGGGGGCGATCAAGTGGATCATTCCTGATGACCCGTTGGCGACCGTATCGCTCACCGCCTCCGCGGTCGCTGAGCTCAAGGACCTCCTCGCCACCCAAGGGGTGCACTGATGGAGGTCACGCGAGCTCTCCCGCCAGGCTCGAAAGCGTGCGCGCATCGTACGTCGTTCCTAGTCGCCGTGATACTGGCCGGTGGACTTGTTCTCAGCGCGTGCGGAGGGTCGTCGAACGCGTCGTCACAGTTGCACTCGTCGGACTGCAAGGTCAGCGCGACGAACCCCAATTTGGCTGGCTGCGACCTGTCCGGAAAGAATCTCAGCGGCGTGGATCTGCAGTCCGACAATCTGAGAGGTGCGAATCTGACGAACACTAACTTGGACAACGCCAACATCCAGGGCGCCAAGCTGAAAGGCGCCAACATCAAGGGCGCGCTGACCAACAAGTTCACCGTGTGCGTAAACGCGGAGATGGGACCCTGCTCGGAGTCGGGTTTGAGATCTCCGCGCACGAGCGATGCGGCACAAGGGCACTGAGCACATCTGACTTCTGCCTATATCTAAGAGAAGAGTGACGGGGCCACACCGCCAGGGACTCTCACCCGTCGACGACGTAAGTCTGCTCGAACGCGCCACGAAGCGCGAGCGGACTCGTCAATGAAGGCGACTTCGCACGGTTCTTCGAGAGTTTGCAATTTGGAGCTCCGTGATTCGTATGATTGCGGCTACGAACGACATTGGGGATGACTCGTGAATTATTTGACGGCGAACTGGGGTTACCCGTGGTTCTCCGTTCTCATGGTATTGCTGATCGTCGTGCACGAGCGAGGACTGCGCTCTCTCAACCGACGCTCCACCAAGGCGCATGCGAGGCGCCGCCGCCGCCGGCTCTGGTTCAGCTACGGGGGCCTAGTCGTGCTGGCCCTCAGCGTCTCCTCGCCTCTGCAGTTCTGGGCGATGGAGTACTTCTGGGTCCACATGCTCCAGCACGTCACCGTGATGCTGGCCGCGCCGGCCCTCTACGTGGCCGGCGCGCCGTGGCTGTCCTTGGTGCACGCGGTGCCCGTAGGGCCACGCCGACGGCTCATGCGAAGGATCTTCGTCCGTGCGACGCGTCATCCGCTTCGTCGACTTCTCGCGTTCCTGGTCTCGCCCTGGGTTGGGGTGATCTTCTTCAATATCGTCATGGTGTTCTGGATGCTGCCCGTGTTCTTCAACCCGATCATGACCCGTCCGGATCTCCACATTGGATTGATGCTCTCGACGTTCTTCGTGTCGGGACTGCTCTTTTGGATCCAATTCATTCCGTCGGCGCCGCTGCGGCCCAAACTCTCCCCGGCGGCTCAGGTTGGTTCGCTGCTCGCCACCAACCTGATCATGACGGTCATCGCCATCGTCATCAGTTTCCTGGTATCTGTGCCTTCGTACGATTTCGGGGCAATGATGATGAACATGGGGAACATGTCAATGCCCGTGATCACGTTGAATCGACTGGCCGACCAGCAGATCGGCGCGGCCATCCTTTGGGTGTGCGGTGATTTCTGGTGTTTCCCTGCCTTAACCACCTCCTTGCGTCGCCTGATGAGGGACGGCGACGGTCCTCAGGTGATTGACCGGCTCATTCGGGGTAACAGAACGATGAACGTCGAGGAGTTCCGACGGGGGAGGGCCGCATCCCTCGCGTCCTCGAGGGTGGGTGTCGAGGCCCGGGGGCGCGACGAACAGAGTCCCTGATCCACTCGACCGGCACCGTCGAGCGGCGAAGGGTTGCCTCGGAGCCGCGAGGGAAGGGAAGTCGCGCGGCAACCGCTACCCGGACAGGAAAAACCTCTCATTTGACCGCTAGGAATTATTGATTTTGGACGTTGGCGGGGGAATCTCGCTGACGTCCTTGAGACCGTGTACTGCCAAGTAATACTCGTTCAGCGCTAGCAGAGCTGGGTCGACGGGGACTCCAGGGACCTCCAATGGCCCTTCAATCGACTCGTGGGACGCCTTTTCCTCCCTGAGGAGGCGACGCCACATATAGATGATGTAGGCCCCGAATAGTGGCCATTCGACCACGTAGGCCCACGAGAGGGTGTTACCCCCGAGAGCTCGCCGGACCTCGACGTAGAAGGCCACCGCGCAGATCGCCTCGCCCAAGAGGAAGCCCAAATAAATTCCAAGAGTTTTCTTACCCTTTTCGTTCATTAACCTTAACTTTACTGCCGCCAGGCGATACTCTCATTGCTAAGTCTCATACGATGCGCGAGTCGCGAGGAGTGAACTATGTCAATGAGGGGGAGACTGACAACGGTTCTCGTGCTCTTTTTGGTGGCGGTCGGTCTTGTGGTGGTGTGTGTGGCAGCGTTCATTAGGCCGGGCACCCCAGGGGGTGTGACCGATTTCACAAAGAGCCAACCTGCTGGTCAGCCGGTACACGTGTTGGCGCAGACGGTCGGATCAATCGGTTACGGCCAGCACCCGACGTGGGTGACGTACATGGTTATGAATCCGGCCACGCATAAGTGGGTGCACGACACCACCTGGCAACTGCCGGCGCACACCAAGATCGACATGACCATCGAGCAGTTTGACAGCGGCAGTCCGATTCGTAATCAGGAATGGGGCCAGGTACAGGGAACGATTGGCCATTCGATGTCGCTCAACGGCAAGACCGTGAGCGCCTACAACTCCTACACGGGTAATGGCATAGGGCACACGTTTGCTGTGCCGCTTATGGGAATCAGCGTGCCGTTGGTCGGCGTGAGTCCGACGGCTTCGAACGTCTGCGGCGTCGCGCCCTGCAGTCTCAAATTGCCCCACGAGTTGATCAAGTTCAGTTTCATGACGGGCGCGGTCGGTGAGTATCCGTGGCAGTGCTTCGTGCCCTGCGGTCTTGGTTGGCTCTACGGCAATGGAGGCCCGATGTCGACGCAGGGCTACATGGGCGGCTTCCTAGACGTGGTGAATTCATAATGGCAAATGGGGACTCTATGACAAGCGAACCTCGTCACTTCCGTCGGATGACCACGATTTGGGTCATCACTTCGCTCGTGGTGGACGTGCTGTTCTGGACCCTCGTCGGTCCTCACATGGCGCCCGGACGGCTTACTTCGACCGCCGCCGCCGACCAGACGGACATCAATGTCCTGATGGTTATCGCACTCCCGGTGCTACTCGGGGTATGGGTCTTCATGGGTTATTCAATCCGCACTTGGAGCTCGAAGAGGAATGGGCCTGAACCCATTGGGGGCGAAGCGGCCGCCGGTAACAAGAGAGTCGTGACGGCGTGGATCGTGATTACGACGGTCATCGTTCTGTTCCTCGCCGGCTTCGGCACGGTTGCGTTGATCGAGGATCACGGTTCGGGCGGCGGTGAAGGGCCGAATCCGATCTGGGCGCCGGCTGGCGCGACGGCGGCCGAAACCGCAGCGTTAACCAAGAGCGATTCGTGGTCGCCTGGCAAGGTGCTCGTGGTCCAGGTAATCGCCCAGCAGTGGAAGTTCACTTACCGCTACCCGCAGTATGGCGGGTTCGAAACGACACAACTCATGCTGCCTGCTGACACTTCGATTGCGTTCAACGTCACCTCGCTGGACGTGATCCACAGTTTTTGGGCCTACCAGCTCGGTGTGAAAGCGGACGCCAACCCCCAGGAGAACAATGTGGCGTTCACCGACACCAAGAACCCGGGTAGTTTCACGGTTCGCTGCAGCGAGCTATGCGGTCTGTGGCACGGAGCGATGTACGACTTCGGGAATGTGGTGTCGGGATCGGACTTTCAGACCTGGGCCACCGGCACTGAGGCGGCCAACGCCAAGAACACCAAGTACCTGGCACCCTTCGCGTGGACCTACGTGCCGGACGCCAATGGCGCCGCGGGTGGTTACTACATCGACGCCAATGTGACGCCGTACAGCAAGTCCGAGTTGTATGGGGCCAAGCAATGATGAAGCTCATTAGTTATTCGCCTGATTTACGGTTTACGACGATAGAAACGGAGTGCGTCCGATGACGATCACCGCCGACCGACCGGAAGTAGAAGACGGCTCGAGTGCGAGCCAAACCCCGCCCGCCATGGGCGGAGGGCAGGCGGAATGGGTCCGCCCACATTGGATGGGCCAGCACGTCGGCACCGCGCTCATTTGCGCCGCGATTGGCTACGCGATCGGCCATTGGTTCGGAAATTGGATATCGTCCGACTACATCTACATCGCCAACAGCGGTTCGAATTCCGTAGCGGACTTTCTTGCCCTGGCATTCGGTGTGGTCGGGTGGTTGGCGGGCATCGGTGCCCTGAACTATCCCGCCGCCAAGATGATCGGCCGAGAGGCGAAGGACAAGGAGACGGTCGACCACTGGAGCAAGTACGTCCGCTTCAGCATGGATCACAAGGTGGTCGGCCTGCAGTATGTCGTGGGCGTACTCCTGTTCCTCTTCACCGGTGGCCTGCTGGCCATGGCGATTCGCACTGAACTGCTCAACCCAACAACCCACGTGTTCGGTCCGGGCACGTACATCGAAATCGTGAGCGAGCACGGCACCATCATGATGATGATGGCGTCATCGCTGGTGGTAGGGCCCCTGGGTAACTACTTCGTTCCGCTCATGATCGGGGCGCGACGCACGGCCTTCCCACGCATCGAGGCGTTCAGCTTCTGGATCTTCATGGCCGGTTACGGCGTGATCGTCTCAGCGTTACCCTATGGAGGATTCCCGACCGGCTGGACGGGCTACGCACCTCTCCAGACTCAGGCGGGGGTCGGAATGATCTCCTACTTGTTCGGATTCGCCGTCATTGGGGTTGGAATGATGGCGGCGGGCTTCAATATTCTGGTGACGATCATCCATTATCGAGCACCCGGGATGACGTGGAGTCGAATCCCTATCTTCGTTTGGTCCATCCTTTCGACCGCGGCATTGTTGACGTTGGCCACACCCGTGCTGTTCGCTGCGGGCATGTACGGGGTCCTCGACAAGACCGTGCAGACGGCCTTTTACGTGTCCGAACACGGGGGCAGTTCGTATCTATGGCAGAACCTCTTCTGGTTCTTCGGCCATCCCGAGGTCTACATCATGGCTCTTCCGGGCTTCGGCATTGTCGGCGAGTTGATGCCGGTCTTCACTCGTAAACCGCTCTTCGCCTACAAGGTATCGGCAGCGGGAATGATCGGCGTGGCTCTGCTTTCATTCTTCGTGTGGCAACACCACCTCTTCCAGAGTGGCATCGACCCAGACATGCGTCCGCTCTTCATGTTGACCACTGAGCTGATATCCATACCGACGGGATTCCTCTTCCTGGTAGGGATGGGGACGCTTTATAAAGCGAAGATCAGATTCGAAGTACCGATGCTCTTTGTGATGGCCGTCTTTTTTAACTTCCTCATAGGAGGCCTCACCGGCGTGTTCCTGTCGGATGTGCCGGTTGATGTAACGGTCCACGGTGGGTTCTTCGTGCTCTCGCATTTCCACTACACGATCATGGGCGGACTTGTGTTCGCGTTCATGGCCGGCATCTATTACTGGATGCCCAAGATGACGGGCAAGATGATGAACAAGAAATTGGGGCTCGCCCATTTCTGGACGATGTTCATCTTCTTCAACTTGACCTTCTTTCCGATGTTCATCATCGGCCTGCTCGGCCAGCCGCGGCGTGTCTTCACCTACGCCAAGAACTTGCAGGGATTGAACGATTTCTCCTCGATCAGCGCCTTCCTTCTGGGGCTCTCGTTCCTGATTTTCCTGTTCAATGTGCTGTACTCAATGTGGATCAACCCCGTAAAGGCGCCTTCCAATCCGTGGGACTCCCTCGGTCTCGAGTGGCAGACAGCTTCGCCGATACCACCGCACAACTTTGACCGGATACCGGTCATAATGTCCGACCCGTATCACTACAGCGAACCAGGCGCTCCGCCGTTCGCAGATTTCGGCGATGACCAGCGCGTAAGTGTGGGTAGTTCATCACCGGCCAGCACCCCGGCCTCGGCCAACGAAGAGTAGAGGGCGACACATGACGGACACTTCCAAGAACATGAAGGGCTACAGCGAGACTCCCGAGGAGCAGGAGTTCGAGTTACGAGCTCAGGTCGGGTCGCTATGGACAGGGGGACGCCTCGCCATCGGGATGTACGTCTTCCTGCTCGCTTCCGAGGCCTTTGCGTACTTCTATCTTCGTTCGAGTAACAATGGCCAGCTATGGCGACCGGACCACGTCACGGCGCCGACGGCTTTTGGTTGGGCAATTTATTCGCTGGAGTTGTTCACCGCTCTGCTCGTCATCTTCGCTCAGATGCGCCTACGCAAGGGCGAAGTCCTGGACTGGCAGGTGGCGGGTTGGACGGCGCTGTGCACGGTGCTGCTGGCGCTCTTCCTACAGATTTGGGAGTTCACTGCGGTGCCCTTCAATCCAGGGTCGAGCGGGTATGCTTCGACGTTCATCGGGTGGGCAATCATCAACATCATGACGCTCCTCTTTGGTGCGTATTGGATCGAGACGGTGCTGGCCCGTTCCATTCGGATGCATAAGGAGTCGGGCAGTAAGTTCGCCGAACTCACGATGGAACCGTCAGCGCAACTCTTCCGAGCGAACGTAGCTTCGATGACCTACTTCTGGGGATTCGTGGCACTCAGCGGTTTCCTGTTCTTTGCGATGTTCTATCTGCTTTAGGACGCCGTGGCATTATGGTGTGAGGGATTGTTGAAGTTCCAGGTTGTGCTTCTCAATGGTTGAAGGGCTGGTGATGATGCAGGCAGTTGACAGTTACATTGGTGCCCAGGTCCAGACGTTGGTGGTACTGCTTGGCGTGTTCATCGGCATTATGGTCTGGGGCTTCTTCCAGCGGCATCACTTCAAGTGATCTTGACGGCACCGGCAGAACTGACTCCAGTTAAGGGTAAATATTTTCGAGGTGTTCTCGCCTCGCTGGGAACACTTCTTTGGATTCTGTGTCTGGTGCCACCCATCTCGCACTGGTCGCGTCAGTACCAATTCGTTGAGTCAATCCAGTTCTGTTTTTTCGCCGTGTGCATTCCGGCCCTCTTGGTCCTCGGGGCGCCCTGGCGGTGGCTGGGACTCGCTTCGCGCGTTCCACGCGTGATCGCGGCGGACGGACTAACCGCGCCTGTCACGAAGCCCCGATTAATCGATCGCCTCGCCGTCGCTCGATTGAGGCGCTCGGGGGACCGCGTGGCCTACACGATAGGAACCCTCTTCGTCCTTTCAACAATCTTTTGGCGCGTGGCCCCCGTCGTAGATTACGGGGTGACGAACGCCTGGCTGGCTCCTGTTGAGTCGTTGGTGCTGGTGTGCGTAGGCCTGCTGCTGTGGTTAGACCTCGTTGAATCGCCGCCGATGAAGCCCGGCGCCCCCCGTCCGTTTCGCATTGGGATGGCGGCGATCTCAATGTGGGTGGTGTGGGTGCTCTCGTATCTGGGCGCGATGTCGGGGCGTTCGTGGTACCCGGCCTTCTCCCACGTCGCCGGTCGCGGCGTTTCCCTGGCCGCGGACCAGCAACTGAGCACGGGTTTCATGTGGCTGCTTTCGGCGGCGTCATTCTTACCCGTCATCTTCTGGAATCTGATCCACTGGCTTCAATCGGAAGAGAACCCCGACGACGAGCTCACGAGGATGATGCGCCGCGAAAAGGTTCTCGGCACCATCGCGAACAAGGAGTAGTCCAGCCCCTTTGTATTGACCGTGTCGGGGTGTTTAGGTGCCGCTCAGATTCGCCAGGGAGGGGATTTTAGGGCTTTTAAGGGTGATCCCCAACAGGTTCTCGGCGGCTTGGAAAGCCGCGTCGATCTTCACCTTGTCCTCCGCGAGCAGCGCTTCACGCTTGGAGAGTTTCGCTATTTTGGTGGCGTTGCCGGGGTGCACGAAGAGGTATTGGATGTCTTCTATGGCGGCCAACGCGTCGGAAGTCGCCCACGTGACGATGACGCTCAGCATGCGGTCGATATGTTTGCCGGCGGCGGTGTCGTTGACCTGGATGTTGTTGGTCAGGTCGTAGATGCCGCCGCTCGCGAACGAACAGGCGGTCTGGTCGCCCACTAGGAGCGCCGGCACCTGTTTCAGGTGCGCGGCCGACAACTGGCCGGTGACGTGCTCCTGGTAAAAGGTGAAACTCTGCTGGACGGCGTAGACGCACGGAGCGACGTCAGTGTTGATCTGATGAATTGAGTCGTTCTGTTCGGACGCGTCCTGCGCCTTGGTGATGTGTCGAGGAAGGTCGGTGATGACCGACACGCCGAGTACCACGACTATGGCCAGGGCGATAAGAAATCGTGGGCGTTTGTACCAGACAAGGACCGTGGACTCGGAGGACGGCACCGCCATTGCAGCGGGGTCGTAAGAGTTGTAAGGCGGTTTCTGGTTGTCGTCAGTCACTTTACGAGACTATCGGCCACATTCGCGATGCCCCGGGCAAAGCGATTCATCTCCGACGCGTTAAGACTCACTACGCCAAACGCGTTCTCGTGGGCGAAGGGGTCGATCTGGACCCGCAGTCGCCCGGCGGGATCGATGAAGTACATGAGGTTGTTGTGCGTCTCATCGCTGGGATGCGCCCCGACCCGGATGGAAATGCCGTAGTTGGTCCAGACTGTGTTGATCACGGACAGCGAGCCCGTGACGAAGCGAACGTTCGAGACATTCGCCAAGCCCGGCACCACCAATGCGGGCGGCGACGATGACGTCCTGAGGTCGTGGGGGTTCGTGTTCACGATCACGAAGTCGACCTTCGACGCTTGGACGCCGAGCAGGCGGTTCGCGGCCTTGATCTCCGCGCCGAGAACGGGGCATATGTCGTTGCAGTTTGCGTCGTAGAAAGCGAGCACCACGACCTTGTCCCTGGCGCTCGAGAGGGCCCACGAACGCCCTTGCTGGTCCTTGAGCGTGAACTGGGGTGCGGCGGCGGTGCCGATTTGGCGCAGGCCGAGAAACTCCGACATCGTCAGCGGCCCCTGTGCTCCGCTTGGGACGGTCGTGGTCGTCGAGGTGATGGGGATGGTCGGCGTGGTGGGTAGCCCCAAGTTGCCGACGTAGTGCTGCAGGGCCTCGCCGCCGAGGCCCAGGATGGCGAAGGCGACGATGGCCCAGAGAATGAATTTTGGTGACACCGGGGTGCGACCAGCCCTCAGCGCGGCCGCACGATCGATTGGCGGTGGGCCAACGTCGCCGGTCGTCGCGGGTGGTTCACGGAGCGATCTTGAAGTGTCGTCCTCCTGTCGCGGTTCTTCCGTCATCAACTCACCAGTCCGAAATTGTCTCCACTGACTCTAGTGAAACGATCCGCGATGCCGGATGGGTAGAGTGGCTCGTGCGCAGATTCCGTCCAACTTGACGCAACAAAGTCGCGAGGTCTTCGCGGCTACTCAACGCGGTTCTTGCCGTGTCGAAGGTAGGGTGGTCGCGTGGACGACGTCCCTCCTGTCGATAAGGATCTCCCGCCCGTTTCAGCGCCACGAAAGGTCTCTGGCGTTGAAGCCATCAAACTGCACCTCACGCTTATCTCCGGGCTTGCGCTGTGCGCCGTGGCCTTCTGGTTCGAGCTCGGACGCGCTGAACGCGGCAACAATCTCAGCTGGGCCTACGTGTTCGAATGGCCCCTGCTCGGGATCTTCGGCGTTTACATGTGGTGGAATTTCCTCCACGGAAACACATCCGGCGTGCGCCGTAGAAAGCGTCCCGCCAAGCCTGCACTCGACCCCCAATATTCGGGAATGCTGACGGCGTGGCAGGAGTACCAACGCGACCTGAACGCGAGCCGCGAGGCACCGACCTCCGACGACGAGAACGAGAAACGGTCACCGTAGGGGCACGCAGGCCACCATTGCGGTGCAACGAGGGCGCGAAGATGCACGTTCGCATCGTCGGTCACGGGGCCCGCTGGTATAGTGAGTGTCGAAAGTCGTGAAGCGGGTCCGGTGAGGCTCGTACGGCGGGAGAGATATGAGTACCAGTGATGAACGTCAGGCGCGACCACGCGACCTGACGTTTTTAGCGAAGAGCCAGCTCCTGTCCCGCGACGACGTCGCCCGCGCGCTGCGGCGCATGGCCCACGAGATCGTCGAGCGGAACCACTCACTCGAGCGCCTCTCGGTGATCGGACTCCAGAGGGGCGGCGAGCCCTTCGCCCGCGCCCTGAGCGCGTTGCTTGCGGACATCGCCGGCGCCCAGACGCCGCTGGGTCTGCTCGACGTGTCGTTCTATCGCGATGACCTCTCGCTCAACCCGGTGCCGCGCTCGGCGATGACGTCCATCGACCACGACCTGACCGGTCGGACCGTGGTGCTGGTCGACGACGTGCTCTTCACGGGGCGCACCATCCGGGCGGCGCTCAACGCGCTGTCGGACTGGGGACGGCCGCGATCGGTGCAGCTGGCCGTCATGATCGACCGCGGACATCGAGAGCTACCGATCCGTCCCGACTACGTGGGTAAGAACCTGCCGACGTCCCTCGACGAGGCGATCGTCGCGACCATGGAGGGCGTCTGGATCGGATCGAAGGATTCTTCGTGATCGATACCATCCGCGGCCAGAACCTCCTGTCGCTCGAAGGCCTCTCGTGTCGAGCGATTCTTGAGGTGCTCGACGTGGCCGAGAGCTTCGTCGAGGTCAACCAGCGCGCGATCAAGAAGGTGCCGGCCCTCAAGGGTCGGGTGGTGGCGTCCCTGTTCTTTGAGGAGTCGACCAGGACGCGCCTCAGCTTCGAGACCGCCGCGAAGCGACTGAGCGCGGACGTGCTGTCCTTGGCCATGGCCTCGAGCAGCGTGAAGAAGGGCGAGTCGCTGCGCGACACCATCGCGACCATCGACGCCTTGGGCATCGACGCGGTGGTGATGCGTCATCAGTCGAGCGGCGCGGCGGTACAGGTGAGTCGCTACGTGCCGCACGTGCGGGTGATCAACGCGGGCGACGGGTTGCACCAGCACCCCACCCAGGGGCTGCTCGACGTCTTCACCGTGCGACAGGTCCTGGCACAACGTCACGGCACGTCGGGCCTCGAGTCGGGCGCCGAGCTCTTCGACGGGTTGCACGTGCTGATCGTGGGCGACGTGCGCCACAGTCGGGTCGCGCGAAGCGACATCGCCGCCTACGTGGCCCTGGGCGCGCAGGTGCGCGTCGCGGCCCCTGGCACACTTCTGCCGGAGGACATCGGGAGCTGGCCGGTGGAGGTCGCGGACGATTTCGACCAGGCCCTCGACTGGGCCGACGTAGTGGCCCTGCTTCGCCTGCAGCGCGAGCGCGGGACGGGTTCGTTCGTGCCGAGCCTGGGCGAGTTCACGACGACCTTTGGACTCACCATGGATCGCGCCAGGAGGCTTCGCCCGACCACGCTCATTATGCACCCCGGTCCCATGAACCGCGGGGTGGAGATCGACTCGCGGGTGGCGGACCTTCCTTCGGCCCTCATCACGCGTCAAGTGGCCAACGGGGTGCCGATCAGGATGTCGGTGCTCTACCTCACGATGGCGGGATCCGGGGAGGGATCAGGGTTATGAGCACGTTCGTCTTTCGACGGGGCCTGTTGGTCGGGGCGTCGTCGTCCTACGTCGGCGACCTGCTGGTGGTCGACGGGGTTATCTCGCAATTGGGAAAGAACGTCGACGCCCCGGCGGGCGCGCACGAGGTGGACGCGACCGACTGCTGGGTCGGGCCAGCGTTCGTTGACCTGCATACCCACCTACGCGAGCCGGGTCGCGAAGAGGCCGAGACGATCGAGAGCGGGGCGCTGGCCGCCGCGGTGGGCGGCTACGGCGCGATCATGGCCATGCCCAACACCGAACCGGCGCTCGACAACGTCGCGCTTGTCGCGTACGTGCTCGAACGTGGCGCGCGAAGCGTGGTGGACGTCATGGTGGCCGGGGCGATCAGCCAGGGACGACGCGGTGAGATGCTCGCGCCCTTGGCGGAGATGGCAGCGCTCGGCGTGCGCCTCTTCAGCGATGACGGCACCGGCGTGCAGGACCCCTCGCTGATGCGTCGGGCCCTCACCTACGCCAAGCCGCTCGGCGTAACACTGGCCCAGCACTGCGAGGACGAGTCCCTGGCCGGGGGAGGATCCATGAACGAGGGCGCGCTCAGCAGTCGCCTGGGACTGGTGGGACGGCCCTCGATCGCCGAGGAGCTGATGGTGATGAGGGACATCGAACTGGCGCGCCTCACTGGAGGCGCCGTGCACTTCATGCATCTCTCGACGGCCCGTTCCCTGGCCCTGGTGGCGGCGGCCCGGGACGAGGGCCTGCCGGTGAGTTGCGAAGTGGCTCCGCACCACTTCACGCTCGACGAGAGCGCCTGCGCAACCTTCGACCCGCTCTTCAAGGTCCACCCCCCGCTTCGCCCCGCCAGCGACGTGGCGGCCCTGCGCGCGGCTTTGAGGTCGGGGGC
>JBARBL010000100.1:0-9994 GCA_049793015.1 Acidimicrobiales bacterium | reverse complement strand
AGCTGGAAGAGAAGCTTGAGCGTCTCGTCGGTGATCCGGTTCTTCGAATAGTCCAGGAGCAGCCCTTCGGCCTCGACCGTGAGGCGCTCGCCGCGGCCGGGGTCGTCGGCGAAGAGATCGCGCAGGTGACGTGAGTTGATCTCGAGGAAGTTCGCCTCCAGGGCCTTCCAAGATTTTCGCTGCCGCAAGGGGGCGGCGGCGCTCACGCCTGGCCCTGCGCGTGGGAAAGTTGGACGTCGATGCGAGCGAGCAGTTCGTTCCACGAGTTGGTGAAGGAGGCGGCGCCCTCCTCCTGCAGCTTGAGCGCCAGACCCTGCTTGTCGACTCCGGCCTTGGCGAAGGCGTTGAGTTGTGCTGCGTAGTCCCCTCCGTCGGGCGACAGGACACTGGCGATCGTGCCGTGGTCGAAGAGGGCCTCCAGCGTGGAGTCGGGCATCGTGTTGATGGTGAACGGCGAGGCCAGTCCCTCGACGTACAGGGTGTCCGAGGCGTCGGGGTCCTTGGTCTTTGTGCTCGCCCAGAGCAGGCGCTGGGCACGTGCGCCTTCGTTGCGGAGCCGCTGGAAGCGGTCCGAGGCCATGAGTTGGCGATAGGCCCGATAGGTCTCGAAGCCGACGGCGAGGCCGAGCTGGTTCTTCAGTTCGTCGGGCACCGAGTTGGCCACGGCCGTGTCCCAGCGCGAGATGAACAGCGAGGCCACGCAGCCGACGGCGGGATTGAGACCGGCCTTGACGCGCCGCTCCACGCCGCGCAGGTAGGCGTCGGCGGCCGCGAGGTACTGGTCGGCGTCGAAGAGCAGGGTCACGTTCACGGGGATGCCCGACGCGATTGACTCCTCGATCGCCGGCAGTCCCTCGGGCGTGCCGGGGATCTTGATGAAGAGGTTCGTGCGGTCGGCCCGCTTCGATATGGACATGGCCGCCTCGACCGTCTGGCGGGTGTCGTACGCGAGCAGCGGCGAGACCTCGAGCGAGACCCATCCGTCGACCCCGTCGGTGCGTTCGTGCACGGGCTTAAAGAGGTCGGCGGCCCGCTGCAGGTCCGCTATCGCCAGGTTGAAGAAGACCTGCTCGTTGGAGAGTCCCTTATTCGTCGGCGACATTATCTCCTGGTCGTAGGCGCCGGTCTCGATGGCGCTGTAGAAGATGGAGGGATTGGACGTCAGTCCGGTCACCGAGTGCGTGGTGATGTAGCCCTCGATCGTCCCTTCATCGAGCAGCCCCCGGGTGATGTTGTCGAGCCAGAGGCTCTGGCCCAGGTCGTGCAATTCTTGGGTTGCCTTCATTTCTCTCCTTTGGACGAAGCGAATGGTGCGCGAGTCGCCCGAGCGACCCTGCGCGCGACGAAGCCGAGTGCCGTGAGCGGTGCCCGGAGGGGGACCCTGGACGCGGGCGGACCAACTCTCAACTGATCGTTCCTGAAGGGGGGTCGGCCATCGGCACGTGCGGGATGTTGGGAGGTACGTCGATGCGCGCGACGCCGATGCGAAAGTCGTTGAGCCCGTAGTAGACGTCGTAGCGGTGGGGCTTGTCGATGTCGGTTCGCCGGTCGATGCCGGTGGGGAATACCACGTTCGAAGGAGTGCCGCGGGGTCCGGTCGACGGCTGGGGAACCAGCACCGGCTTCATCGAGCGGTAGACCAACTTTTGGGGATGTTCCTTCGACATCATCATCACGCCCGCCGAGTACGTGATGCGCTCCTCGTTGGTGTCTGGTTCGAGCATCTCGCTCACCCCGTGATAGACGATCATCCAACCGTGGCGCGTCATCACCGGCGGCGTGCCGCTGCCGATCTTGAGAGCCTCCCACGGCGACACCGGCGCGGCGAGGCGGTGGTGCGAGGTGAAGTTGCTCAGCTGGGCGGGATCGTCGCCGGCCAGCTCCATCGAGCTGTAGGAGATCCAGATGCTCTCCTTGTGCAGGTCGATGATGCGATCCTCCTCCTTGTCGGCGTTGTCCTCGGGCAGGGTGTCGGGGAAGAGCGGCCGGTGCAGTATGGCCAGCTCCGGCTGGCCCGACGGATTGGGTATGGCGGCAGGGAAGCCGGTCGCGTCCTTGTTGTCGATGCCGTTAAACTCGAGGCCCTCGAACGGCTCGAAGGTCGCCAGTCCCAGTCGCTCCCACGTGAGCAGGTCCTTGGACACCGCGAGGGCCACCCGTGGGCCGAGCGGCGAGAACGCCGTGTAGGTCATGAGGTAGCGGTCAAGGGGCTGGACGTAGGTGACCCTGGGGTCCTCGCAGCCTCCTCCACCGTCGGGGCGAAGTTCGTACGGTTCCGTCGGTTCGAGGGCGATCCCCAGGCGTTCGACCCCGACGGGCTCGCCGGCGTGATCGAAGAGGACCTTCAGGATGCCGATGCGCGAAAAGTTGTTCTCAGCCACGATGCGCGGGAACAGGTACAACTCGCCGTCCGGTCCGCGGGCCGCCGCCGGGTTGAGGATTCCTCCCACTTCGTGGGGGTTGTTCGTGTCGGGTTCGATGACCAGACCCAGCGGCTTCATCGAAAAGGGCGCCACTAGACCCTCCCGGGCGACGTAATCTGCACCGACCCGTCACCGAGACAGGCGATCACCGTCTGAATCACCCGCGCGGTTTCCTTGGTGTCGCGCACCAGGATCGAATCCACTCCGACCTCCTGGGCCGGGTAGTCGTTGCCGCCCTCGAAGATGGCGTCGCCGGCGAAGAGCATCTCCTTTAGGGGGATGTCGAGATGATCGCGCAGCTTCTTTATCCCGTAGGCCTTATCGATGCCGGGCTTGGTCACGTCGATCGACGTGGTGCCGCCCATGCGAATCGAGAAGTCGGGCAGCATCGGCTCGAGCAGGGCAGTGATGATCTTGCGCTTCTTGAAGTCCGGGTCCCAGCTTTCCTTCGCGCTCAGCGGCGCTTGCTGGCCCAGCACGGAGAGCGTGACCTGGCTGCCGCGATTCTCGATGGCTTCACCCCAGATCTTTTCCACCTTGATGCCCGACTCGTCCATAGCCTTTTGCAAGGAGTCGATGATCTTCTTCTTCTCGTCGTCGCTCAAGTCCTCGGAGTAGATCTTCTCCCAGTGCCCCACGTAGCGAAAGAACTGCGTGCCGCACGTCGGGAGCAGGAAGAGGTTCTCGAAGTGATCATCGCTGGGCAGCTTGGCCAGCAGTTGCGATTCGAACTGCTCCCAGGCGCCCCCCGAAATGACCGCGACCTTCATGAACGCCAGGAGGTCACCCAGCAGTCCAGCGATCTCCGGGCTGAGCGAGGATTTGCTCTCCGCGAGGGTCCCGTCTAGGTCGAACACGAAGAGTCTTTTCACGCCGTCTCATCTCTGGTCCCTGGCGCCGAAGGCGCGAAGTCGGCTGGCCAACTGCTCCGTCCGGCTCTCATTCTAGGGTGAGCGAGTTTTGACGAGACTAAAGGTTCCCCTCGGCGGGGCTTGGGCGCGCCCGCAACGGTCGCGATGGCCCGTTCGATTCTTGGAGGGGCCTTTGGATCGATCCTTAATGGGCGATGATGTCGCGGGCGTAGGCCTCGATGGTTCCCTCGGGATCGTCGTGCATGAGGTAGAGCGCGAATTGGTTGACGCCGAGCGCCTCCAGCTCGGCTAGCCGTTCGCGGTGGCTTTCGACGGGGCCGAGGAGGCAGAATCGGTCGATTATCTCGTCCGGCACGAATTCGGTCGAGGGGTTGCCCGCCCGGCCGTGATGGCTGTAGTCGTAGCCCCTGCGTCCTTTGATGTAGTCCGTGAGCGCTGGGGGAACGATCTGTGAATCCGAACCGTAGCGCTCCACGATGTCGGCGACGTGGTTGCCCACCATGCCGCCGAACCACCGCACTTGATCGCGCTGGTGCGCGAGGTCGCCGCCCACGTACGCCGGCGCGGCCACGCAGACCGTGAAGTCCTTCGTGTCCTTGCCGACGGCCTCGACCGAGCGGCGGGCGGTCTGAATGGCCCAGTTGACCACGAAGGGGTCGGCCAGCTGCAGGATCAACCCGTCGGCTTTGGCACCGGCCAGCTCGAGGGCCTTGGGTCCGTAGGCCGCCATCCAGACGTCCAGATGGCCGTCCTCGACCCACGGTATCTTGACCGCCGTGTCGTGCAGCACGGCCTCGCGACCTTCGGCCAGGGCCTTGATCACGCCCATGCTTTCGCCCAGGGTCGCCAGCGACGAAGGGCTGCCGCCGGTGTAGCGCACGGCCGAGTCGCCGCGGCCGATGCCGCAGACCGTGCGGGGGCCGAACATGTCATTGAGGGTGGCGAAGAGCGAGGCCGTCACGGTCCAGTCACGGGTCTGGGGGTTGGTGACCATCGGACCGACTTTGATTCGCGAGGTGGAGCTGAGGATCTGGGAGTAGATCACGAACGGCTCCTGCCACAGCACGCACGAGTCGAAGGTCCAGAAGTGGGTGAAGCCGGCTGCCTCGGCGCGTTGCGCCAGTTCTATGACCTGGCGGGCCGGCGCGTTGGTCTGAGCCACCAATCCGAAGTCCATCTACGCTCCCTCGTTCACCGCGGGCGAGACACTCATCGCAGGCATCCGTTGAGCCCGCGTTCCAGGAACTTCCCGGCGCCGGCGTCGCCGACGTACCCGTCGTCTTCGACGATGACCGAACCACGCGAGAGCACGGTCGTCGCCTTGCCTTTGACCTCCAGGCCTTCGTAGGCCGAATAGTCGACGTTCATGTGGTGGGTGGTCGCGGAGAGGACGTGCGACGCCTTCGGGTCGTAGACCACGATGTCGGCGTCCGATCCCGGCGCGATGACGCCCTTGCGGGGGAAGAGGCCGAACATCAGCGCCGGGGTCGTGGCCGTGACCTCGACCCATCGGGCGAGGGAGATCTCTCCCTGGTGCACGCCCTGGAAGATGAGGTCCAAACGGTGCTCGACGCCGGGCAGACCGTTGGGGATCTTGGAGAAGTTCCCGACGCCGAGCTCCTTGTGCTCCTTGAAGCAGAAGGGGCAGTGATCGGTGGAGACGAGGCTGAGGTCGTCGGTGCGCAGTCCTCGCCACAGCCGGGCGTGGTAGCTCTCGGGTCGCAGGGGCGGTGAGCAAACGTACTTGGCCCCTTCGAACCCGGGACGGGCGAGGTCGTCATCGGAGAGGAAAAGGTACTGCGGGCAGGTCTCGGCGAAGACGTTCTGGCCGAGGTCTCGTGCCGCGACGACCTCCTCGAGCGCCTCGCTGGCCGACAGGTGCACGATGTACAGGGGGGCGCCCGCGACGCGCGCCAGCACGATGGCGCGGTGCGTTGCTTCGCCTTCCAACTGGGCCGGTCGGGTCAGGCCGTGATACTTGGGATCGCCTTCCCCCCGGGCCAGGGCCTGGGCGACCAGCACGTCGATGGCGATGCCGTTCTCGGCGTGCATCATGATGGTGGCACCGTTGGACGACGCCTGCTGCATGGCCTGGAGGATCTCGCCGTCGGTGGAATAGAACACGCCGGGGTAGGCCATGAAGAGCTTGAAGCTGGTCACGCCTTCGCCCACCAGTTGGTCCATCTCCTTGAGCGACTGCTCGTTGACGTCCGAGACGATCATGTGAAAGCCGTAGTCGATGGCGCAGTTGCCGTCGGCCTTGTCGTGCCATTTTTCGAGGCCCTCGTGCAGGCTGGCCCCCTTGGATTGGATGGCGAAGTCGATGATCGTCGTCGTGCCGCCGAAAGCCGCCGCTCGGGTGCCCGTTTCGAAGGTGTCGACGGAGTAGGTGCCGCCAAAGGGCATCTCCATGTGGGTGTGGCCGTCGATAGCGCCGGGGACGACCAGCTGTCCCGTGGCGTCGATCACTCGGTCGGCGCCTTCCCTCCACGAGGCGGCGGTCGTCGAACCCGGGGCGCCCAAGGCGACGATGAGCTCGTCTTGCACCAGGACGTCAGCCTCGAAGGGGCCGCTGGCGTTGACCACCGTGCCGCCCGAGATGAGAATCTTCATTGATCCACCGCCTTCCCTAGGTAGATATCGAACCCGCTACGGCGTCACCAGGTCGTCGTAGCTGTCTGGCCGTCGGTCGCGATAGAAGGCCCAGGTGTGGCGCACTTCGCGCAGCACGTTCATGTCCAGGTCGCGCACGATGACCTCGTCGTCACTGTCCGACGCTGCGTCGCCGATCTTCTGGCCTCGAGGGTCCACGAAGTAGGACGAGCCATAGAAGCTGTTGTCGCCCAGCTCCTCGACTCCCACCCGGTTGATGGCCCCGACGAAGTATTCATTGGCCACCGCCGAGGCCGGCTGCTCCAGGTTCCAGAGGTAGGCCGAGAGGCCCCGGCTGGTGGCCGACGGGTTGAAGACGATGCGCGCGCCGCCGAGGCCGAGGGCTCGCCAGCCTTCGGGGAAATGCCGGTCGTAACAGATGTAGACGCCGATCGGACCGACGGCGGTTTGAAAGACGGGGAAGCCCAGGTTGCCCGGTCGGAAGTAGAACTTCTCCCAGAACCCCTTTACCTGCGGGATGTGGTGCTTGCGGTATTTGCCAAGGTAGGTGCCGTCGGCGTCGATGACCACGGCCGTGTTGTAGAAGACCCCCTCCTGCTCCACTTCGTAGATCGGCACCACCAGCACCATGCCCGTCTCTCGCGCCAGGTCGCACATGAGAGACGTGGTGGGCCCGGGGATCGACTCGGTGTAGGAGAAGTACTCGGGGTCTTGCACCTGGCAGAAATACGGTCCGTAAAAAAGTTCCTGAAAGCACAGCACCTGCGCGCCTTGGCTGGCGGCTTGACGGGCGAGCGCGACATTGGCCTCGATCATCGACGCCTTGTCACCGGTCCACTTGGTCTGGACCAGCGCGGCCCGAACGATTTCTGGGACACTCTCGACTTGACTCATGGCAACCCTTTCATTGCTCGCGATGCCGGCAGTTATTCGCTGACGATGGAATTCTTAACACGTTTGATCCACCGAACGGCGGCGAATCCACGGAGCGTGGTGGTGAAAGACTCCCTCGAACCGTGCGGGATTCCGCTCGTTCTTGCATTACTACGTGTGACGTAGTAATGTCATCGAGATGGCGAAGAAGAGCGCATCGGCACGGGCGGGGCTCGGACGTAACAACGAACCCCCGCTACTCATCCTCACCAGCCTGGCCTCCGGCGCAAAGCACGGCTACGCGCTCACGAAGGACATCGAGACGTTCGCAGGTGTCTCGCTGGGGCCGGGTGCGCTGTACGGCGCGATCACCCGACTCGAAGAGCGCCGACTGATTGAGCCCACGCCGAGCGAGGATCGCCGCCAGCCCTACTGCATCACGGCCAGCGGACGAGCAGCGTTGGCCGACGCCGTGCGAGAGATGCGAGCCCTCTCCGACGTGGGCGCGTCGCGACTCGGTCTTCGCCTTTCGGCTCGTCGAACGGGACCGGCGATCGCACGCGCGGATGGCGCACGATGACGCGCGCCGACCGCTTCGAGCGCCTGGTCCGATGGTTCCCGCCACGCTGGAGGGAGCGGTACGGCGCCGGCATGATTGCCCTGCTGGAGGACACCTACGGCCACGCCGACGTGCCGCGGCGAGCGCGAGCGGCCATGTTTCGTACCGCGTTGATCGAGCGAGTTCGAGAGTTCGGGCTGGTCGGCGCCGCCGCGGGCGCGAACGAGCGGCTGCGCGCGGGGTCGCTGGCAATTCTGTGCGGGTGGGCCTGTTTCATGGTCGCCGGCGCTGACTTCGCCAAGTTCTCCGAGCACTGGAGTGCCTCCACTCCCCGCGCGCATCACCTGCTGCCCAACCTCGGCTACCTGATCGTCCAGGACGCGGGCGTCATCGGCATCGTTGTGGTGCTGGTTGGCGCCCTGCTTACCGCCCCTTCCGCGTGGCGCTACGTGCGCGGCGGTAACTGGCCCTTAGTTCGTCGCCCCGTCGTTCGATCGGTCGTGGCCGGCATTGGTGTGGTGGCGTTCACGGTCGGCCTGGCCGTCTGGGCGCACGGATTGAGCACGAGTGATCGAAACGGCGGGCTTCTCGCCTACGAAATCGTCTTCGTCCTCTGGTGCGTCGCGGTGGTCGTCACGTTGGCTTTCGCGACGGGCGCCGCGCTCAACGTGAGCCGCCAGCTCGATCTGACTAGGCGAACCCTTCGAATGCTCTCGGGCTTGGCCTTGGTCGTGAGCGCGGCCATGATCGCAATCGTTGGCGGCACCGTCTTGTGGTGGGTGAGCGAGTCGCTCTACGCGCCGCACTTCCTTGGCCAGGGTATCGGCAGTGGCATCATGGCCGCGTCGAGCACTTTCCCTCTCTCACTAATCATCGCCGGGGCTTTGATGTTGCTCGGCCTGGTAATCGCCGTGGCGGGCGTCATTCGCCTGACCCCCTCACTTTGGAGGCGCGGGGCCTCGGCCTAGCGAGGGTCTCGCCCCGTGGCGGGCACTTAGTCGGACGTGACGTCCGTCCTCAGGCCGTCCCAACCCCATCGGGGCATGGCCAGACCGTCGGGCACCACGGAGCCGGAGGGAGAGTACGAGTACACCTCGGTAACGGCCCAGGTGATGTACGCGCGCCAGGTGTCTCGGAATGTCTGGTCCTGCGGTAAGCCAACGTCGTCGGCGGCCGTGACGAAACACTCGATGAAGCGCATCGCCAGGTCCTGCTCGGCTTCGGCGTTGGCGTGGATGATGAGCATCGCCGAGTGACCTCCCAGGGCCTTCGAATAGCGCGGCGGCCCTCCGAAGACTTCGCCCAGGTACCCCGCGAGGTGCTCCAAGTGCTGAGGGTGGGCCGGGTGCGAGAACGGATGGTTGAGAACCGGGTCTTCGAGACATCGCTCGTGAAGGGCGCTCGCGAACGCGGCGAAGGCGGGTTCACCGCCGACGTAGTCATAGATGGACGGTCGCACGTCGCTCATGGTCGCTCCTCTCGTGTCGAGACCTCGGCACCTAAAGAAATCTAGCGAAGCCCGCGGGACGTCACGGTGCCGACGGGACGTCATTCGTGGAACCGCTGGGCACGTCTCAGACCCGGCGGCGAGAGGGCGTTTGACGCGGTGGATGCGAGACTGAGATGAGATGAAGAAGTTCCTTGACGTGATCCGCCACCGAACCCGGAGATCTGGACGGTTCTCTCGCGCCCTCATGGCGCTCGGCCTCGTCGGGATCGTGGCCGCCGTTCTTGCCAACGCTTCGGACGCGCGGGCCGCCGCGGGTCAGGACTGGTCGCCCTTCGTATTGGTGAGCGGGCTCCTCTTGATTGGCTTGGTCGCGAACGACGACGGACTCTTCAACAGCGTCGGCGGCCAACTCGCGCGTCTCTCGACCAACGGGTTCGTGCTCTTCCTGGGCGCATCCCTCGTGATCGCCACGACGACCGCGTTGTTGAACCTGGACACGTCGGTGGCCTTTCTCACGCCAATTCTCATCTACACCGCGCGAAGCCGAGGCGGAGGTGAGGCCCCGCTGCTCTACGGGTGCCTGTTGCTCTCCAACGCCGGATCCCTGTTCCTGCCGGGCTCGAACCTCACGAACCTCATCGTGCTTGGCCACTTCCACCTGAGCGGCGCCGCGTTCTTCGCCGACATGTGGATGCCGGTGTTGGCGGCGCTGGTCGTCACCGCCTCCGTGATCGTCTGGTTTGAGCATCGTTCGTTCGGGCTCAGCACGTCGTCGCCCGCGCCGGCACCGCGACCGGCGTGGGGACTGGGCCTTGTCGCCGTCCTCCTCGCGACCGTGCTGGTGCTCGTGCTCTCGTCGCCCGCCTTGCCCGTGGCGGCCGTGGGCCTCGTCGCGGTCATCGTTCGCCTCGTCGAGCGCCGTGAGAGCATCCTTCACGTGCTCGAGGTGCTGGGACTCCCGGTCCTTGTCGGGCTCTTCGGAGTGGCCGTGGTGCTCGGCGCCCTCGGGCGGCTGTGGTCGGGTCCGAGCGTGATGCTGGGTCATCTCGATACGTGGGCCACCGCGGGGGTGTCGTCGGTTCTCTCGGTCCTGGTCAACAATCTGCCGGCCGCGTCCTTGCTGGCGGCCCGCGTGCCGCCGCATCCCTTCGCGCTGCTCATAGGGCTCAACCTCGGCCCGAACTTCTTCGTGACAGGGTCGCTC
>JBARBL010000099.1:0-21661 GCA_049793015.1 Acidimicrobiales bacterium | reverse complement strand
CGCCAGACCGCGGCTCATCGTCCTCACTAGTAGCCTTCGCTCATGATTTCGTTCCTGGCTCGACGAATCTTCCAGGGGATCGTGGTCATTCTGCTGGTGATCGCTGGCACCTTCGTCTTGGAGCACTTCGTGCCCGGTGGACCGGCCGTGGTGGCCCTCGGACGCCGCGCCACGCCGGCCAACATAAGGATTTATAACGTACAAAACGGACTCAACCGGCCGTTGATCGTCCAACTGCTGAACTATCTCAACCAAGCGATACACCTTAATCTCGGCTACTCGTTGATCCAGCACGCGCCGGTGTGGTATCTCATCAAGTCGGCCCTTGGCCACACAGTGTTGTTGATCACCGTGGCGTTGATCATTCAGTTCGTGCTCGCCGTGCCCTTGGGCAACATGCAAGCACAACGACGCAACTCTCACTTCGACTATGTGGCCACCAGCGTCACTTTCGTGCTGTACGCCACGCCGGTTTTTCTCATCGGTGAGTTCCTCATCTCGATATTCGCCATCAAGTTCCATTTCTTTCCCGTGACCGTGAACTCGGCGCAAGGTGCGTTCGCGATTTTTTCAAGCCCGATGCAGTACGTACTTCCGGTCTTGACGCTCTCGCTCCTCGGCGTAGGTGGCCTCAGTCGTTACCAGCGCTCCTCGATGCTCGATACCTTGACGCAGGACTACATCCGCACCGCCAAGGCCAAGGGGCTGCCCCACCGCAAGGTCATAAATCGCCACGCCATACGTAATTCGATTCTGCCTATGATCACCATCGTCGGCCTTAGCCTTCCCACCATCGTCGGCGGCGCCCTCATCACCGAGACAATCTTTGACATACCGGGCATGGGTCTGTTGACTCTGCGCTCGGCCACCAACTACGACACGCCCGTCGTGGTGGGCACCACGATCGTGGCGGCCGCCGTCACCGTCATCGGATCAATCGTTGCCGACATCCTCTACGCGATGGCCGACCCGCGAATACGGCTCGGCAGCGGCGGAAGGTAGGACCATGTCGATCATCATCGAACAGGCCCCGCTCAGCCCCTCGGGGGGTGAAAGCACGGACATCGGCGGAATGTTCTCTCTCCTATGGCGAACGTTCAAGGAGAACCGGCTCGCCGTCGTCAGCCTCGGGGTCCTGGTGTTCTTCGTGCTTTTCTCGTTCGTCGGTCCGGACATCTACCACACGAACCAAACAAATCAATTCGCTGCGTTGACGTCGACCATTAAGGGTCAGACCGCGGTGAACTATCCGTGGTTCCACTCGTGGCAGGACATCCTCGGCACGGATTCGAGCGGCTACAACATCGTCGGACGCCTGATGATGGGTGGGCGCACGGCGCTGGTCGTGGGTTTCCTGGCTGGTCTTATCTCGACCGTGGTGGGATCGATCTGGGGCGCCGTGTCGGGCTATCGAGGCAAGGTGCTCGACACCCTGATGATGCGCTTCGTGGACCTCGGACTCTCCGTGCCGGGTCTGTTCCTGCTCATCGTGATAGTGGTGCTCTTTGGAGCGTCGTCGACCACCATCATCCTGACCCTCGGCTTCACCTCCTGGTTCGGATCATCGCGACTTATTCGCGGCGAGACCCTGAGCCTCAAGTCGCGCGAGTTCGTGCACGCCGTCAAGGTGCTGGGCGGTTCGAACCGTCGCATCATCTTCCGCCATATCCTGCCCAACACCATGGGCACCATGATCGTGGTGGGCACGTTCGCCGTGGCGGACTCGATACTGGCGCTGGCGGCGCTGGGCTTCATTGGTCTCGGCATCCCCTTGCCCAATACCGACTGGGGCGACATGCTGAACACCGGCGTCACGTACGCCAATGACGGCTACTGGTGGGAGATCGTTCCGGCGGCCATCTGCATCATCGTCGTCGTCATCGCCCTCAATTACATCGGTGACGCGATGCGCGACGCCTTCGAGGTGCGACTGCAAAAGCGCTGAGCATTAGCGGAGAGGCCCTTCCCGCAGGGCCGACCATCACGTGGGAAACGAGATCCGTCGGGCGAGGTCACCGGCCACTGGCGTGCGAAGCGGGAAATGGCAGGCCGCCGAATGGTCGGGGCCGAACTCCCTGAATGCGGGCTCTTCGCTCGCGCACACTTCCTGTGCCTTGGGGCAACGAGTGCGAAAACGGCACCCCGACGGCGGGAACACCGACGAAGGCAGTTCGCCCTTGATCTTGATCTCCACGTCGTCGGGAGCATCGGCGGCGAAGGGCTTGGGCACCGAATCGAGCAGTCCCCGCGTGTAAGGGTGACAGGGGTTGAGGTAGATCTCGTCGGAGGGGCCCACTTCAACCAGCTTGCCCAGATACATCACCCCCACCGTGTCCGACATGTAGCGCACGACACCCAGGTCGTGACTGATCATGAGCAAGGAGAGGCCGAGGTCACGTTGCAGGTCCTTGATCAAGTTGAGGATCTGGGCCTGGATCGAGACGTCGAGCGCGCTCACTGGTTCGTCGGCTACCAGGAGCTTGGGCTTCAAGGCGATCGCCCGAGCCAGACCGATGCGTTGTCGTTGGCCGCCGGAGAACTCGTGGGGATAGCGCACCAGCGCCGACGCGGAGAGCCCCACCTGATTGAGCAGCTCCAGCACCCGCGCACGGCGCTCCTTGGACGATCCGACCTTCTGGATTTCCAGGGGCTCTTCGAGAATCGAACCTACCCGTTGACGCGGGTTGAGTGAGGAGTAGGGGTCTTGGAACATCATCTGGATATTACGGCGGGCGTTGCGACGCTTTTCACCCCTCAAGGAACCCAGCTCCTCCCCTTCGAACAACAAAGTGCCGCTGGTGGGCGCCTCCAGTCCCACCATGACCTTGCCGGTCGTTGTCTTGCCGCAGCCCGACTCGCCCACCAGACCGAACGTCTCGCCCTCTCGGATGACGATCGACACATCGCTGATGGCGTGCACGTGGCCGGCTTTTCGCCGGATGAGCCCGTTGGAGCGCACCGGGAAGAGCTTGACGACGTTGCGCAACTCGATCAACACGGGGGCCTGGCTCAGGTTCACCTGGTTGGCCACCACCCGCTCCTCGGTGCTGACGCGGGCGCCCAGGATGGGATTGAAGCAGGCGAACTCGTGCTGCCTCGAATCCTTCGCGATCTCGATGGGCGGCTCCACCTCGCGACAGTTCGACGTCACGTACGAACAGCGGTCGGCAAAACGGCAGCCGACCAGTTCGGTCGAGAGGTCGGGCGGCAGACCGGGGATCGAGAGCAGCCGGTAGTGCGATTCCTCGATCTTGGGAACGGCGTTGAGCAGCGCCTGGGTGTACGGGTGGCGCATCTGGGAGAAGATGTCGAAGGTGGCCGCCGACTCGGCCTTCTTTCCCGCGTACATCACGACCACCCGATCGGTGCGCCCGGCGATCACCCCCATGTCGTGGGTGATGAGCAGGACCGCCATCTTGAGGTCTCGGCGGAGCCGGTCGATCAGGTCGAGGATCTGCGCTTGGATGGTCACGTCCAACGCGGTCGTCGGCTCGTCGGCGATGAGCAACTTCGGCTCGCAGACGAGCGCCATCGCGATGATGACGCGCTGGCGAAGACCGCCGGAGAGTTCGTGGGGGAACTGGTTGAGCCGCTCCTCCGGACGGGGCATCTCCACCAGGCGAAGCACGTCGAGGGCGCGCTGGCGGCCCTCCTCGTCGCTCGCGCCGCGGTGTTCGATGTAGCCTTCGGCAATCTGGCGGCCGATGTTCATGGTCGGGTTGAGCGAGGTCATGGGGTCCTGGGGGATGAAGGCGATCTCGTTGCCGCGGACCTTCTGCATCTCCTCTTCAGAGAGGTTCGCCAGGTCCTTTCCGAAGTGCTCGATCGCCCCACCGATCACGTGACCGTTGTTCTGCAGCAGCCGCATGATCGAAAGACCGATGGTCGTCTTGCCGCAGCCGGACTCGCCCACCAGACCTACGCATTCGCCTTCGCTGATCTCGAAGGTCACGTCGTCGACGGCCACGACGTTGGCGGTCCGCATTCGAAATTCGGTGCGCAGATTACGCACGGAAAGGACCACACCCATATTCAGCCACCCTACAACCAGCGACTTAACCCTCTATGGTCGAGCCCAACTCGGGCAACGCCCACGAACGACGATGCCAGCGCGTGGGCCCGTAGCGAGCCAGTGAACGGCGGTGCTCGAGCGAGCCGTATCCCTTGTTCGTGGACCAACCGAATAGAGGCGCCTCCTCGTGGAGCTCTCGCATCAGCGCGTCGCGACGCACTTTGGCGATGATCGCGGCGGCGCTGATGGTGGCGCAACGTTGGTCCCCCTTCACGATCGTCACGACGGGAAGCTCGGACCACACCACGCGGGGCGGCACGTCGCCCAGGGCCATCGTCGGCGACGTTCGCAAAAGATTGACGGGACCGTCGATCAGCGCGCCTCTCGGCGCGAGTGTCAATTGGCTTAACGCCCGATCGGTCGCGACGGCGAGCGCGACGCGCAGCCCCCATTCGTCGATCTCGTGCGCGGACGCTATCCCCACCGCGAAGGCACTCGCCCATTGCTCGATAAGCGGCACCATTCTCTCGCGCTGGCTCGCCGACAGGGCCTTGGAATCCGCAATCCCGCGGGGAGCGTCGCGCAGACCGTCAAGCACGACCGCGCCGACCATGACCGGGCCGGCGAGTGCGCCCCGACCCACTTCGTCGATCCCCACCACCGGACCATGGCGGAGTTCTCGTTCCTCAAACTCGAGCGTGGGTGTCACCCCTAAAGGGTAACGAGGTCTGGCACCTCCTAAGGTGACTGCCGTGTCGATTTCGCGCCCCTTTACACGTGTGGTGCTGGTGCCCCTCAAGAGGTTCGGCGACGCCAAAAGCCGGCTTCGTGAAGCACTGACCGATAAGGAGGTAGCTGAGCTCACCATGCGCCTCGCCGCGGGGGTGCTCGAGGCGGCTCGACCCCTGTTAACGGTGGTGGTGTGCGATGACGACGACGTGGCCGGCTTTGCGCGCCGCCACGGGGCGGAGGTCTTCCGTTCACGGATTCCAGGCCTCAATGGATCAGTGGACGACGCCTACCGGAGCCTCGTCGACTACGACCAGGTCATCATCGTGCACGGCGACCTACGCACCCCCGAAGGGATCGGTCGTTTCGATCCGGGCGAAGGCGTGACCATGGTCACCGATCACCGTCAGGAGGGCACCAACGTCCTGGCCCTTCCCGGTGGGCTGGACTTCCATTTCTCATACGGGCCGGAGTCCTTGCGTCAACACGAACGCGAAGCCACGCGATTGGGGCTAGGTTGCACCATCATCACCGACAGCCCGTGGCGCTTTGACGTCGACGAGCTGGACGACCTCAGCGGGGGTCCGGACGGCATTTGAGGGGGCCCGCAGGCCCCCTCAAACGAAACTCCCCGAAGGGAATTGACTACTAGCGCTTTACAGCGCGCTTCACGGCCTTGCGAGCAGGAGCCTTCTTGGCTACCTTCTTCGCGGCGGGACGCTTGGCGGCAGCCTTTTTGGCAGCTGGGCGCTTCTTGGCTACAGCCTTCTTGGCCGGAGCCTTCTTGGCGGCAGCCTGCTTGGCCGGAGCCTTCTTCGCAGGCGCCTTCTTGGCCGGAGCCTTCTTCGCTACAGCCTTCTTGGCCGGAGCCTTCTTGGCGGCAGGACGCTTCTTCGCTACTGCCTTCTTGGCCGGAGCCTTTTTCTTCGCGGCTATTGCCACTTTCCCTCCTTGGGACTCAACGTTGAATCAATTTGGGACCTCGATGACACCAATGTGATGATCACGAATCTGGTACCGCCTTGATAACGTGAACTCGCCCGTGTACCACCCAGCCTCCCGGCTGTGCGACGACCAAACGCAGTGCACGGTCCAAACGCGCAGGAGCATCTTGCAGTCGTGTTGATCACAACACAATTACAAAACGTTGACCTCCTCCGCAGAAGGACAAACAAAAGTTCACTCGCTTTAGAGACCAATGTCAAGCATTTCGAACTTTTTTACGACATTTGTTTTTCGTGCGTGTTGAGTGTGCTTCGTGAACGTTGATCGCGGCGTCTACTTAGGACGCGGTGTCGATGGTGATGCAACGAGCGGTGCGCAACGTTCAACGCTCGTGCTCGGTCCGAGTCGAAGCGGTAAGACGTCATCACTCATCATTCCAAACCTCCTGATAACAACGCGTTCTTGCGTCGTCACATCGACGAAGAACGATGTCGTGTCGCGCATGTCGTTGCTGCATCGCCGCGGCGCCACTCTGCTGTTTGATCCATCGGGAACTGTGGACACACCGGCGAATGTGCAACGCATCGGCTACTCACCGATTCGTCAATCGTTGAGCTGGGATGGAGCCGTTTTGGCCACCCGCAGCCTTATCGACGTCGCGCGTCGGGGTCGAGGCGACCGCGGTGACGATCATTGGACGGAACGCGCCGGCGCGTTGGTCGCACCTTTGCTGCACGCGGCGGCCTTGCGTCACGAGTCATTGGGGGCGCTCGCGTCGCGCGTAGATCAACGGTCCTGCGACGACGTCGTGCACGAGCTGAAGGATCGCTACGGCGACCACCATCCGGCGGTGGCCCTGCTGCACGGCGTGATGGCGACCGAGGAACGGGAGCGATCCAGTATCTGGTCGACGGCGTCAGGGCTGTTCGCGGGGGTCCGCACGGAGGCGGCCAGAGCGTCGGCCCGCGAGGCGCCGCTCGACATCGACGCCTTCTTGGCCGGCCCCCATCAGCTGCACATCGTGGCTCCCAGCCGCCATCAGGCGGTGACCATCCCGCTGGTCGTGGGGCTCATCGAGGAGGTCGTGCACGCGACCTACGACCGCCACGAACAAGGAGCCGGACTCCTCCTGGCCCTGGACGAATTGGCCAACGTGGCGCCCCTGCCCCGCCTGGCCGGCATCGTATCGGAGGGCGGGGGCCAGGGCGTGCTGACGCTGGCCTGCCTGCAGGACCTCAGCCAGGCCCGCAGCCGCTGGGGGGCGGCCGCCGAGGGGTTCCTCTCCCTCTTCTCGACCACCGTGGTCCTGCCGGGCATCGCGGACCGCCCGACCCTCGAGCTCCTCTCCCAACTGGCCGGGCGAACGCTGGTGCAAACGCCCACGGTCCAGGTCGGCCCGAAGGGCCGGGCCGGCGGACATTCGACCAGTTGGGTCGAGCGCGACACGGCGACGGTGGGCGAACTGGCGCGGGGCCGTCCGGGTTTCGGGCTCGGTCTGGACGCCAGCAACGCCATGAGGTGGATCGAATTGACCCCGGCTCACGCCCACGAGCGCTTCCGGCGCTACCGCGAACGCTCCGAGCACACGCCCGATCGATCGCGCGAGCGCTGAGTCCACGTGTCGAAGGCGCGCTCTTCGAGGGGCCGAGGCCCGCGCTCGCGCACCGCCGCCACCATCCGGGCCCGAGACACGGCGATGGTCGGCTCGCGGACCCCCCGCGAGGCTCGAAGTTCCGGGTAGAGCCGATCGACGGCGGCGCTCAACTCCCTCGGCGACTGGCCGAACACCGCCGCGTTGGCCCAGGCCGCGACCACGTGTCGTCGGGCCACGTCAGGGCGCCCCTCGAGCTGGGATGAGAAGGAGTGCTCGTCGAGCTGCTCGCGCGAACGCCGCGGCAGGGGCACAACACCCTCGGGCTCGAAGCGCTCAAGGTCACGGCGCCATTGCTCGACCGTCTCGCCGCGCCGCCACTGCAGTTTCTCGCCGCGCCCTTGGTGATGCCCTCCCCACAGGGACCGGTAGCCCTCGTCGACTCCCATCACGTGATCGATGCCCTTGTAGGAGCGCCAGGCCACCCACGAGGTTCGCTCGCCAAGTTCGAGACGAAGCGACGCGCGATAGAGCGCATCGGCGGCCGGCACGTGGGCGAACAGAGCTCGGCTGTCGAGCACGCTGCGTGCTCCGTCAGGGCGTGCGCCAACCAGCACGTGATCGTGCAAGTGGGGCTCCCCGTGACGGTTGAGCCCGTGGGTGAAGCTCACGACGCGCTCCCATCGGGCGCTGAGGTCGCGGTCGTGGCCGTCGCGCCGGTCCCGCACCACTACGGCGCGCTCTTCGAGATAGGCCATCGCCGCGGCGACGGAGGCGCGATGCGCCGCGACCACCCCCGAAGCCTGCTCGTGATCGAGCGCCACGAGAATAGAGATCGGACGCGGTGCGGCCAGCACGACGTCATAGCCCTGGACCGAGGAGCGGTCGGTCGTCGTGAAGACCTTCGCGACGTCGCGCGGGTCGCGCGGGTCACCATCGCCCCGGAGCCACCACCCGGGGCCGCCGTCACGCAGCGTGTCGAGCTCGCGCGCGTCGTCGTTGGTGAAGTAGCTGACGTCGTTGGACCGACGTACGAAGAGACGAAGCACGGGACACCTCCGAGGTGCCCAACGGTCGTCAGAGTTGCTGGAGGATCCTTCGGGCCAGCTCGTGTCCGGCCTTGGCGTACGCCGGCGTCGCCACCACCGCGCCGGCGCCGGCCTGGAGCATCAGGTGGTCCAGGAACGTCGCGTCGGTGATGAGGAACTTGACGGCGTGACGGCGGTCGTCGAGCATCGACCACTGCGCGTTAGGCAGCGGTTCGAAGAGCCAGCGCAGGTAGGGCTCGATGATCACTATGACCTCGTCGCCCTCGTCGCCGACCTGGGTGAGCCAGTTGGCCACCTCGTCGGGCGGCCGCAGCTCGTCGACGGGTGATTTGGCCAGGATCGTGTTGATCCGGTCGACGCGAAAGGTGCGCCAGGCCTCGCGGGTGGTGCAGTACGCCCGCACGTAGGTGTGCCCGTTGAGCACCTTTATCTCGCGGGGCTCGATGATGCGTACCTGGGACCTCTCGGCGGCGCCCGGGGTGTAGCGGATCTTGAGCTGTTCCTGGTTCTTCACGGCCTCGAGTACCAGCCCGAGCAACGCTTCATTCGCCGTGAACTCCACCTGCACGAAGCCCTCGGTGGTGGCCTCGATCTTGTCGATCGCCGATTGCAGGGCCGGGTCGTCGTAGACCCGCGAGGCCTCGCGCAACGCCACGTTCAACTCGAAGAGGTCGCGCCACATGAGCGGCGAGTTCTCCACCGATCCCGTCCAGTCGAACTCCTCTGCGCGATAGGTCGAGTCGTCAGTGGCCTCGTGGTCCCAGTCATCGCACTCCTTGACGACGTGCGCGGGGTAGCCGAACTGGCCGTCCATGGGCATGAAGGACACCAAGCGGTCCATGGTTCGCCGCACCAGCCCCGGGTCCATCGAGAAACGGGTGGCCAGTTCGCTGATGCGCAGGCCGTCCTCGGACAGATAGACGGCGTGCAGCAATTGCAGGGTCTGGCCCAAGACGTCATTGGTGGCCGGTCCCTCGAAGCGCAGGTCGTCGAGCGCCGGGACCTTGCCCCGGTTGACGTCGCGCAACCAGTCGGCCAGGTCGCTCTTGAGCGACTTGGGACTCTGCAGTCGCACCCGGTCGGCCGCCTCGAGCACGAAGCGCAGCGCCCCGCGAGGGCTCTCGAAGGAGATGCCGATCTCCACCACCCCGCCTTTTTTCCGGGCCGCGAGCGCGTGGGGGAACTGTCGAACCAGCAGGTCGGCGTAGTTCTCGTTGGTGGTGATGACCACGTCGAGCGGGCTGGGCGACCGGGAGAACTCGGGCCGCCACGCCTTGGCTATCTCCTCCACCGACGCGTCGACCTCGAAGCGGTCAGGCAGCACCAAGGGCATGGAGGTCATTCGATTGAAGCGATAGCCCTTCACCTCGTTGGTCCCCTTGACGCGGCCCACGAGATACGTGGCGCCCTTGAAGTGACCGATAGTCAGCGGCTCGACCAGGCGATTCTTGTTGGTGGAGGACCGGTAGTCGAAACTGAGCGCGCGGCGCAGGTGCAGCGCCCGCAGCACCGGCGTGTAGTAATTCGTGAACTCCAGGCCGCCGTCACTGGCCGGACCGTCGTTGAAGAGGCTGAACACGCCCGAGGCCCCGAAGCCGCAGAAGCGCAGGGCCATCTGCACGACGCGCTCCTCCTCCGGGCTGAACGCGACGGGCGGCGCGTAGCCGCTCGCGGGATCTATGCGATAACCGACCACGCCCTCGCTCGAGGTCACCGTCTCGATGTCAAAGCCCAAGTCTCGGATCCGGGCCTTGTCACGCTCGAACTTCTGGCGCACCGCGGTGTCGCCACCCTGATAGGCGCGGACCTTCTGGGGGCCTTTGGAGCTTTGGGGATAGGCGTCGATCTCGAGGTTGCGCACGATCTGTTCCTGGCTCAGGGACGAACTGGGGAACACGCTCTGCAGCAGCAGCACGAGCGCCACGATCCGCTCGCGGCTCTGGTCGTTAGTGCCCGTTGATGCGCTCATGGAACTCCGTCTCTTTCCTCAAGAGGGTACCCGTGGGCTGGCCCGTCTTGCACGGCCTCGACGGAGCTCTAGGCGTCGTGTTGGTGGCCGTTGTCCAGCGCGTCCTCGCGCCGCCACGTGCCCGATCGACCGCCGGACTTCTCCCAAAGCGCGACCTCGCCGATGGTCATGGTGCGATCGATGGACTTGCACATGTCGTAGATCGTCAACGCCGCCACCGTCACCGCCGTCAGAGCCTCCATCTCGACGCCGGTGCGGTCGAGCGCGTCAACGCTGGCCTCGACGTCGATGTGGGTGTCGGCAATGGCGAAATTGACGTACACGTTGCCCACCAGCACGGGATGCGACATGGGCAGCAACGTGGCCGACTGCTTGGCCGCCTGGATGCCCGCCACCCGGGCCGTAGCCAGCACGTCACCCTTGTTGGTGGCGTTGGCCGCCACGCTCGCGGTCGTCGACGCCGACATCGTGATGCGACAGCGCGCGAGGGCCCGTCGCGCACTGACCTCAGAAGGCCCTAGATCGCGCGAGAAGGCCCCGTCGCCCGGTGTTCTGCGTAATTGGTGGAAGTCGCCCACGGCGCCATGTTAGTGAGCCCCTGACTGGCCGGTCATCGAAGGACGGTACACTGCCCTGATCACAGTGCAGTAATGGAGCGCCTATGCCGACCTACGAATACGAGTGCCAGTCGTGCCACCAGCCCCTCGAGGCGGTGCAGAAGTTCACCGACGCCCCCCTCGTGATTTGCCCCCTGTGCCAGGGCGAGCTGCGCAAGGTCTACTCGGCGGTCGGCATCGTCTTCAAGGGCAGCGGCTTCTACAAGAACGACAGCCGGGGAGCCAAGTCGACGGCCACCCCCACGAGCAGCGCGACCTCCGAGCCCTCGGCCCCGACTCCCGACACGTCGAAGACTCCGTCGACGCCAACGCCCGCGGCGGCCTCGACGAGCGCCGGGGCCAGCACCTCGTCGTCGTCGACGTCCGACTAGGACCCCGAGACCGAGATTCCCTCGATGGCTAGGGACTGACCGGCGGCGTTGCCCGGCAGCCACTCGACGTCACCACCGACGTAGGTGATGTCGAGCAACATTCGCTGGAGGGTGGACGCCACCGTGATCTCTCGCACGGGCTCACAAAGCTGACCGTCACGGATCATGAGTCCGGTGATCCCCACCGAGAAGTCGCCCGAGATCGGGTTGACGCCGGAGTGCACGCCGGTGAGCGATTCGACGAAGATCCCGTTGCCCACCCGGGCGAAGATCTCCGCCTGATCCAGCTCGCCGGGCACCAGCTGCAGCGCCCGACATCCCGCCGAGGGCGATCCGCCGATGCCGCCCCGCACCGCGCTGCCGGTCGACACGGTGCCCGCCCGGCGCGCCGACACCGTGTCGTAGACGAAGGCCTTCAACTGTCCTGATTCGATCAACACGTTGCGCCGGCACGCCAGGCCCTCGCCGTCGTAGACGGACGCCGAGAAGTGGCGGGGGTCGGTGGGGTCGTCGATCAAGGTGATTAACGGCGCCGCGACGGACTCGCCGATGCGGTTCGCGAAGAACGACCGGCCCCTCACCACCGCCTCACCGCTCAGCGACCCGCCGATGATCGCCAGTAGGGTGGCGGCGCTTCGCGGGTCAAAGACCGCGGTGCACTTCATGGACGCGGGTTTGACCGCCCCCAGCATCCGCGTGGCCCGCGTCAGGGCGTCCGAGGCGGCGCGCTCAACGTCCAGGTCGCCCGGCGCCCGCCCGGCGCTGAGACCCCACCCGGTCTGATCGCTGGCCCCGTCATTGGCGATGGCCTCCACCGACACGTAGGCCCCCGACCGCTCGTAGGAGGCGTGTACCCCGAGGGTCGAGACGATCGCGGCCTCGGCGACGTAGTCCGAATAGTTGGCCGACTCGACCTGACGGATACGGGGGTCGCCGTCGCGCACGAGGCGCTCGAGCTCGATGGCCATGGCGATCTTCTGGTCCAGCGGCGTCGAGGTCACACCCGGGTCGGTCAACTGCAAGGTGGCGGGAGCGACGCCGTCGGGCGTGGCGAAGGCCACGTACTCGTCTTGCGTGGCGAAGCGCACGTTGTCGCGGGCCTCGCGCAGGGCGTCCTCGATGGCCGAGGGGTCGAGCGATCCGGCCCAGGCGGCGCCCACTTGGGCCCCGCCCGCGCCCTCACGCAGGACCCGGATGCCGATCCCGGCCGACGTGGCCGTCGAGAGCTCCTCGATGGCGCCCTGGTAGGCCTGGATCTCGGTATCGACGCCCCGCGACAGATAGAGCTCGATCTCCTCAGAACCCTTGGCGAGATCGAGGATCCGTTCGGCCTCGGCCAGCAGTTCGCTCACGACGCCGTCCCTCCGATCGTCACGCCGCTCAGGCGCATCGTCGCCTGGCCGCAGCCCACCGGCACGCTCTGCCCGTCCTTGCCGCACGTGCCCGGCATCATCGAGAAGTCGGTGGCGACGGCATCGACGCGCTGAAGCACGTCCGGACCATTGCCGATCAGGTTGCAGTCACGCAGCGGCGCGGTGATCTGGCCGTTCTCGATCAGGAAGGCCGCGGTCATGCCGAAAACGAAGTCGCCGGTGGCGGTGTTCACCTGGCCGCCGCCCAGCTGGGCCACGTAGACGCCCCGCGGCGTCTGGGCCACGATCTCGTCCGCGTCGCTCTCGCCTTCGAGCAGGTAGGTGTTGGTCATTCGAACCATGGGCAGGTGCTGATAACTCTGGCGGCGCCCGTTGCCCGACGAGCGGCGTCCCTGCTTGTGGGCGCGCAGGTAGTCCCACATGTAGTCGGTGAGGACCCCGTTCTCGATCAGGACGTTGCGCGCGCCCGGACGGCCCTCGTCGTCGACGGCGAGATAACCCCACTCCCCGCTCACCGTGCCGTCGTCGACCAGCGTGACCAACGGGCTCGCGACCAGCTGGCCGACCCGTCCGGCGTACACCGAGGCCTGTTTCATGATGGCGTCGGCCTCGAGCCCGTGGCCACAGGCCTCGTGAAAGAGGATGCCGCCCGACCCGCCGGCCAGGACGACCGGCAGTTCGCCCGACGGCGCCGGGCGGGCGTCCAGCTTGGTGATGGCCTGACGAGCCGCGCCGCTGGCCGCCTCCGCGACCGCCTCGGGCGTGAGGATCTCGAAACCGCGCGTGCCGGCGATCGGCCGGTAGCCCGTCTGCATGCCGCCGTCGCCCACGGCCACGCACGACACGTTGAAGCGAGTGCGCACCTGATGGTCCTGGGCGAACACGCCGTCGGAGTTGGCGACCACGAAGTTCCGGGTTGAGTCACCAAGAGCCACCTGCACCTGGCTGATGGAGGATCCCTGGGACCTGGCGACGTCGTCGGCGTGCAGGAGCAGTTCGATCTTCTTGGACTTGGCCACGTCGCCGGGGGCGGTCTGGGCTGGCGACGGGTAGTCCACGAGGTCGCCCAGTTTTATCTCGCGTACTCCCCCTCCGCCCTGTCTCGCCACCGCGGACGCCGCCTGCGCGGCCGCCAGCAGCCCGCGTTCGGAGAGATCGGCGGTGTGCGCGAACCCCGTCGTCTCGCCGACCACCACGCGGATGCCGGCGCCCCGGTCGCGGCCGGAGCTCAATTCCTCGACCCGGCGCTGGTCGAGCATGGCCGAGGACGTGGTGCGGTCCTCCACGAAGACCTCCGCGAACTCGCCGCCCCGTTCGAGGGCGGTCCCGAGGACCCGCTGCAACACGTCTTGTTCTACGAGAATTGACATGGGTCAAAGCGTAATAGCCGCTTGGGGTTTGGCGACTCACTACAAAGAATCGACGAACGGTAGGCTGGAACCGTGATTCTTGCGTCAATCGAAAGCCCCGCCGATCTCGAGGGGCTCAGTTATGACGAGCTCAACCAGTTGAGTGGCGAGATCCGCGAATTCATCATCGAGGCGGTCACCACGACCGGAGGTCACCTCGGTTCGAACCTCGGAGTGGTCGAGCTGACGCTGGCGCTGCACCGGGTCTTCGACTCGCCGAATGACATCCTGTTGTGGGATACCGGCCATCAGGCCTACGTGCACAAGCTGCTCACGGGTCGGCGCTACGGCTTCAAGAAACTGCGCCAGCGCGGCGGACTCTCGGGCTATCCGAGCCGCTCGGAGAGCGAGCACGACTGGATCGAGAACTGCCACGCGTCCACGGCGCTCTCCTACGCCCACGGCCTCTCGGTCGCGCTCGAGCAGCGCAAGGAGCTGATCGGCCGCGGCGGCCAGCGCCACGTCGTGGCGGTCGTCGGCGACGGGTCGCTCACCGGAGGCATGGCCTTCGAGGCGCTCAACAACCTGGGCCACGCCAACCAGCGCGTGGTGATAATCCTCAACGACAACGGCCGCAGTTACGCGCCGACGATCTCCAAGCTCTCCGAGTCGCTCACCTCATTGCGCCTCAACCGCACCTACGTCCAGTTGCGCGAGCGGATCCGTGGCACCGTGCCCAAGCTCCCGGCGGTGGGGCAGGTCGCTTACTTGGGCATGCACGGCTTCACGTCGGTGATGCGTGAGATGGTGACTCCCCACACGTTCTTCGAGACCCTGGGCGTGCGCTACGTGGGTCCGATCGACGGCCACAACATCGAATCCCTCGAGACGGCCATACGAAGCGCTTCCCTGTGGGACGGGCCCATCGTCGTGCACGTACTGACCGAAAAGGGACGCGGCTACGCTCCGGCCCTGCGCGACGACCTCAAGATGCACGACTACAAGTTGGCGCCCCGCGTCGAGGACGAGGTGGTCCCGCCCCAGTCATTCTCGGAGAGCTTCGCCAACGCCCTGCTCTTGCAGGCCAGTGCCGACGAGCGCGTGGTGGCCATCACGGCGGCCATGGCCGGGCCGACGGGTCTGCTCAATTTCCAGGACCGCTTCCCCTCTCGGTTCTTCGACGTGGGCATCGCGGAGCAGCACGCCGTGACGGCCGCGGCCGGCATGGCCATGGGCGGCCTCAAGCCGGTGGTGTCGATCTACTCCACCTTCTTCTCGCGCGCGTTTGACCAGGCGCACCTCGACGTGGGTCTGTTGAACCTGCCCGTGGTGTTCGCGCTGCACCGCGCCGGCATCACCGGCGACGACGGGCCGAGCCATCACGGACTCCTGGACATCGCGCTCTGCTTGGCCATCCCCAACATGACGATCTTCGCCCCGTCGACGGCCGAGGAGATCCCGGGCATGCTCGCCACGGCGTTGTCGATGTCAACGCCCACCATGATCCGCTTCCCCAAGACCCTGCCGCAGCCGTTCGACCATCAGACGGGCGACGGGCTGTCGGCGCGCGAGATCGTTCGCGGTGACGGGTCGCTCTGCGTCCTGGCCTTCGGCAAGATGGCGCCCAGCGCCTACAAGGCCCTCGAGCTGCTGGGCACCGAGGCCACGCGGATCACGCTGTACGACGTGCGCGTGCTGCCGCCGGACCCGGCCATGATCGATGACGCCCTGAGCCACGCGCGGGTGATCACCGTCGAGGACGGCACCCGTCACGGCGGCGCCGGCACGCTCATGGTCTCCGCGCTGCGCAACCGGGCCCAGGAGCTGGAACGGCCGTTTCCCACGACCCGGATCCTCGGCGTGCCCCGGGCCTTCCTCGAGCACGACAACGCGGACTCGCTCCTGTGCGAGCTCGGCCTCGACCCAACGGGGCTGTCGGGCGCGTTCCTTCGCCTGCTCGACGACCAGCCAGAGTTCCCACGCGTGCTCCCCGAGACGCCCCGCGCGCACTTCCTGTAGACGTAGCGTTGGAGCAGCGCTATACGCTGACGTCATGAGCTACGAAATCGAGAAGACCCCCGAGCAGTGGCGCGCACAACTCTCGCCACAGCGCTACGCCGTGCTGCGTGAAGCGGCCACCGAGGCGCCCTTCAGCGGCTCGTTGCTGCACGTGGACGCCGACGGGGTCTTCTCCTGCGCCGGGTGCGGGCAGCAACTGTTCACCACCGATCAGAAATTCGACTCGGGCACCGGCTGGCCCAGTTTCGACGCGTGCCAGCCGGGAACGATCCTCGAACGCTCCGACCGAAAACTGTTCATGAAGCGCACCGAAATCCTGTGCGCGAAGTGCGGTGGTCATCTGGGACACGTCTTCAACGACGGCCCCGCGCCGAGCGGGCTGCGCTACTGCGTGAACTCGGCCTCGATCGACTTCACGATAGCCGAAGGTTAGACGTCGAGGAATCGTCGGATGGCGATCGCCGAGCCGACCGAACCGATTACCACCCCGACGATCAAGACCACCGCGTTGGTACCGACCACCGCGCTGGTGTTGAGCTGGAACTCGTTGTTGAGCGGATACCACGTGTGAAAGGCCGTCACGGCGAGCATGGCCACCGCGGAGCCGATGAGGCCTTGGATGAAGCCCTCGGTGATGTAGGGGATGCGGATAAACCAGTTGGTGGCGCCGACGAGTTTCATGACGGAGACCTCGCGTCGCCGCGAGAAGATGGCCATGCGGATGGTGTTGAGGATCAGCACCGTCGCCGACAGCAACAGCACCGCCGCGATGAGCAGCATGACGATCTGCGCGATGCGGATGGCGTGGTTCATCTCGCGGATCTGTTGCTCGGGGGCGGTGACCTTGAAGACGCCGGGCTCGTTGGAGAGGGTGGACACCACCACGAAGGCGTTGGCGGGCACCGTGGGGATGCAGCGGAACGACGAGGGCATGTCCGCCACCGTCAGCACCGAGAACTCGTCCTGGGGCAGGAGCTTCTTGGCCTCCTGATAGTCCTGAGACTGCGTGAAGAACTCGCAGCTCTTGACGATGTGCAGGTTCGCCAACTGCGTCTTGATCGAGGAGATCTCCCCCGTGGACGCGGTCGGCGCCATCCAGACCGTGACCCGAGTGCCCTGCTGCCACTGCACCGACGCCTGCGCCGCGCTCTGCTTCAAGAGCAAGGCCCCGCCGACGAGGGACAACGACACCGCCACCGTCAGGACGGCGGCGATCGTCATCATGCGGTTGCGCCAGAGGTTGCTCAGGGTCTCCTTGATGGCGTAACGGAAGTACACGCGCATTACAGCACGCTCGCTTCGTCGATCCCGTAGACGCCGCGCACCTGGTCGCGGATCATCTCGCCCCGGTCGAGTTCCACCACGCGGCGGCGCATCCGGTCGACCAGCCCCTTGTCGTGCGTGGCCATGACCACCGTCGTGCCCGTGCGGTTGATTCGTTCCAGCAGCGCCATGATCGATTCAGAGTTGGTGGGGTCGAGATTTCCCGTCGGCTCGTCGGCCAAAAGGATCAGGGGTCGGTTCACGAAGGCGCGCGCCACCGCGACGCGCTGCTGCTCGCCACCGGAAAGCTCGTGCGGCAGGTTCCTCGACTTGTCCGTCAGGCCCACGAGCTCCAGGATCTGGGGGACCTGGGACTCTACGGTCGATCGGGGCCGGCCGATCACCTCGAGGGCGAACGCGACGTTCTCGAAGACCGTCTTGTTGGGCAGGAGCCGGAAGTCCTGGAAGACGCAGCCGATGTTGCGACGCAAATACGGCACGCGCCAACGCGGCAGTTCACCGATGTCGCGACCGGCCTCCAGGATCCGCCCTCGGTCGGGCAGCTCCTCGCGCAGCAAGAGGCGAAGGAAGGTGGTCTTGCCCGATCCCGACGCGCCGACCAGGAACACGAACTCACCCTTTTCGATGTCGAGGGTGATGTCCTTGAGGGCGGAGGTGCCGTTCTTGTAGGTCTTTGAAACATTCTCAAAGCGAATCATGGCAACACCCCCTTCGGGCTGATTGGAATCAGTGCGCAGGCGCTGACATACGTAGCAATCATTCTAGTTTGATGAAAAGTCGCTTCCGTACCACCGAAAGCACGCTGTTTCTAAGAAAGAGCCTTAAGAACGTGCGCGTTGTCGGCGCAGTTCGGCCTCCATAAAGCCGTCGAGATCGCCTTCGAGCACCGCGTCGACGTTGCCGGTCTCGAAGTCGGTGCGATGATCCTTCACCAGTTGATACGGCGCCTGGACGTAGCTTCTTATCTGCGAGCCCCACGCGTTGTCGCTGCGAACGCCACTCAGGGAGTCCATCTGGCTCTGGCGCTCGATCCTGGCCCTCTCGGCCAGCTTGGCCTCGAGGATCTGCATGGCGCGATCGCGGTTCTGATGTTGGCTGCGTTCGTTCTGACAGCTGACCACGATCCCCGACGGCAGGTGCGTGATGCGGATGGCCGAGTCGGTGGGGTTGACGTGCTGGCCGCCGGCGCCCGACGAGCGGAAGGTGTCGATGCGCAGGTCCTTCTCGTCGATCTCCACCTCGCTGGCGTCCTCGTCGAGCAAGGGAGTGATGTCGATGCTGGCGAAGCTGGTCTGACGGCGCGCCTGGGAATCGAAAGGGCTCATGCGCACGAGCCGATGCACGCCGCGCTCGGTCGACAACCACCCGTAGGCGTAGCGACCCTTGACGATGAACGTCGCCGACAGGAGGCCGGCTTCCTGGCCCTCGGTCACCTCGTCGATCTCTACGCCGAAGCCCCGCCGTTCCGCCCACCGCGAGTACATGCGCAGCAGCATCTCGGTCCAGTCCTGGGCGTCGGTGCCGCCCGCCCCGGCGTGCAGTTCGGCGATGGCGTCGTTCTGGTCGTAGGGACCACTCAGCAGGCTCAGCATCTCGAGTTCGCCCAAGGAGCGCTCGAGCTGCGCGACCGTCGAGGAGAGTTCGTCGAGCAGCGACCAGTCGGCCTCCCCCGTCGCCAGCGTCTCACGCGAGAAGTCGGCCAGCACGATGGAGTCATCCAGTGAACGGCGAAGCTCGTCGAAGGCCTCGAGGTCGTTGGTCAGTCGTCCGAGCTGCGTCGTGACCTCGCGAGCGCGGTCCTGGTCGTCCCAGAGGTGCGGGTCGGCCGCCTCGACGCTCAACTCCTTGTGACGCAGGCGACCCTCGTCGATGTTCAGGTACTGGCGAGCCGCGCTCCAGCGCGCTTCCAGCTCCTCGAGCGTGGCGGCGGCTTCGCGCAGTGCGTTCTCCGCCCTAGGGTCGGCCATGGCACTGCTTGAACTTGCGTCCAGACCCGCACCAGCACGGATCATTGCGACCGATCTTGGCGCGCTCGGTCTTGAGCTGCGTGGTCGCGGCCTTCGGGGCGTCGTGGGCCACCAGTTCGGCGGCGCCAGGGGCGACGACGTCGGCGTTGGTGACGGCGCGCTCGAGGCCCTCGTCGACGTCCGTTTCGGCCTCGGGAGCCGCGGCCGCCTCGACGTGGGTGATGTAGCGCACGAAGTCCTTGTCCACCTCTCGCAGCAGGTGCTCGAACATCACGTAGCCCTCTTTTTGCCACGCGGAGAGCGGGTCCTGCTGGGCGACCTGACGCCAGTGGATGCCGTCGCGCAGGTAGTCCATGTCCGAGAGGTGCTCGCGCCAGCGCTGGTCCAGCAGTTGGAGCATGACGTCGCGCTCTATCTCCTTGGCCATCTCCTCGCCGCCGGGATAGTTCTCGCACTTCTCCTCGTAGAGCGACAGGGCGTCGTCGACGGCGAGCGCGATCACCTCGTCGCGGTCCTCGTACTCGTCGAGGGTCTCCATGCTGAGGCGCGTCGGATAGTACGTCTGTAAGTCCATCATGAGGGCGTTCATGTCCCACTCCTCGGCGAACTGAGCCTCCAGACGCTCGTCGATCGCCGCGGTGAGGCGCTCCTCGATCATCTCGATGGTGGCGTCGTGGATGTCCTCGCCGTCGATCACCTGCTGGCGCCGGGCGTAGATGACCTTGCGCTGCTCGTTCATCACTTCGTCGTACTTGAGCACGTCCTTGCGGATCTCGGCGTTGCGGCCCTCCACAGTGTTCTGGGCGCGTTCGATGGCCTTGGAGACCATCTTGGCCTCGATGGCCTCGTCCTCGGGCATGGTGCGGTCCATCACCCACGAGACGGCGCCCGTGGCGAAGAGTCGAAGCAGGTCGTCTTCGAGCGAGAGGTAGAAGCGGCTCTCTCCCGGGTCGCCCTGGCGGCCCGAGCGCCCGCGCAGCTGGTTGTCGATGCGCCGTGAGTCGTGGCGTTCCGTGCCGAGCACGTAGAGCCCGCCCTGCGCCCGAACCTCGTCGCCTTCGGCCTCGCAGAGGGGACGCAGCACCGTGGCGGCGGCCTTATAGGCCGCGTCGAACTCCTCCGTGCCAGGCGAGAAACCCTGAGCCAACGCTTCGCGCGTGGCCAGTCCCTCGAAGTTCCCTCCGAGCACCACGTCGACGCCTCGTCCGGCCATGTTGGTCGCCACCGTGACGGCGTGCTTGCGGCCCGCCTGGGCCACGATTTCGGCCTCGCGGAAGTGCTGCTTCGCGTTGAGGACCTCGTGGGCGATGCCCGCCTTGTCCAATGCGCGCGACAACAGTTCGGACTTCTCGACCGACGCCGTGCCGAGCAGGACCGGCTGGCCGCGGTCGCTCCGTTCGCGCACGTCCTCGACGATGGCCGCGAACTTGGCCTCCTCGGTCTTGAAGATGAGGTCGGGCTGATCGATGCGCACCAGCTCGCGGTTCGAGGGGATGGGCACCACCGAGAGCCCGTAGGTGTTGCCGAACTCGCTGGCCTCGGTCTCGGCGGTCCCGGTCATGCCGGCCAGCTTCTCGTAGAGGCGGAAGTAGTTCTGCAGGGTCACCGTCGCCCAGGTGTGGTTCTCCTCCTGGATGCGGACCCGCTCCTTGGCCTCGACCGCCTGGTGCAGGCCGTCGGACCAGCGCCGACCGTCGAGGGTGCGGCCGGTGAATTCGTCGACGATCTTGACCTCGCCCGCGTCCACCAGGTACTCCTTGTCGCGGTGGAAGAGCTCCTTGGCTCGCAGGGCCTGGCCCAACTGGTGCACGTAGTTGGTCGCCACGGCGTCGTAGAGGTTGTTGACCCCGAGCAGGCGCTCCACCTTCTCGATGCCGGCTTCGGTCGGGATGACCGTCTCCTTCTCCTCGTCGACCTCGTAGTCGCTGTCGCGCACGAGGGTTCGCGCTATGGAGGCGAACTGGTAGTACAGCTTGGTGACGTCCGACGCCGGCCCCGAGATGATGAGCGGCGTGCGGGCCTCGTCGATCAGGATCGAGTCGACCTCGTCGACGATGGCGAAGGGGTGGCCCCGTTGGACCATGTGCTCGCGGCGACGGGCCATGTTGTCACGCAGGTAGTCGAACCCGAACTCGGTGTTGGTGCCGTAGGTCACGTCGCAGTTGTAGGCCTCGCGCTTCTCTTCGAACTCCGACAGGTCCGGACCGACCCGTCCCACGGTGAGGCCGAGGAAGCGGTGCAGCTGTCCCATCCAGTTGGCGTCGCGCGTCGCGAGGTAGTCGTTGACCGTCACCACGTGCACGCCGTTGCCCGCGAGGGCGTTGAGGTACACCGGCAGCGTCGAGACCAGGGTCTTGCCCTCACCGGTCTTCATCTCCGCGATCCA
>JBARBL010000098.1:0-13215 GCA_049793015.1 Acidimicrobiales bacterium | reverse complement strand
GGAGTCGATTGACGTCCTCACGATGGGTCGAATCGGGGTCGATTTCTATCCCACCCAGGCTGGCCGACTTTCGGACGTGGCGCTGTTCGAAAAGTTCCTCGGAGGAAGTCCGACCAACGTCGCCGTGGCAGCAGCACGCCTCGGTCTAAAGAGCGCCGTGATCAGCCGGACGGGTCCCGACCCGTTTGGCGAGTTCATCCACGACGCTCTTCGGGCGTACGGGGTTGACGACCGTTTCGTCACGGCGTGCGCCGGCTTTCAAACGCCCGTCACATTCTGTGAAATCTTTCCTCCCGACCACTTCCCCATCTACTTCTATCGCCAGCCCAAGGCCCCCGACCTCGAGATCTACCCCGCCGACCTGGACCTGCAGGCCATTAAGGCCGCCAGGCTCTTCTGGTGCACCGTGAGTGGCCTCACAGTCGAGCCAAGCCGGTCCGCCACCATGGCGGCCCTGGAGGCTCGAAGCGGCGCCTTCGCCACCGTGCTCGACCTCGACTATCGACCCACCTTCTGGGATTCGATCACCACCGCACGGGCGTGCGCTCGCGGGGCCTTACCGCACGCCACCGTCGTCATCGGAAATCTCGATGAGGTGGAAATGGCCGTCGACAGCCGGGACCCGGACGTCGCGGCTGACCGACTTCTGGACCGAGGCCCGCATCTCGCCGTCGTGAAGCGCGGCCCACGAGGAGTGCTCGCGAAAACGCGCGACGAGAGGGTAGAGGTCCCACCCCATCACATCGACGTGGTGAATGGTCTCGGCGCGGGAGATGGTTTTGGCGGCGCATTTTGTCACGGCGTGCTAGCTGGATGGCCGCTGGAACAAATCATCCGGTTCGCGAACGTGGCGGGAGCGATCGTCGCGTCACGTTTGGCTTGTTCCGACGCGATGCCCACGTTGGATGAGATTGAAGAGATAGCCGAAGGAGCGAAACGTGCGACGTGAAGATCAAGATCTACTACTAGAGGCACGATTTTCAAATCCCGGCTCTATCGCCGAGCTGGCGAAGAATCGGCCAGGCCACGCACCTTTCGATGGTTCGAGTCAACTGCTCATCATCGCGGCCGACCATGCTGCCCGGGGGGTCCTCAACGTTGGTCAGCACCAGAACGCGATGTGGAACCGCTACGACCTCCTCGACCGACTGATTTCGGCTCTGGGCGTACCGGGGGTGGACGGGGTTCTCGGGACGCCCGACGTGATCGAGGACCTGCTAATCCTTGGCGCGCTTGACAACAAGGCCGTCTTCGGTTCAATGAATCGAGGTGGGTTGCCGGGCGCCGTCTTCGAGATGGACGATCGGTTCACCGCCTATACGCCCGAATCCATAGTCCAATCGAGGCTCGACGGCGGCAAGATGTTGTTGCGCATCAATTACGAAGATCCGGGCACCGTTAACACGCTCGAAGCCTGCGCCAAGGCGGTGACCGACCTGGCGGCCGCGGGACGAATAGCCATGTTGGAGCCCTTTATGAGTCATCACGTGAACGGCAAGCCCAAGAACGTGCTCACTACGGAAGCCCTCATCCGTTCGATGGCCATTGCCAGCGCGCTCGGCGCGACGTCCGCCTTCAGTTGGCTCAAGGTTCCCGTCCTCGATGACATGGAGCAGGTCGTGGAAGCATCGACCCTTCCCATCCTTCTGCTCGGCGGCGAACGCAGCGAGCAACCCGACGCGATGTTCGCTCGATGGGAAAAAGCCCTTCGACTGCCCGGCGTTCGCGGCCTCGTCGTGGGACGTAATTTGCTCTACCCCGAAGACAATGACGTGGTGTCGGCAGTGAAGACGGCCCTCAACTTGCTATGAGCGACTGGTACCGCAAAGCGGGTCCCGCCGATGAGGAGGGCTTCATCGTTTCGATCAACCCCGAGAGCGCTGGATGGAACTATTCGTCCCTGCGCGTCGCGACTCTGCAGCCCGGTCAGTTGCTCACCTTCCCTACCCGGGACTCGGAATGGATCGTCCTGCCTCTCGCGGGTGGGTGCGTCGTCTCGTGCGGCGGCGCGACATTCTCCTTGGAGGGACGCGACAGCGTCTTCGAGCGGGTTACGGACTTCGCCTACGTGCCACGCGACGCGTCGGTGACCATCACGAGCGAGCGCGGCGGTCGCTTTGCGTTGACGGGTGCCAGGGCCCGGCGAGCCTTGCCCGCGCGCTACGGGGCGGCCGAGGACGTGCCGGTCGAGCTGCGCGGCGCCGGCAGCGCCAGCCGCCAAGCCAACAACTTCGCGTCGCCCGAGGGCTTCGAGACCGATCGTCTGGTGGCCGTCGAAGTGCTCACCCCGGGCGGCAACTGGTCGTCCTACCCGCCCCACAAACACGACGAGGAACAGCCGGGCGAGGCCGTGCTCGAGGAGATCTACTACTTCGAGGTGAACGGCGGATCGGCCGCCGACGCGCCCGGACCCGGTGGATACCAACGGGTCTACGGGGTCGATCCGCTTCGCCCAATAAACGTGCTCGCCGAGGTCTCCTCGGGCGACACCATCCTCATTCCGTACGGCTACCACGGTCCAACCATGGCGGCCCCGGGCTACGACCTGTACTTCCTTAATGTGCTGGCGGGGCCCGCCGACGCACGAACTATGGCATTCTGTGACGACCCCGAACACGGTTGGATTCGTGACTCGTGGCGGGGTCAGACCGTGGATCCGAGGCTCCCCATGACCACACATCGAGCGCGGCAGTGAGGCTCACCGTTGCGCAGGCGCTGATTCGGTTTCTGTCGGCGCAGTCCGTGGAGCGAGACGGGCACCAACAGAAGTTCTTTGCCGGCTGTTTCGGCATCTTCGGGCACGGCAACGTCGCCGGGGTGGGCCAGGCATTGCTCGAAGCCGGTGACGACTTCCCTTACTATCTCGCCCGCAACGAACAGGCCATGGTCCACACGTCGGTGGGCTTCGCTCGCATGAATAATCGCCTGAAGGCGTTCGCCTGCACATCGTCGGTCGGACCTGGCGCCACCAACATGGTGACCGGCGCGGCCGTCGCCACGACGAATCGCATCCCGGTGCTGCTGCTGCCGGGCGACGTCTTCGCCACCCGCCGCGCCAACCCCGTGTTGCAGGAGTTGGAAGACCCTACGTCGCTCGACGTCTCGGTCAACGACTGCTTGCGCCCGGTGTCACGCTACTTCGATCGAATCTGGCGACCCGAGCAGCTCCCTCAGGCGCTGCTGCACGCGATGCGCGTGCTCACCGATCCCGCCGAGACGGGCGCCGTGACCCTGGCGCTTCCCGAAGACGTCCAGACCGAAGCCTTCGACGTGCCCGACGAGTTGCTGCTCGAACGCGTGTGGCAGATCCGTCGGCCGCCGCCCGAGACAAGACTGGTCGACGATCTCGCTCGTCGGCTCCGGGCCTCGAAGCGACCACTCATGGTCGCGGGCGGCGGCGTCATCTACAGCGACGCGACCGACGCCTTGAGCGCCCTGGCCCACGCCACCGGCGTTCCGGTCGCGGAGACCCAGGCCGGTAAGGGATCGCTACGGTTCGACCACCCCGCCAACCTCGGCGCACTCGGCGCCACCGGCACCCCGGCCGCGAACGACATTGCGCGACACGCCGACCTGGTCATCGGGGTCGGAACGAGATGGAGCGACTTCACGACGGCTTCTTATTCGGTCTTCCAGCATCCGAACGTCGACGTCGTCAACATCAACATCACCCCCTTTGATTCGACCAAGCTCGCGGGGGCGGCGATCGTGGCCGACGCCCGCGTCGCCCTCGACGCGCTGGCCGAGCGGCTGGCGAACTGGCGCGTCGAAGGCACGTACGAACAGGAGTACCAAGGTCACGCCGCGAGATGGAACAAGACCGTCGAGGCGGCCTACGCACTGGCGCACGAACCGCTGCCCTCCCAGGCAGAGGTGATTGGCGCGGTCGAAGCCTCGTCGAACGACCACGACGTCGTCGTCGGCGCGGCCGGCAGCCTCCCGGGCGACCTGCACAAGTTATGGCGCGCCCGCGACCCGAAGGGCTACCACGTGGAGTACGCGTTCTCCTGCATGGGCTACGAGATCGCCGCGGGGCTGGGCGTCAAGATGGCCGCACCCCAACGCGAGGTCTACGTCATGGTGGGCGATGGCTCGTACCTCATGATGAACGCGGAGCTGGTCACCGCGCTCTCCGAAGGGATCAAGCTCATCGTCGTGCTGGTCGTCAACCACGGCTTCCAGTCCATCGGCGCCCTTTCCGAGGCCGTCGGCGTCGAACGATTCGGCACGAAGTACCGCTTCCGCGACGCCTCCGGTCAACTGGACGGCGCCGTTCTGCCCGTCGACCTCGCGCTCAACGCCGAGAGCCTGGGCGCCGACGTCCTGCGGGTCGACTCCATAGCACAGCTGCGCGACGCCCTCACGGTGGCGCGCGGCTCTACCAACACGACGGTGATTCGCATCACCACCGACCCGCTCGTCGGCGCACCGGATTCAGAGTCGTGGTGGGACGTGCCGATTGCCGAGGTCTCGACTCGATCAACCACGCGCGAAGCCCTCGACACCTACGACGTGAACGTGAACCAGCAGCGCGCCTATCTCCGACCGACGACCTTGGCGGACGATGGATTCGGTCAGCCGTCGTAACGAGCGATATCGAGCATTAACATTGAAGTTCGCCCGCTCCCGCTTCGCCCTACCCGTGTAAGTCAGCCATGTTCGAACCCGCACCGCCTCAGCAATCAACATCGGTAACCCAGGTGACCTTTAGGGGTATCGCCTTCGCCAACGTCACCACCATGATGATCCTGATTGGGGCGACGGCCTCGCTCTACGGCCCTCTCCTCACCACCATCGCCGGAAGGTTCCACACCTCGCTGGCCCAAGCGGGCATCGTGCTCAGCGTGCATTTCGTCGGTGCCCTGGTTGGCGTGCCGATCGGGTGGATCACGACGAAACGTTTCAAGGGGAGCATCGTCGTCGCGGTCTCGCTGGTCTGTCTCGCGCTGGGTGCGCTGGGAGTGGCCCTCGCCACGCAATGGGGGCTCTTCCTGACCGCGGTGTTCCTCGTCGGCGTCGGTTTCGGGGCGCTGGACTTTGCGCTCAATACGTTGCTCGCGCGAACGGCGCTGCACGGCCGAGCCCGTCGGCTGAGCCTGGCCAACGCCGGGTACGGCGTGGGCTCGGTCATCGGCCCACTCATGGTGATCATCGCGCGGCCCCACAACTTCCGCGTCCTCTTCGCCGCCGTGGCCGTCATCGCGGTCGTGCTTTCGACGTTGAATCGCGGCATCATCGCGCCGCCCCAGACGCCTGAGGCCCGCCTGAAGGAGCTCGATACCCTGCACGCTCAACGCCGGCCGATTCTGGTGACCTTCATCGTCGCGTACGTGCTCTACGTCGCGACGGAGTCCAGCACCTCCGGATGGATCGCCTCGCAATTGCACGGCGAGGGGCACACCATCTCAACGGGCAGCCTGGTCACCGGCGCCTTCTGGCTAGGGCTGGCGCTAGGTCGCACCTTGGGAGGACCGCTCTACAAGCGCTTCACGGACCAGTCACTGGTCTTGAGCGGCCTGGGCGCCGCCGCGGTCCTCGGCGTCATCGCCTATTCCGGTCTGGCGGCGCCATTTGCGTACCCGCTTCTGGGCCTGGCCCTGGCGTCGGTCTACCCCATGGGCCTCATCTGGTACACGGTGCTCTGTCCGCACGACAGCAACGGGCTCGCCCTCCTCATCTTCTGCATGATGGCGGGCGGCATCATCGGTCCCGGCGTCGAAAGCGCCATGGTGTCGCTGGCCGGCGTTCACATCGTGCCGATCGTCATCGCGTCGTTCGCCACGCTGGACCTGGCGGTGTTCGCGAGCGCCCGACGCTTCAAGCCCCTCGCCCTAGGGCTCTGAGTCCCACCCTCCAAGGTCGGCAACCAGCGAATCGCCGATCGTCCCTTGTAACGCGCAGACATGTACGCGCGGGAGTCCTCGAGGCTAAGAGCCTGAGAATTGCGATCGACTGGCGGCCACGCGATGCTGCTTTGGCTACATGTCCAGCCCGCCGTTGACCGGGATCACGGCCCCGGTGATGTAACCGGCTCGATCGTCAAGCAGCCCCATGACCGCGAAGGCCACCTCCTCCGGCTCGCCCAGGCGGCCCACGGGTATGCGCGCCACGATCTGCTCGAGGATCTTCTCGGGCACTGACGACATCATGTCGGTGCTGATGAATCCCGGCGCCACGCAGTTGACCGTGATGCCCTTGCCCGCGAGCTCGAGCGCGAGCGTCTTGGAAAGTCCGAACATGCCCGACTTGGCCGTCGCGTAGTTGGCCTGTCCCACGTTGCCGGTCTGGCCGATGATCGAACTGATGTTGACGATCCGGCCCTGTTTGCGCTCGATCATGTGCTCGATGACCGCCTTGACCATATAGAAGCATCCCGATATGTTGATGCGCATCACCTGGTGCCACTCGTCGACCGTCATCCGTCGCACGGTGCGGTCCACGTTGATGCCGGCGTTGTTTATCAGGTAGTCGATCCGCCCGAACTCTTCGATGACCTCGTTGGCGTATCCGGCGCAGGCGTCCGGGTCACCGATATCCACCTGGTGCAGGCTGATGGAACCCCCGAGGGCCTTGGCCATGTCTCGCGTGGTATCGGCCGCTTCGCCGTTGGACAAGTAGCCCGACGCGACGTGCACGCCACTCTCGACCAGAGCCAACGATATGGCCCGTCCAATCCCTCGCGTTCCCCCGGTCACCATGGCTACCTTTTGATCCAGCATGACTATCACCCCCGGACTCACCATAGCGAGAGCCCGCGAGTGCGGCAAAGTGAGAATGTTCACGTTCGCCCCCGTCGCCAGGATGCGCGAGGCGGAACCGAGCAACCGGCACGGATTGGGTGCCTCTTTCGTCGCCGAAGCGACTCGAGGAGGTTTAGGCGACCTCGGCGAGCGCCTTGGCGATAATGGTCGTCTCGTCCTCCAGCGACAACGGCTCGTGCAGACGGGTGGCGTCCACCTCGTCGATCAGAGCGATCGAGGCGCGGATCGCCTCCGCACTGTTCTCCTTGAGCACCACACCGGACGTCTCGGCGACGAGGATTCGCGCGATCCTTCCTCCCGCGACCGAGTAGACGTGGCCGTTGACCGAGCACTCTTCGTTGGTGAGATAGGCCACCATCGGTGACACCGCCTCGGGCGCCGCGTCGAAAGCAAAATCGCCGGAAATGCCTTCGGTCATCCGGGTGAAGGCGATCGGCGCGATGGCGTTGACCTTGATGTCACGCTCGGCGCCTTCGAGGGCGAGCACTCGGGTCAGGCCGGCCAGGCCGGCCTTGGCCGCGCCGTAGTTGGCCTGACCGAAGCTGCCGAAGAGGCCGGACGCCGAACTGGTGTTGACGATGCGTCCGTAGCCCTGCGCTCGCATCCAGCGAAAGGCCGGTTGGCTGACGTAGAAGGCCCCCTTTAAGTGCACGTCGATGACCTGGTCGATCTGGGAGCTCTCCATGTTGTGGAAGGCCTTGTCGCGAAGAATGCCGGCATTGTTGACCAGCACGTCGACGCGCCCGAACGCGTCGAGGGCCGCCTGGACGATGGCTTCGCCACCGTCGGCGCTGGCGACGCTGTCGTGATTCGCCGCGGCGATACCGCCGTGCGAGGTGATCTCATCGACGACACGCTGCGCCGCGGAAGCCGACGAGCCACTGCCGTCGAGGGCGCCGCCCAAGTCGTTGACGAGGACCATGGCGCCGCGACGAGCGAGCTCGAGCGCATGACAACGGCCGAGGCCACCGCCCGCTCCGGTGATGATGGCGACGCGGCCGTCAAAGCGCAAATCGGTCATGGTCGAATCCTTCTCTTTCGTTGGCTGGTGGTTGGGCGAGGAAGTCTTGCACGGCGCGAGCGAGCGCCTGGGCCGGCTCGATGCCTTGCAGGTCATGGCCGCCGGGGAGGATGACCAGCGAGGCGTTCGGAATCCGCTGGGCCAGGGAGCGGCTGTTGGCCAGGGGCACGACGGGGTCGTCACTCCCGCACACGACGAGCGTTGAGGCGTCGATGGAACCGAGAAATGGGATGCTCGACCAATTGGAGAGGGCGATCGAATGCCACGAGGCCCCGACCAGCTGCGCGATCGAAGAGGCGTCCTTAAAGGTGCGCAGGCTCGCGAGCGCGCCCCAGCTCCCGAGCGTCGAACCCACGCCGCACGAGGTGGACACGAGCACGAGGCGTCGAACCCTCGAAGGGAAATCGCAGCAGAACTGCTGGGCGATGGCGCCCCCGAGTGACAGGCCGAGCACGTCGGCACGATCGAGGCCGATCTCGTCCAAGACCATCGCGGTGATCTCGGCCATCTTCGAGATCGACTGCGGTAGTAAGGATGACTGGCTCTCGCCAACGCCGGGCATGTCAAAACGAACCACGGTGCGGCCGCTCAGCGCCTTGACGAATGGGTCCCAGCTTTCGAGGCGCTTGGTGAGGCCGTTGAGCAACACCAGCGCAGGCCCGGTTCCCTCGACCCGCACTCGCAGTTGATGTCCTCGCACGTTCACCACAGAGGGTTCGGCCACCACCGATTCGATCGCCATCAGTGAGCGCGCACGTAGCTTCCGGGCGCGGCTTCCAGCACGGGGTGGTCACTGCTGCCGAGGTTCTTGGGCGCCTCGACGTCGCTACCGCTGCGTTCGCCGATCCACACGCTCCAGTCCTCCCACCACGTGTTCTCTTTGAGTTCAGCGGTGTTCTTCCACTCCTGGGGATCGACCGGTCGAGCGTCGTTGGACCAGAACTTGGCCTTAGGGCTCGGAGGATTGACCACGCCCGCGATATGACCGGAGGTGCTGAGCACGAAGCGGTTGGGACCGGAGAAGGCCTGGGCCGTCTTGTAGCCCGAAGGCCATGGCACGATGTGGTCGTTCACCGCTGACACGACGTAGGTGTCGATCGCCACCCGTTTGGGGTCGAGGGCGCGGCCGCCGATCTCCAACTCACCCTTGACGAAGGCGTTCTTCAGATAGCACGAGCGCAGGTACTCCGAGTGCATCCGGGCCGGCATCCGCGTGCTGTCCTTATTCCAGACCAGGAGGTCGAACGCCGGAGGCTGATGGCCGAGCAGCCAGTTGTTGCCGACGTACTGGAAGATGAGGTCGTTGGCCCTCAGGGTGTCGAAGACGTGGGCCATCGAGTCGCCTTCCAGGTACCCCTCGGCGGCCATGGACTTCTCGAGTCCGGCGACCGTGGCTTCGTCGGTAAAGACGCCGAGCACTCCCGGCACGCTGAAGTCGGTATTGGTGTTGAGCAAGGTCGCCGTCTTGATCGACGTGTCGCCGACGTCCGCGTTGTAGGCGAGCGCGATGGCGCTCAAGGTGCCGCCGAGGCAGAGCGAGACGGTATTGACCTCGGGCGCGCCCGTGATCTCGCGGATGACCTTGACCGCGTCCAGGGGTCCGAGTCGCAGGTAGTCCTCGAAGCTGAGATCGGCCATGCTCGAGTCGGGATTGCGATAGCTGATCGCGAAGCAGGTGTGGCCGTGTTGGATCGCCCACTCGATGAGGCTTTTCCCGGGCGCCAGGTCCATGATGTAGTACTTGTTGATCCACGGAGGACAGAACAGCAGGGGGACCTCGTGGACCATTTCGGTCTGGGCGTCGTACTGGATCAGTTCGATCAGCTCGTTGCGGTAGACCACCGCCCCGGGTGTCGCCGCCATGTTGATGCCCAGCATGAAGCCCGAGGCATCGACCTGCGAGGGCCAACCCTTATGCAGGCGGAAGTCCTTCAGCATGTTCTTCGCGCCGCGCACCAGGCTCTTGCCTCCGGTGTCGAAGGCCTCCTTCAGCGCGGCCGGGTTGCCGAGCAGCGTATTGGTGGGCGCCAGCGCGTCGAGGACGAACTGGGCGGCGAAGCGAGCCTTGGCGTCGTGCACCTCGTCGAGCTCGGCGGCGTCCAGCAGCTCGTTCACCAGTTGGCATCCGAGCAGGTACTCCTGCTCTAAGAAGTAGAAGAGCGGGTTCTCGGCGAAGGCCCGATCAACGAAGCGCTTGTCGCCGACGGGGGGCGTGACGGGCGACGTCGGCGTCTTGCCGAGTGCGCACTGGGCGGTCGCCCGAATCGCGGCACCGGTGCCCAGCATCAGGCGCATGTTGGCCGCAGCGACCTCGGCCGGCTTCTTCATCAAGGCCATGCCGGCTTCGCCGAGCGAGCCGAGGAAGGAAACGGGGTCCTTGCGCGCGACGAGGTCCTTCACGTAGCGCTGCTGGGTGGCGACGAGGTTGCGCGTGAACTCGACGATCTGCTCGGGCTTGGGCGGATCGGGCAGGGTGGGCTTGGGGGCTTCGGCGATGGCCGTCACCAGCTTGGCCGCGCTGTCGAACCAGAAACTCATGAACTGCAGGGAGATTTCCTGGGTCGACTTGATCGCGTTCAGGAGCTGGTCCTCCAGTCGCGGACTTGCGACCTGGTCGCGTGTGCCTTCGATCTCCACCACTGCCATCGTAAAACCCCTCTGAAAGTGACGCCTCTCGGGCCAGTCGGCATACTGTACATACCAGTTGCTTGACATGTCAAGCATACCTTCATTCAACGGGTTCCAGCGTCAGGCTCGCCGCCTGCTTGAGCGTGGCGATCGTTTGGAACGGCCACGACAACGAAAAGATATCGTCGCGAAAAAGTGAATTAGGACGTCGTGCGGTTGGATTCGACGTAGCTGCGATAGACGGCCAGCAACGCGTGGCGCTGCGCGTCGGTGAGTCGCTTGTCGGCGCGAATCGCCGCCTCGGTCGCCTCGTCATCTTGCTTCTCGGGCGTGATCAAACCGGCTTGCTCGAAGAGGATCTCCGCGGAGACGTTAAGCGCGTCGGCAATGGACTTAAGGACACGGATGGAAGGCTCGTGCAGTCCGCGCTCGACCTGGCTCAGGTAGGGATTGGAAATCTCCGTTAAAGCAGAAAGTTGGCGCAGCGACAGATTTGCCATCTGTCGCTGCACCTTGATGAAGCTCCCCAATACGTTGCGGGAGTCACTCTCTGTGTTGTTCTCTTGGTCGTCCGTGTACAGCATCGTAGCGGAGTCCCTCGAGAGGAACTAAGCGACCTTGTCGGTCACCAACACGCCAGCGAGCTGCAGGGCGAACTCACGCTGAGCCTTCAAGAGGTCATTCGCAAAGTCGAACGTGAACTTGGTGACGGCTTCGGCACCGGGCAGAGCGGCGACACCAGGAATGGTGGGCAGGTCGGCGACGGGAAGGGCTGAAAGCGCCTTGGTCCAGGTCTCGGCAGCGTCGAGCAGCAACTGCTGTGACTGCTTAACGGTCGAAAGCATCTGCTCGCGAATCTTTTGCGCGACCTCAGGTACTTCCGTGGTGGTGGTGGTCTTGGTGGTTACCATCGTGAACTCCTCGGAGTCTTGATCCGTGCACGGTTTTTCCGGCACGAGCACACTATACACCCCATCTGCGTACTATGTCAAGCACTCTCCCGGTAACGCTCCTTGCCCCTGATCAACGAGGGGGCTGCGTTGAGACGCCACCGTCACCGTCGTGCCGGCTGACGATCGACCCGAAGGTGGTTCAGCCCTCGTGCTCCTCGTGACCGGGCAACGCGTCGATCAGCTTCTTGACGAACTCCTGTTGCGAAGCCATCAGCTTTTGCGCGAAGTCGAAGAACTGGTCGGTGACCTCTCCCGGCTTGGGCAACGAATCTATTTTTGGCAGCGTGGGCAGATCTGGCAGTTTGGCCACCAGTTTCGAGACGCTCTCACCCCAGGCGGCCACCATTTGCACGGTGGCGTCCTGGCTTCGCTTGATCGCGTCCAGCACTTGTTCCTGCACGTGCGACTTGTCGACCGGCTCCGTGCCTTCAGTCGAATTGCTCTTGTTGTTCTTGGCGTTCTGCGCTGGCATAGGGCCACCTCTTATTCTCGACGCGTGCACGGATTGTCCGCCACGTCCTCACCCTATAGAACGGCACCGCTGCTCGGCACAGCTCGTCGAGACGGCTATCGCCGCCTTGCGCGAACCAGTCTCACGAAGTACGGCCGTCGAAATGGTCAAGGAAGAGCTGGATCTGCTCTACGACGAAGCGGTGGTCTTCCCTCTGGGGAAGGCCCGACACGGCGATGGTGCCGATGCACCCGCTCTTCGCCACCAGCAATGGGAAGGCGCCTCCGTGGGCGGCGAAGCGCTCGGGATCCAGTCGCGAAGCGACATTGAAATCCACGTCGCTCTCCGCTCGCGCCTTGCACCCGATGTAGTACGACGAATGACCGAAACGGTCGACGACCGCCGACTTGCGCTCCAGCCAGGCGTCGTTGTCGGGCGATGACCCGCTGAGCGCGGTGTGGAACAGGCGCTGACCGCTGCGACGAATAAGGATCGCGACCGGGTACTGCGCCGCGTGCGCCGCTTCTCTCATGGCGCCGCCGAGGTCCCACGCGGTCGCGTGGTCAAAGTAGGGAAACACCAGGCGACGCTCCTCGTCCAACAGCGCCTTGAGCAGGTCCGAGTCCGACACGGCGACCTAGAACTCTTGGTAGATGGCGGGGTCTTGTCCGGCGAGACGGCCGTCGGGACGAGCGAGCGTGCCGATCCTCTCGATGTCGTGCTCGCTGAGCGCCACGTCGAAGACATCGAGGTTCGCTCGCTGCCGCGCCGGGGAGACTGATTTGGGTAACGGGATCGCACCGAGGTGAACATGCCAGGCCAATATCGACTGCGCGGCCGTGATCCCGTGCGCGGCGGCCACCTCGGCGATGACCGGGCTTTCAAGAAGATTGCTTCCCCGGCCCAGCGGACTCCAGGCTTCGGTGAGGATCCCGTGCTCCTGGTGGAACGCCCGCAACTGCGCTTGGGGGAAGTTGGGGTGCATTTCTATCTGGTTCACCGTGGGCAGCTCGCCCGTCTCCGCGCGCAATCTTTCGAGATGCTCCGCGAGGAAATTGCTCACGCCGATGTAACGCACGAGACCCCGGTTCCTCGCCTCGATGAGGGCCGTCCACGCCTCGACGTACAGGTCCTCGAGCGGATTGGGCCAGTGGATGAGGTAGAGGTCGATGGCGTCGAGTCCTGAGCGCAAGACGCTCTCCTCGATGGTCGTCAGGGCTTCATCGAAGCGGTGGTGGCGTCCCGGGAGTTTCGACGTGAACAGCAATTCTTCACGGGGGACTCCCGAGCGGCGAAGGGCGGAACCAACGGCGCCTTCGTTCTCGTAATTGACGGCCGAATCAAAGAGCCGGTAGCCGCAGCGCACCGCCTCGACCATGACGTCGGCCCCCTGCACGCCGT
>JBARBL010000097.1:0-1812 GCA_049793015.1 Acidimicrobiales bacterium | reverse complement strand
CGACGTGAGCGCGCTGAGCGTGCAGGTGGCGCAGATCGACGGCGAGCTGGCGGCACTGGCGGGCGAGATCCCGGTGCTCGAGCGGGTCGTGCACGAGGGCGCCCAGCGCCAGCACCTGATCGAGGAGGCCAAGGCCTTCGTCGAGGGCCATCGCGGGCGCGTCGGCGAACGCGCGACGGCGCTCTCGCGGCGCGAGGCGGAGTTCGGCGAGCGTCGACGGCTCATCCTGGCGCGCCGCGCGGAGATCGAACAGCGCTTGGAGGGCCGCACCAGCGAGCGGGCCGAGGCGGCCGGGCGACGCGAGTCCTTCGAGTTCAGCCTCAAGGTCCTGGAGCGGCTGGACCAGCTGGTGTCGCGGGCCGCGGAGGAGATCCGCGTGTCCCAGGAGGCGCTCGACTCGTCGTATCGCGAGCAGCTCGAGGCGACGCGCGCCGGCGCCGAGCGGCTCGAGGAGGTGCGCCAGGCCCGCAACATCGCCGACCAGCGACTGGCCGAACTGGGCGAGGTGGTGCGACGCAACGAGATCGAACAGGCCGAGCTGGCGGTGAAGATCACCAACCTGCACGAGATGATCAGCCGCGACCTCGGCGTCGCCCCCCACGAGATGGGCCCGGCGCAGGACGTGGAACTCCCCGAGGGCGTCAGCATCGAACAGCACGTCGGCGAGCTCGAGGCGCGCATCACCAGCCTCGGACCGATCAACCCGCTGGCCCTAGAGGAGCTGTCCGCGCTCGAGGAGCGCTACAAGGAGCTTGACGCGCAGGTGAGCGACGTGCGCCACGCCCGCCGGGAGCTCCAAGAGGTGGTGCGTGCCGTCGACGCCGAGATCATGACGACGTTCTCGAGCGCGGTGGCCGACGTGAATGAGCACTTCTCGACCTTGATCTCGATGCTCTTCCCCGGAGGTCAGGGCCGTCTCATCCTTACCGAACCGGACGACCCGCTCAACACCGGCGTCGAGATCGAAGTGCGCCCGATGGGCCGCAACGTGCGGCGCATCTCGCTGCTCTCGGGCGGCGAGCGCTCGATGGCCGCGCTGGCCTTCCTCTTCGCGGTCTTTCGTTCACGGCCCTCGCCCTTCTACATGATGGACGAGGTGGAGGCGGCGCTCGACGACGTGAACCTGCAACGGTTCCTGAGCCTGGTGGACGAGTTCCGCAACGAGGCCCAGCTGCTGATCGTGACCCACCAGAAGCGCACCATGGAGGCGGCCGACGCGCTCTACGGCGTGACCATGGGACCCGGCGCGTCCTCCAAGGTCGTCAGTCAGCGAGTGAAGCGCGGCGAAAGCGTCGTCTCGGCGTGATCGTCGCGCTGATCATCATCGCGGTGCTCGTGGTCGCCCTGGGCGTCGTGCTGGTGCGACGTCGCGCTCGAAGGCCGGCCTCGCTCGCGGCGCCCCGCGCACCGATGCCCGAGGTCCTGGTCACCCGGGCCCAGGAGCGCCCGACGCTCGTCGACACCTCCTTGGGCACGCTGGCCCAGCGTCTCAGTTCCTCGCGCGGCGTCTTCGACCGGGTGCGCTCGATCACCAACGTTGGCGCCTTGAGCGTCGATCAACTCGACGTGGTCGAAGAGGTCCTTTTGCGCAGTGACGTCGGCGTCACCACCACGCGGGCCCTGCTCGACCAGCTGCGCGAGAACGGCGCGCCGCAGGGCGTGGCCGCGGCCGTGCGCGACGCCCTGCTCGCGTCGCTGCAGGGGAACCGCTCGGTCAGCGTGACGGCCGATCCCGGACGGGTGCCGGTCTGGCTCTTCGTGGGCGTCAACGGCGTGGGCAAGACCACCACCATCGGCAAGCTGGCGCAGCGC
>JBARBL010000096.1:0-20528 GCA_049793015.1 Acidimicrobiales bacterium | reverse complement strand
GGGATGACCTTATCTATGACCACGCCCGCGCGGCGCTCGACCAGTCGAAGGGCTCGGGCCACCAGATTCGTCTCGTCCAGGGGCACGTCCGGCTTCGCGGTGCTCAGGCGCAGGTAGTCCTCGGACTCGTCGAGCTGTAGCCGGTCGGCGAAGTCGAGCGTGACCATCTCGCTTCGAATGAGGTGGTACCCGTCCTCGCGCTGTCCCGTGATCTCGAAGTACCAGGTCAGCTTGGCCGGCGCCACCAGTTCGATCATTTGGCGCTGGCCAGACGAGCGAACTCCTCCATCGTCAGCTCCTCGGGCCGGCGCGTGGGCTCGACGCCGGCGCGCTCGAAGACGCCTTCGCTGGCCCACGCGGCCAGCGAGCGGCGAAGCATCTTGCGGCGCTGCCCGAAGGAGGTCCGGATCACCTCGAAGAGGGCCGCCTCGCTCACGAGTCCCGGGTCGACGCGCACCTGATCGCGACGGACGATCGACACCAGCGCCGAGTCCACGTTGGGCTTGGGGAAGAAGACCGAGGGACTGACCTTTCCGACGACGCGGGCGTCGGCGAAGTACTGGAGTCGCAGCGACGCCGCCCCGTAGGCCTCGTCGCCGGCCTGGGCCGCGAATCGTTCCCCGACCTCCTTTTGGACCATGACCAGCAGGCGCCGGATGAGTGGCTGGGTCTCGAGGATCTGCAGTACCAGGGGGGTCGCCACGTTGTAGGGCAGATTAGCAACGACGACCGCCTCGCGGCCGTCAAGCAGCTCGTGGTAGTTGGCGTGCAACGCGTCGGCGTGGTGCACGGTCACCCCGTGCGCTTCGACCACCGAGCGCAGCGGACCCACCAGGAAGCGGTCGACCTCCAGGGCCTGGACCTCGGCGCCGGTTTCGACCAGCGCCAGGGTGAGCGAGCCGAGCCCCGCACCGATCTCAAGCACCAGGTCGCCGGGACCGACCTCGGCCAGGCGGGCGATTCGCCGCACCGTATTGGGATCGACCACGAAGTTCTGGCCCAGCGCCCGCGAGGGCTTGAGGCCGTGGGCGTCGAGCAAGGCCACGAGTTCCGTGCGGGTGTGGGTCACCAGGAGACTTTGACCCGCACGACCCCGCGCCACAGGGGGCTCAGCTGCGCGAACTGGGCCTCGTTGAGGTCGACCACCCGGTCCCCGTGCGAACCCTCGCGGTCCGTCGCTCGACAGACCACCGTGCGGCCGGTGGCGAGGTCGCGCACGGTGATGCGGGTGCCTAGCGGCAGGTACCAGGTGGCGCAGCGCCCCGGGATGTACGAGTACCAGGTGGCGATGCCGACGCGAAAGTCGCGAGCCCGCGAGCGTTTGATCGTCGTTGTGGTGGTGGGGGGCGTCGTGGTCGTGGTGGTGCTGGTGGAAGACGTGGTCGTCGTGGTCTCACCGGGATAGGTAGTGGTCGTGGTCGACGTGGTCGTGGTGGTTGACGTCGATGTCGTGGTCGTGGTGGGCCTCGGGGGTCGGGGTTTGACCGTGGTCGTGGTGACCTTACGGACCGGTTTGACGGCCGGCCTAGTGAGGCTGGTGGTCAAGACCACCGTCGAACGCCAGGCCACCTGCACCCCCGGCGCCGGCGACTGGGCGCGCACGATAACCCAAGTGCCGCCTGCACTTCCGGGGCCTCGGGTGACGAAATAGAGGTCGGCCTTGCGCATGGCGGCGTAGACCTCGGCCTTGGACAGGCCGATCAACCGGGGCACCGCCCGGGCGCCTCGAAAGGAGCGCATCGAGGTGGTGATGCTGACCGTGGCGTGCCAGGCGACGATCGTGCCGGGAGCCGGTGATTGGGCCGCCACGGTGCGCCACTTGCCGTTCGAGCTGTCGGGTCCTTTGGTGTTGAAGTAGAGGGCGTCGCGGCGCATGATCGTGTAGAGCTGGGCTCGGGTGCGGCCCACCACGTTGGGCATTCGCACCGGGGCGTGCGCAGAAGCCGCCCCCGCGTCGGGCGTAGTGACGACCAGTGACGCCAGCAGGCAGGTCACGGTCAAAAGCGACAACGGGCCGAGACGCGCCCGTTGGAACGATGCCCTCAGATTTCCACCCTCCGCCAGGACAATGGGTTATTTCAATCTCTCCGAGGTCAACGCTAGCAAGGAGGGCCTCAAGCGCCAAGAGAAAACGGGCGCGGTGCATAAGACCTAATCACGGGCCATTTAGGCGATCGGCAGGTTGAAGAGCCGGGCCGAATTGTCCGACGTCGCCCTCGACAGTGCCGCGACGTCCTCGTCGCGCAGTTGGGCCAGGAACTCACCGACCACACCCACTAGCGCCGGTTCGTTGGGCCGCCCGCGGTGGGGCATCGGGGCGAGAAACGGGCTGTCGGTCTCCACGTGGAGGCGATCGAGGGGCACCAGTCGGGCCGCTTCACGAAGCGACGCCGCGTTCTTGAACGTCACGATGCCCGAAATCGATATGTCGCAACCCAGGGCCAGACACCGCTCGGCGTCCTGCGGTCCACCGGTGAAGCAGTGGATCACCGTTCGCTCGGGAACCCCCTCGGACGTGAAGATGTCGACCAGGTCGTCGAAGGCGTCGCGGGTGTGCACCACCAGCGCCAGGTCCAGTTCCTGGGCCAGGGCTATCTGCTCGCCGAAGGCGCGGCGCTGGGCGCTACGCGGAGCGTGCTCGTAGAAATAGTCCAGTCCACACTCCCCGATGCCCACCAGACGGGGGTGCCCGGCCCGCGCCAGGGCCAAAATGGGCTCGATGTCCTGGTTCGCCTCGTGCGGGTGCAGCCCCACCGTGGCGAAGATCTCGACCGGGGACTCGATTTCGGTGATGGCCAGGGCGTCGGCCGAGGTTGCGGCGTCGGTGCCGATGACCACCACCCGGTTGACGCCCGCGGCGCTGGCCCGCTGCAGAGTCGCCAGGGCGCTGTGGGCCACCTCGTCATCGCGCAGGAACTGGTCCTGCAGGTGACAGTGCGCATCGGTCCAGAGGTTCACGCGTCGCTCTTGATGCGCGGGAAGAGCGGGGCGCCCCTTTGCACCCGACGCGCACCGACGTCGTGCAACCAGACCGCGCTCGTGTCAAAGACCTCGTCCGTCGGCGTGCCCGTGAGGCCGATGCGCCGCCATATCTCCTCGCACACCGCGGGCATGGCCGGTGACGCCATGATGGCCACCAGTCGAATCGCCTCCAACGCGTCGCCCATGACGGCGTCCACCTGCGGACCCGGGTCCATCTTCCACGGCGCGTGCAGCTCTAAGTACGCGTTGGTCGCACCGATGAGACCCCACGTGGCTTCGAGTGCGCTCTGGGGGGCGAAGCGATTCCAAGCCGCCGCCGTCTCGGCGACGGCCGTGAGCGCCTCGGCGCGCAGCGGCGAATGCTCCTGCGCCGCGGGGCCCAGACCCGAGCACTTCGACTCGATCACCGCGCCGACGCGCGCCACCAGGTTGCCCAGGTTGTTGGCCAGGTCGGTGTTGTAGCGCTGGACGATGCCCTCTAAGGAGAACTCCCCGTCGTTGCCCAGCGCGGTCTCGCGCAGCAGGTAGTAGCGAATTGGGTCGACGCCGTACTCGTCGGTCAGCACGTCCGGCGAGATGTCGGTCAATTTGACCCCGCCCTGGGCCGCCATGGTCTTGCCCAGTTTCTTTCCCCCGATCAGCAGCCAGCCATGCACCTGGACGTGGCTCGGCGGCTCCAAGCCCGCGGCCATGCACATGGCCGGCCACCACACGCAGTGGAACCGGATGATCTCCTTGCCGATGAGGTGGTGGGAGTGGGGCCACCACCGGGCCACCTCGTCGTCGTCGCGGCCGTAGCCGATCGCGGTCAGGTAGTTGATCAACGCGTCGTACCAGACGTAGAACACGTGGCGCTCGTCCCAGGGCACCGGCACGCCCCAGGTGATCGAGGATCGGGTGATCGAGATGTCCTTCAACCCTCCCTTGACGAAGGAGTAGGCCTCGTTGCGCTTGGTCTCGGGCGTGACGAACTCGGGGTGAGACGCGTAGTACTCGAGCAACTGGTCCTCGAAGGCGCTCAGGCGAAAGAACCAGTTCTCCTCCTCCATCTGGGTGAGCACCGAGCCGTGGATCGGGCACTTGCCCTCGTCGCTCGCCTCGAAGGTGTAGTAGTCCTCGCAGCTCACGCAGTAGAGGCCCACGTAGACGTCCTTGTAGATGAAGCCGTTGTCGTAGATGGCGCCCAGGAACTTCTGCACGCTCTCGTGGTGGCGCGGTTCGGTCGTGCGGATGAAGTCGTCGTAGCTGATATTGAGCGTGTCCCAGGCCTCGCGGAAGCGCGTCGAGGTGGTGTCGGTCCACAGTTCCGGCGAGAACCCGTGTTGACGGGCGGAATCGGCGACCTTCTGACCGTGCTCGTCCGTGCCGGTGAGGAACTTCGTCTCGTCCCCGATGAGGCGATGCCAGCGAGCCAGAGCGTCGGCGTTGACCGTGGTGTAGGCGCTGCCGACGTGGGGGGCGTCATTGGCGTAATAGATAGGGGTGGTGATGTAGAAGCGACCCATCGGTAGAGATTACTGACTGTCGCCGTGGTCGTCGCGCAGCCCGATGGCCAGCACGTACGCGACGCGATGCGCGACGCCAAGGGCTTCTTCGACGTGAGCCACCGCGTCGCGTACGCTGGCGCCCAGTTCAAACTGCTCGGCCAGCGCGGCGCGGATGACCTCGTCGTCGACGACGTATTCGTGGTCCGAGCCCTCCATCACCACCACGATCTCGCCCACGACCTCGCGGCCGGCGAAGACCTCGGCCACCCGCTCGACGTGGCCCCGCACCACCTCCTCGTGCAGCTTGGTCAGCTCCCGGGCCACCGCGATGCGACGGGTCGCGAAGTGCGCCGCCAGCTCGGCCAGGGTCGCGGCCAGGCGCTGGGGCGACTCGTAGAAGACGATGGTGCGCGGTTCCTTCTGCCATTGGACGTACATGAGCTCGCGCTCACCCGACTTGCGCGGCAGGAAACCCTCCATGACGAAGCGTTCCGTCGGAAGGCCGCTGATGGTAAGCGCCGCGATGACGGCCGTAGGACCGGGCGCCGTCGTCACGGTGAGGCCCGCCTGGGCCACCGCGGCCACCACCCGACTGCCCGGGTCGCTGATGCCCGGCGTGCCCGCGTCGCTGATGAGCACGACCAGTTGGCCGGCGCCGACGCGTTCGACGATCTGCTCGCACATGGCCGCCTCGTTGTGCTCGTGCAGCGAGCGGAGTCGTCGTTTGACGGCGATGTGATGGGCGCTGAACAAGGTGCTCGAGTGGCGCGTGTCCTCGCAGTAGATCACGTCGGCGTGCTCGAGCAGTTCGAGAGCCCGGCGCGAGATGTCACCCAGATTGCCGAGCGGTGTCGCCACGAGGACCAACTGGCCACCCGTGGTCGCGGTGTTACTGGACTCTGGCACGACCACTCCCTCGTTTGGCTCGGCGAGCCACTACCTAGTAACATTGTCACCTATGTCAAAGCGGACCGTGAAGCGCAAGTTACGCGCCAAGAAGAAGGCCAACCACGGCAAGAAGCCGAACTGCGGGCGCGGCTAAGGCCGCACCACACCGTCCCAGACGCAGTTTCTCTCCCGGAGCAGCGCAGCCAGTGGCGTCGGTCGGTCGCTCACGATGCCGTCGACGCCGAGGTCCAGCAATCGGACCATCTCCTCGACCTCGTTGATGGTCCACACGTGCACGGCGACGTCGGCCCGGTGCGCCGCCTCGACGAGGCGCTCGGAGACGACCTCGATGTCGTTCACCTTGGCGGGCACCTGGAACGCGACGACGGGCGGCACGACTGGGGCGGCACCGTCGAGCATCGAGAAGTAGAACGTGGCCATCTCATTGGTGGCGGCCGACGTGGCGACGTCGGGTGCCGCGGCGCGGAACCTCTGGATGGCGTCATCGTGGAATGACGCGACGATGACCGACGAGGTGCATTCAAGGCGCGCCAGTTCGCTCGCGAGAAGCTCCTCGTAGGGCTCGACGATCGGCGCGGTCCCCTTGATGTCGAGGTTGAGCAACACCCCGGGGAACGCCGTGGCCACCTCTTCGAGCGTGTTGATGGCCAGGCGCCGATCGGCCGGCGCACGACCACGAAGCACGTACTCCTCCTCGCTCCGACCGGGGGTCACGGTCTCGCCGGCGATCCACCAGTAGGCGTTGTCCATCTCGCTCAGTTGCGCCAACGTCAACTCGTTGATGGCGCCGTGGTGGTTGGTCGTGCGATCGACGGTCCCGTCGTGGCAGACCACGATGTGGCGGTCCTTGGTGGCGTGCACGTCCAGCTCGATGGCGCTCGCTCCCGCGTCCAACGCCGCCTGAATGGCGAACAGCGTGGAGGAGGGCCCCTCGTAGGAACCACCCTGATGAGCGAAGGCCACGACCCGACGCGTGCGCCAGGGGTTCAAGGGCTGGCCAGGTGTCGTGACGCCAGGTAGCCGCCGGGAAAGAGCTTCTTCTCCATGCGGTTCTCCATGTAGAAGGCGAGGCCCGGCACGAAGCCGGCGCCCATCATGAGCGCCACGTAGCCCACGTGCAGCCGGGCCTTGAGCGCCACCTGGAACGACATCACCAGGTAGATCGGATAGAGCACCACGCCGTGGCCGATGCCCACTACCGCCACGAACCAGTACATCGACTTCCAGAGCTTGAGGTCGGCGGAGTGCAGGATGAGCGTGCAGCAGAGGATCAGCAGGGTCGTGCCGGTGACGAAGGACATGATGCGATAGCGCCCGAAGGCCTTCTCCATCAGTGTCCCCAGATCTTCTTCTTCGGAACGCTGGCCAGTTCGGCCAAGTGGTCATTGTACGCCTCCAGGGCCGGGTCCTCGGCTTCGGCGCTGGCCTCGCGGGCCGCGCGGGCCCGCGCGCGCATGGTCTCCTCGTACTCGCGGCGCGCCTGCTCCTCGTGCGCGGTCGCCTTCTCCATGTTGAGCATCGCGTACCAGCCGAGCACGCCAAGGACGGCGAAGGCGGGCCATTCGATGGCGTACATGAAGCTCAGGCCGTTGCCCTCGATGGCCCGCCCCACCTGCCACCAGGCCGCCAGGCCGCACAGGGCGACCCAGACAATCATGGCGAGATGCAGGCCAATCGCTCGGCGCGATAAATACTTCGACTTCACGCAGCCACTCTACCGAGCAGAGCCGAAACGATATTCGGCCCTTCTAAGATGAGCCCATGCCGTCGATGAACATGACGCCGTTCTCATGGCGCCACCTGAATTTGTGGCACGTGGGGATTTTGCCAATGGTTCTATTGGTCGGCGCGGGCCTGCTCTACGGCTGGGCCGCGCGGCGGGCGCCGCACTGGCCGCGGCGCACCGCGTTGATGTTTCTGCTGGGACTCTTCGTCACCTTCGTGGCGACCCAGTCGATCATCGGTCACTTCGACATGGAGTACTTCAGCGACCACATGGTCCAACACCTGATGCTGATCATGGTGGCCGCGCCGCTCTTCGCTCTTGCGCGTCCGCTCGACCTGGCCTACGACGCGGGCTCGGCGTGGGTGCGTCGCGTCCTCGACGGTGACGTCATGAAGGCCGTCACCCATCCGCTCTTCGGCTTCGCGCTCTACTTCGTCTTCATCCCGGTCACCCACCTGACCGGTCTGTTCAACCTCATGATGGAACACGAATGGGTGCACCACGTCGAACAGATCGGCTTCCTGGTGGTCGGCTACCTCTTCTTTCGCGCGGCCTTCGGCTTGGAGCGCGGCTTCACGCTGCACCCCGGGCTGCGTCTGGTCTACGTGATGGCCGCGGTGCCGGTGGACACGTTCACCGGCCTGGCCCTGGACATGAGCACGCGGGTGCCCTATCCGATGTACGCGATGTCGGGCCCGGTGGGTTCGACCAACGCCTCGATCCTGAGCGACATACATCTAGGTGGCGCCATCATGTGGATCGGCGGCGACGCCCTGATGCTGCTCGCCTGCATCCCCATCGCCGTCTCGTGGGTGCGATGGGAGACGATCCGCACGAGACAGCTCGACGCCGAACTCGACGCGCAGGGAATCTAGTGCCGGTGTCCGCTTCTAACTAGAGCAGCCCGGCCGCGATCGCGAGTTCCTCGAGGTCGTTCTCGGGCCGCGCTCCCAGGTGCGCGATGATCTCGCCCGCGCAGAGCGAGCCCAACTCGGCCGCCTCCACGGGATCGGCCCCCAGCGCGAGGCCGTAGAGGAACCCCGAGGCGAACATGTCGCCGGCGCCGTTCTGGTCGACCACGTGGTCCACCTCGTGCGCGGGCACCGTGACGACCCCGGACACCGTGGCGACGTCCGCGCCCACGGGGCCCCGGGTCACGACGGCCAGCACGCCCAGCTCCTCGAGAGCGTCGAAGGCCCGCTCCAGGTTGGGCACTTGAAAAAGCGACAGGATCTCGTCTTGGTTGGCCAGCAGCACGTCGACGTCGTGCGTCACCAACTCGAGGAAGTCGCGGCGGTGGCGGTCGACGCAGAACATGTCCGAAAGCGACAGGGCCACCATGGAGTCGTGCTCGTGCGCGAAGTTCACCACCTTGCGGATGGCGTCCTTGGCCGGCGGCAGGTCGAAGAGGTAGCCCTCGACGTAGGTGATCTCGGAACGCGCGATCAGACCCTCGCGGATGTCCGAGACGCGCAATTGGTTGGAGGCTCCCAGGTACGTCGCCATGGTCCGTTGCGCGTCGTCGGTGATGAACACGTGGCAGCGACCCGTGACGCCCTCGCCGTCCCCGGCGATCGCCAGGTCGAGCTCGACGCCCATCGAACGAAGGTCGTGCGTGAAGCGTTCGCCGAACTCGTCGTCGGCCACCTTGCCGATGTAGCCGCACGTGCCCCCGAGCGCCGCGACACCCGCGATGGAGTTGGCCACGGATCCTCCGGACATCTGGATCGTCGGGCCCATCGCGTTGTAGAAGCGGTCGAGCTGGTCCACCCCGATCAGCGTCATCGTCGATTTGACCAGCCCCAACGTGGCGTACACCTCGTTCGAATCCTGGGAGATGATGTCGAGCATCGCGTTGCCGATGCCGGTCACGGCGAGACGGCTGGGACCGGGTTTCACGCGAAGTGAAACGGGCGTCGGCGGACTTGTCACCTAGAGAGCGTAGAACTTTTGAGCGTAGGCTCGTAACAATGAGCACGTCAACTAACCCCTACCGTCTCGCCCGCGACGTGGTTCCCCGTGCGTATCGCATCTTCCTGACCCCGGACCTCGAGGCGGCCACCTTCGCGGGGCGCGTCGAGATCGACGTGGACGTTGACGCCGACGTGACCGCGCTGGTATTGAACGCCCTCGATGTGACCCTGGGCGACGCCGTGATCGTCGCCGGCGGCGCGACGTTCCGTTCGGGTCCCGCGGTGCTCGACCCCACCTACGAGACCGCCACTTTTGCCTTCACCGAGACGCTTCCCCGAGGTCCCGCCACCGTCACCATCGACTACTCCGGGGTGCTCAACGACCTGCTGGTGGGGTTCTACCGCTCGACCTTCACCGACGCGCACGACGCCACGCACACCATCGCCACCACGCAGTTCGAGCACTCCGACGCGCGCCGGGCCTTCCCCTGCTTCGACGAGCCGTCGTTCAAGGCCACCTTCCAGGTCAACCTCACGGTGCCCGCTCACCTCAAGGCGTACTCCAACTCGCCCGAAGCGGGGCGCACCGACCTAGGCGGCGGGTTGGTCGCGGTCAGCTTCGCGCCCACCATGAAGATGTCGACCTACCTGGTGGCCTTCGTCGTCGGTGAGTTCGAGGAATCGTCGACCCTCGACGTCGATGGCACGCCGCTGCGCGTCATCTTCCCCCCGGGCAAGGCCCCCCTGGCGGCGCTGGCCCTCGAGTGCGGCGAGTTCTCGCTGCGCTTCTTCTCCTCGTACTTCGACATCCCCTACCCCGGCGACAAGCTGGACATGATCGCCATCCCCGACTTCGCCTTCGGCGCCATGGAGAACCTCGGGCTGGTGACCTATCGAGAGACCGCGCTGCTCGTCGACGGGCCCAGCGCCTCGATCGCGGAGCAGCAGCGCGTCGGCGAGGTCGTGTCGCACGAACTGGCCCACATGTGGTTCGGCGACCTGGTGACCATGGAGTGGTGGGACGGGATCTGGCTCAACGAGGCCTTCGCCACCTTCTGCGCCGCGCTCTGCAACGACGCGTTCCGCCCCGAATGGAAGACGTGGACCGGCGTGGGGGTCTTTCGCGACACCGCGCTGCAGGTCGACGGGCTGCACTCGACGAGGGCCATCGAGTACGAAGTGGTGTCGCCCGAGGAGACCCGCGGCATGTTCGACGTGCTCACCTACGAGAAGGGCGGCTCGGTGCTGCGCATGCTCGAGCTCTACTTAGGCGCCGAGGTCTACCGCGACGGTATCCGCGTCTACTTGAAGCGTCACAGCTACGCCAACACCGTCACGACCGACCTGTGGGACGCGCTCGAGGAGGTCTCCGGCCAGCCCGTGCGCGACCTGATGAACACCTGGATCCGCCAGGGCGGCCACCCCCTGGTCTCGCTCGAGGGCGGCCTGATTAGCCAGCAGCCCTTCGCCTACGGCGTCGCGCGCGGGACGAGCGCGATCGGCACGTCATGGCTCACGCCCGTGTTCACCCGCTCGCTCGACGGGGGGCCGCCCAGTCGCCACCTCCTGGGCGACACGCCCCTCAAGGTCGTCGATCCCTCGCCCGTCGTGCTCAACGCGGGAGGGTGGGGCGTCTTTCGCTCGCGCTACGGCACCCAGGAGATGGCCGCCCTGGCCGGGCGGCTCGACGAACTCGACGAACTCGAGCGCGCCACGCTCATGGCCGACAGCTGGGCCGCGCTGCTCGCCGGGCACGTCACGTGGGCGGAGTTCCTCTCCCTGGCCCAAGGGCTCGGCCAGCAGGACGAACCCTCCACCTGGACCAGCGTCGCCACCGCCGTGAGCTTCGTCAACCGCGTCCTCGACGAGGACCGCCGGGCGGCCTTCGCGCGGGTGGTACAGGAGCTCTTCGGTCCCCAGTTCGCGCGCCTCGGCTGGCGAGCCCGCCCGGGCGAGAGCGAACTGACGCCCCAGCTGCGGGCGATGGTGATCGGCGTGCTCGGCACGATCGGACGCGACGACGCCATACGGGCGCACGCCGCCACGCTCTTCGAGGCCAACACGATGGACGGCGACCTGGCCCGCACGATCCTGCGGGTGGTCGCCGACCAGCACCGACCGGGCGACTACGAGACCTACCTCGAGCGGCGCGAACACGCCATCACGCCCCAGGAGGAGCAGCGCTACCTGTGGTCCCTGAGCGACTTCCCGGACGAGGCGGTGGCCCTCAACGCGGCGGCCAAGTGCTTCGGCACGTTCCGCAACCAGGACGGCGCCATCGTGCTGGGTCAACTCAGCACCAATCGGGTCAGCGGCCGCGCGGTATGGGAGTACCTCACCACGCGCTGGGACGAAGCAGTCGAGAAGTTCCCGCCGAGCACCCTCTCACGCCTGGCCGCGGGGCTGCCCACCTTCATCACCGACGACGTCTTCGCCGACACGGTGGAGAGGTTCCACACCGAGCACTCCCTCGGCGGCGAACAGCGCATGATCGAGCAGCAACTGGAACGCATGCGCGTCGGACTGGCCTTCGCCGAAGCGGTCCGTCCTCAGATCTAGGTCGTCGACGTGAGCGTCGGGGTATTCCTGGGCATCATCGCCCTGATGTTCGTCATCGAGCTGCCCGACAAGACCTTCGTGGCCACGATCATCATGGCCGCCCGATCGCGGCCCACGTCGGTGCTGGTCGGCGGGGCCCTGGCCCTGGTGACCCAGATGTTCATCGCGACCCAGGCCGGCCGCCTGCTGACCCTGTTCCCGGTCAACGTCAAGAACCTCATCGTCGCGCTGTTCTTCCTGGGCGGGGCGGCCTATCTGCTCTTCGTTCCCGAGAAGGCGGAGGAGGAAAAGGGCGAAGAGGAGGGTGAGCGAGTGCGCACTGGTTCGCGGTGGCGCGAGGTCTCGACGGCCTTCACGGTGATCTTCATCGGCGAGATGGGCGACCTCACCCAGATCCAGGCCGCCAACCTGAGCGCCCGCACCCACCAGCCCATCGCAGTCTTCCTCGCGTCGTCGATCGCCATGGTGGCGGTGACCGCCGTCGGCGCCTTCGGCGGCCAGGTCCTGGTGCGCCGGGTGCCGCTGGGCCGGATCCGTATCGCCGGCGGGCTCATCTTCGCCGGCCTGGGTGTCTACACGTTGGTCAAGCTGGCCACCGGATGAGCCGACGCGACGAGCTGCTGGCCTTCGCCGACACGGTCAAGGGGTTCATGCCGCGGCACGAAGGCCTCGCCCTCTACGACCTCGCCCTGGCCCGCGGGGGCGAGGTGCCCGCCGGCACGTGGCTCGAGGTCGGCGCGTGGTGCGGCAAGTCGGGGGTCTATCTCGGCGCGGCGGCCGAGGCCACGCGCTGCGTGCTGTACTCCCTCGACCACCACCACGGCAGCGAGGAGAACCAGGAAGGCTGGCCGCACTTCGACCCCGACCTGGTCGACGGCGCGGACGGGCGACTCAACACCCTGCCCGCCTGGCAGCGCACGATCGCCCTGGCCCGATTGGAGTCGACCGTGTTCGGGCTGGTCGGACCGTCCACGACCATCGCGGGACATTTCGCCCAGGCGCTCGACCTCTTGTTCATCGATGGCGGGCACGGCCGCGACGCCGCGTGGGCCGACTATGAGGCCTGGACCCCCAAGGTCGTGACGGATGGGCTGCTCCTCATTCATGACGTGTTTCAGGACCCCGCCGACGGCGGCCAGCCGCCCTACGAGATCTACCGGGCCGCTCTCGCGAGCGGGGCCTTCGTCGACGTGGCGAGCGAGGGGTCCCTGCGCGCGCTGCGTCGTGTCTAGCGCTTCATCAAGGGACAGTTGGCTTCGGCCAGGTCGACCGGCATCATCAGTTCGCCGTGACGGAAGAGACCCGAGGCCCCCGACGAGGACGTCAGGGCGTCGGCCGCGAGGATGACGGCGGCCGCCGTGTAGGACGTCGTCTCTAAGTGGGGGAAGGTCACCCGGTCGGGGTAGGCCAGCCCCGTCCAATAGGAACCGTCGTCGCGGCGGTGGCGCTGCGTGCAGGCGAACAGCTCGAACGCCTGGCTGGTGAGGCCCAACGCGTCGAGGGCCAGCACGCACTCGGCCGTCTCGGCCGCCGTCACCCAGTCGCTGGTCGAGACGCAGCGCACGCCGTAGCCATCCATCACGTGGCGTTCCCAGCCGTCGCCCAGACGCTTCTCCCCCGCGGTGCCGGTGAGCGCGCCCGAGAAGATCGGGTAGTACCAGTCCATGGCGAACTCGTTCTTGGGCGCGAAGGCGCCGGGATGGTGCGACACGGCGTGGCCTAGGCGCCCGGCGGCCAGTTCCCAGTCGGGCCGATGGTGGTCCAGTCGCTCCGCCAGCGCCACCGCGCAGCGCAGCGAATGGAAGATGGACGAGGAGCCGGTGAGCAGGGCGTAGGACTCGCGCCGGCCGAGTGCGTCGAGCGACCAGCGAACGGTGCCGTCGTCGTTCTGCCAGCGCAATACGAAGTCGATGGCCGCCTCGACGTGGGGCCACAGGGACGCGGCGAAATCGACGTCGCCGGTCGCCAACACGAAGTGGTAGGCGCCGGCGGCCAGGTAGGCGCAGACGTTGGTGTCGAGGCGCGTGTCCTTGGCCCGCTCGCCCAGGTAGTAGTTGAACCAGCTGCCGTCGCCCAATTGCGTTGAGGTGAGCCAGCGATAGGCGTGACGGGCCTCGTCAACGTGGCCGCTCACCGTCAAGGCCATCGCGGCCTCGACGTGGTTCCACGGGTCGCAATGGCCGCCGGGGAACCACGGGATCTGGCCGCTCGACGTCTGCAGGCCGGCCAGGTGGGCGCTGGTGAGGTTGAGTTCCTTCTGGCTTAAGACGCCCGGCACGCCCGACATCTGGTTGGTGCCCGTGCTCACCGGGATACCGGCTTCGTGAGGTACACCACGATGGACTTGCCCATGAGCGGCGAGAGGATCCGGTCGGCGAGCCTTAGGACGAGCGGCTTCTTCATGATCTCCCACACCAGCAGGCGGTGGTAGACCTTCACCACGGCGTTGGTCTCGTTGGTCGTGCCCACCAGGCACTTGATCCACCAGTAGGGGCTGTGCAGGCCGTGCGCGTAGTGGTGCCCCGTCACCGTGAGCCCCGCCGACGTAAGGCGCGACACCAGCACGGAGCGGCGATAGATGCGGATGTGACCGCCGGGCACGTTGTGGTACTCGTCCGAGAGGGCCCAGTTGATGAGCTCGGGCCCGAAGCGCGGCACGGTCACGGCCATCGTGCCGCCCGGACGCAGCACCCGGACCAGTTCGTGCATGGCGCCCGCGTCGTCGGGGATGTGTTCGAGCACCTCCGAGCAGATCACGCGGTCGAAGGTGGCGTCGGCGAAGGGCAGGTGCAGCGCGTCGCCCTGGACGCTGGCGGTGTGCGAGGTCTCGCTCGACAGCTCCCCGGCCGCGACCATAGCGGCGAACATCTTGACGACACCCTCCACCTCGTCGTGGCCCGCGTCGAGGGCTACCACGACCGCCCCACGTCGCGCCGCCTCGAAGGCGTGGCGGCCGAACCCGCACCCGAGGTCGAGCATCGTCTCGCCGTCGCGCAGTCCGAGCTTGTCGTAGTCAGCGGTCAGCATCAGCGACGCCCATCATTCGAAGGACATGGAGTCCGGCAGCGGTCGCCCGCCCAGGATCGCGTCGTAACAGGCCGCGGTACCCTTCGCCGTCACCTGCCACGTGAATCGCTCCATGACGCGCTGTCGCCCGGCGCGGCCCAGCCGCTCGCGCAGCGCGGCGTCGTCCAGCAGGTGCGCTATCGCCGCGACCAGCGCGTCGGGGCTGTTGGGCTCGACCAGCAGCCCCGTCTCGCCGCTCACGCCCACCACCTCGGGCAAGGCCCCGCCGGTCGTGGCGATCACCGGCACCCCGCAGCTCATGGCCTCGATGGCCGGCAGCGAGAACCCCTCGTACAGGCTGGGCACGACCGCGATCTCGGCCTCGCCGTAGAGGCGGGCCAACGCCTCGTCGCTCACGCCCGAGATGGTGGTGACCACGTCGTTAAGGCCCAGGCGTTCCAGGGCCAGGGCCACCCGGCCCTTCTCCCGGGGCCGGCCGATGACGATGAGGTCGATGTCGCGCTCGGTGCGCAGCTTGGCCACGGCCTCGAGCAAGGGCACCAGTCCCTTCATCGGCACGTCGCTGCTGGTCGTGACCATCAGGCGGCCCTTCTTCTTCACCACGTCGTCGTAGGGCCGGAACACCGTGTGGTCGACGCCCACCGGCACGACGGTCAGGCGCTCGAGCGGCACCTGCATCTGCGCGTTGATGTCCACCTTGGAATTGTGCGAGACCGTGAGCACCGCCGGGAGCTGCTTGACCACGCGCACCTGCATTCGCAGGAACCCGAACCACCGCCGGGTCGAGTAGCGCTTCACGAAGCTGTCGGCGTGGTCCAACGCGATCGAACGGTCGACCGTGATGGGGTGATGGAGGGTCTCGAGGATCGGCCAGCCTTCGCGGTACAGGTCGAGGATGCCCGGGCCCATGCACTGGTCGTCGTGGATGATGTCGAAGTCGCCACGGCGCGACGTGAGGATCTTCTTGATCCTCATCGAATAGGCCAGCGGCTCGCCGAAGCCTCCGCTCAGCATGACGGCGAACTCGCTCAGGTCCGCCAGCGACTTGATCTCCGAAGGCGCCGGCATGCGGAAGGGGTCGGGGTCGCGGTAGAGGTCGAGGGCCGGCACGGGGGTGAAGCCCACGCCCTCGTCGAGTTGCGGCCACGGGGGTCCCGAGAAGACCTCGACGCTGTGGCCCAGCGCCACCAGTTCGCGCGTCAGGTGACGGGTGTACACGCCCTGTCCGCCGCACTGGGGATTGCCGCGGTAGACGAGGAAGGCCACGCGGTACTTGCCGGGCTGCGCCGGGCGCGGCGTCACGTGAGGGGGGATGGTGATCGTCTTGGAGAGGGCCCAGGACGCCTTCGTCTTCTCGATTGTTTGGCGAAATGTGTTGGACACGGATCAACTTTCGGAATCGACGAAGTCCTCCATTCTCCCCCAACCCGCTGGACCGGCACAAATGCCTGGGAAACCTGGGCGCGTCATGACTACGCTTCGAACATGGATCTGACCTACCCCGAAGAAGCCGAATCGTTCCGCCTCGTCATCCGCGAGTGGCTCGTTGAGAACCTGCCGTCGGGCTGGTTCGAGCCCCACTTCACCATGAGCGACGACGAACGAGCCAAGTTCAACCAGACCTGGACCGAGACGCTGTTCCGCGGCGGATGGATCTGCGCCGGCTGGCCCCAGGAGTACGGCGGCAAGGGCCTGTCGCTGCTCCAGCAGGTCGTGCTCAACGAGGAGTTCGCCAAGGCCAACGCGCCCATGCGCGCCGACTTCTTCGGCGACACCTTGGTCGGTCCCACCATCCTGCAGTGGGGCACCGACGCGCAGAAGAAGCAGTTCATTCCGGGGATCCTCAACGGCACCACCGGCTGGTGCCAGGGTTTCTCGGAGCCCAACTCCGGATCGGATCTGGCCAGTCTCAAGACCAGCGCCGTGCTCGACGGTGACGAGTGGGTCATCAACGGACAGAAGGTGTGGACCACGCAGGCCCAGCACGCGGACTACGTCTTCCTGCTCGCTCGCACCGATCCCGACGCCCCCCAGCACGCCGGCATCAGCTACCTCCTGGTGCCCATGCACCAGACGGGCGTCGACGTGCGCCCGATCACCCAGGTGGACGGCACCGCGGAGTTCAACGAGGTCTTCTTCACCAACGCCCGGTGCCCGAAGGACAACGCCATCGGCGGCGTCAACAACGGATGGAAAGTCGCCATGACCACGTTGGGTTTCGAGCGGGGCTCGTCGTCCACCACGGGTTATCGCCGATTCTTAAAGGAGTGGGAGCTCGTGGTCGACGAGGCGAAGCGCCACGGCAAGACCACCGACGAACGCACGCGCGATCAACTCGTGAAGGCCTGGGAGAAGGTCAAGATCATGCAGATCAACGGCTACCGCTCGTTGACCGACGGCCTCAACGGCACGCACAACGCCGCGCTCCTGGGGGCCTGCAACAAGATGTTCTGGTCCGAGACCCATCGCTCGACCATGGAGCTGGCCCTGGCCGTGATGGGCATGGACGCGCAGATCCTCACCGGGTCGGGCGAGTCCGAGACACCGATGGCGGTCTCTCGCCGCGGCCGGGCCGACTATCCGGTGTCGGACCTGCAGGCGTCGTTCTTCTTCTCGCGGTCCGAGACGATCTGGGGAGGCACGGCGGAGATCCAGCGCAACATCATCGGCGAGCGGGCCATAGGCCTGCCCAAGGAGCCCAAGGCGCAGAACGCCTAGGCGTTCTGCAGCACCACCGCACGACGGTTGGTCTGGCGAAGCACCAGCACCAACCACAGTCCCGTGATCAAGGTCAGGAACGCGCCGAGGAACAACCCGATGCGCGGATTGGTGGCCGCGATCAACAGGCCCACCAGGGGCGCGCCGAAGGGCGTCGTCCCCAGGAAGGCCGTGGAGTAGAGACTCATCACGCGGCCTCGCATCTGCTGACCCGAGTTGAGCTGCAGGGTGGAGTTGGCCGACGAGACGAAGGCGATCGAGAAGGCCCCCGTCGGCACCAGCGCGATCTGCGCCCAGAGCAGCGTGGGCGCGAAGGCGACCATCGACATGGACAGGCCAAAGCCCACCGCGAGGGTCGCGAGGAGCTTGGGCGTGGGCCGCGAGCGGTGCGCCACCGCCAGGCCGCCCACCACGGCGCCGACCCCCATGGCGCCCATCAAGATCCCGTACTGCGTCGCCGAATGCTGGTGAAAGGTCACGCGGGCCAGCAGCGGCAGGGTCACGGTGAAGTTGAAGGCGAAGGTTCCCACCACGGCGACGGCGATGATGACGTTGCGAAGTTGGGGGGTCTCGAAGACGTACTTGAGTCCGAGCCTCAGTTGGCCGGGCAGTCGTTTGACGGTCTGCATGGGCAGCAACTCGCTTCGGCGCATGAACGCCAGGGCCAGTATCACCGCCAGGTACGAGACCGCGTTGGCGTAGAAGCAGGCCGCCGTGCCGACGGCGGCGATCAGGCCCGCCGCCACGCTCGGGCCGATGACGCGTCCCGAATTCATGAGGGCGCTGTTGAGGCTGACGGCGTTGGCGATCAGGTCCCGGCCCACCATCTCCTGGACGAAGGCCTGGCGGGCCGGCACGTCAAAGAGGTTCACGACGCCCAGCAGCGAGGCGAGCACGAAGACCGTGTCGACGTTGACGTGCTTGGTCGTCATCAGCAGTCCCAGGGTGAGGGCGAGCAGTCCCGCCGATCCCTGGGTGAAGTAGAGGATCCGGCGCTTCTCGTGGCGGTCCGCCACCAGTCCGCCGTAGGTGCCGAAGAGCAGGATCGGCACGTACTGCAGGGCGATGGCGAATCCCAGGTCGACCGATGAGCCGGTCAATTGCAGGACGAGCCACCCCTGGGCCACCGACTGCATCCAGGTACCCGACACCGAGATCAGCTGGCCTATGAAGAACAGGCGAAAGTTGCGCACGCTGAGAGCGGCGAAGGTCTTCGAGGAGAATTGACGCGCCGCGCTCACGACACTTCCAGCAGGCGTTCGAGGAAGTCGGCCAACTCCTTGGCCTTGCGCCGGTCGCCCTCGGAGAGCGCCAACAGTTTTTGCTCGAGGAACTCGGTCTTGCGACGACGAATGGCCGCCAACTCCTTGCGACCCGAGGCGCTCAGCTGCACTCGGGTGCATCGGCGGTCGTCGGGGTCCACCACGCAGATGATGAGCCCGGCCTCCTGCATGTTCTGGGCGAGGCGCGTAACCGACGGCGGCTTCATCTGCTCGGCCACCGCCAGGTCACCGAGGGAGGGATTCGTCCGTTTGTCGATCGACTCGAGCATGGACGCCTGAGCCGGCGAGATGCCTCCGAGCGAAGAGCGGCGCAGGCGCCGGTTGAGACGCGTGATCGCCCGTCGAAGTCGGGCCGCGGTCTCGTTGGTATCGGTCTTTTCCATTAGTTCACCTAACTAAATAATAGCAGGCGGTCCCCGTACCAACGACAATTTCTTGACTATTCCGACCCCCCTGCGGTCGCCCTCACCTCGCCCGACGTCGAGACCGCTCGGGTCTGACCAGTCTCTACAGCTGGCGATAGCGCGGTACGTAGCCGCCCGATCCCAGCGACATCGAGTCCTCGGGATCCATCGTCTCGTCCACGCCGCCCACGACTTGGGTCACCCAGTCCAGCCGATCCATCAGAATCCTGGTCACGCCGCCTTCGAGGGTGGCCGAGGAGATGGCGCAACTCGAACAGGCGCCCTGGAGCTGCACCTCAACCACACCGGTTTCGACGTCGACACGCACGAGCACCAAGTCACCGCCGTCCGCCTGGACGGACGGTCGCATGAGGTCCATCAAGGCGTTGAGCGCCTTGAGCCTGGTCTGGCGTTCCTGGTCACTGAGTTCTGGCACCTCCACAGTCTGCCGTGAAATACCGACGACGTGCCCTTCTCACGCGGTCCCCAGGCCGGCGTTCAACCAGAGACGGGGGGTTTGGGCCCGGCTCTCTCCACCCTCCTATGGGGTCGCGCGGGCCGCCACCGCTTCGTCGAAGCATCGCAACGCTCGTGGTCCCCAGACAGTGCCCGGCCCACCATTGAGAGCGATGGCCACGCCCAGGGCCTCGCCCATTTGCTGGCGCGTCACGCCCTGGCGCACGGCGCCTCGGGTGTGCGCCACGATGCACCCGTCGCACTCTCGCGTCACGGCAATCACGACGGCGAGCAGCTCCTTGACGGCGCCGCTCAATTCGCCCGGCGCCATCGCCGCGCTCGACATCTCGCCAAAGCCCTTCATCACCTCGGGTATGAGTCCACGAAGGTCGAGGGCCGGTTGACGCAATTCTTCGCGAATCTGGTCCATGCTGTCCATTTTCTGCCTCCCGCATCGAGCGTACACAGGAAGCGGATGAGCAACGCTCGGTAGTCTTTCGAGCATGTCGTCGCGACTCGATAGATCGTGGTCCGTGCGGACCAGCTATCAGACATTCGAAGCGGATCGCTGCGTCGATCTGTTCCTGCGGCCCGACGGCACCTTCGGGTTCGAGGAGTTCCGTCGGGACCCCGAGGACATGGGCGTGTGGACACCCGTCGGGGGGTTCTGTCGTCGCGAATACGTGTCTGAGACGCAGGCGTTGGAGGCCGCCCTAGAGAAGGTGCCGTGGCTCCAATCCACTCTCGAAGGTTGACGTCAACGAAGCGGCCGCCAAGATTGGTGCTCGAGGAGTGGCGCGCGAATACCGTGACGACCGGTACTTTTCCGGGCGCGATCAGGTACCAGTGACATCATCAGGTGTGGATGAAACGGGAGAAGACGTTCGCGTCGACGCGAACGAATCAAAGGACCCGATTGTTAGTTTCGACTTATTGAGTCTCCATTCGGAGATTCTTGACGTCCCCGGATATGAAATCGTACTTAGCCAAGTGCTCACCAAGTTGCTCAAGCTTCGGCAGAGGGGACTGCTGCTGAATTAGTTGACATCTAACATCCAGAGAAC
>JBARBL010000095.1:0-6923 GCA_049793015.1 Acidimicrobiales bacterium | reverse complement strand
GGCGTCGCTCGAGGCGTCGCGACCGGTGACGGCCTCGCCGTAACGAAACTCCACGTCGCCCAGGCGGGTCGCGGCCCGACGCTCGCTCTCGCGCAGCGAGTGCAGCGAGCGCTCGAGCAGGGCCACGCGTTCGCGGGCCGCGCGCAGGTTCGCCTCGTCGCCCTCGGTGGAACTCGAACCCCACGTCGACTCGTAGTGCTCTTCGAACTGCGCCAGCTCCTGGCGTGCCGCCTCGAGGGCCTCGCGCTGGGGGGCCAACTCGGCCTCCTCGACGTCGAGCGCCGCGAGTTCTGACGCCAGTTTTGCGCCGTCGGCCTCTAGGTTGGCGATCACGTTCTCGTCGGCCGACGCGATGAGCGCCATGCGCAGGGAACGCTCACGTTCCTGGATGATCGAAGAGGTGCCTCGGGCGCGCTCGGCCAGCCCCTGCAGGGTGCCCAGGGTCGAGGCCAGCATCTCCTCGCGCCGGCTGGCGATCTCCGCGGCCGCGGTGGCGGCCTGCGCGTCCAGGGTCACCAGTTCGTGGCGCAGCTCTCGCTCGCGCGACGAGGACGCGATGAGCTCGACCTCGAGGTCACGGCGGCGCACCTCGAAGTTGATGAGGCGCGTGGAGAAGAGTGCGTGGCGGGCCCCGCGCAGGTCGCTCTCGACGTTGGCGTAGCTGCGCGCCGAGATGGCCTGTCGTTCGAGCGGGCGCATCTGTCGACGCACCTCGCGCACCAGGTCGCCCAGGCGCTCCAGGTTCTCCTGGGTCGAGAGAAGTCGGCGCTCGGCGCGCTCCTTGCGCCGACGGTGCTTGAGCACGCCGGCGGCCTCCTCGATCACGGCGCGGCGGCTCTCGGAGCTCGAGTTGAGGATCGAATCGAGCTGGCCCTGACCGATGATCATATGCTGCTGGCGTCCGACCCCCGAGTCGCCGAGCAGCTCCTGGACGTCCATCAGGCGACAGGTCGCGCCGTTGATGGCGTACTCGGAGTCGCCGTTGCGAAAGAGGGTGCGCGAGATGGTGACCTCGGCGGTGTCGATGGGCAGGCGGCCCGAGGAGTTGTCGAGCGTCAGGGCCACCTCGGCCCGGCCCAAGGCGGCCTTGGTGGCCGTGCCCATGAAGATGACGTCGTCCATCTTGGCGCTGCGCAGGGCGCGGGTGCTCTGGGCGCCGAGCACCCAGATCACGGCGTCGACGACGTTGGACTTGCCCGAACCGTTCGGGCCTACCACCGCGGTGACCCCGGGCTCGAAATCCAGGATGGTGTTGTCGGCGAAGGACTTGAAGCCCTTCATGGTTAATCGCTTAAGAAACACGCGTAGACGCTACCAACCTTCCGCGCCGCTTTCGGGGCGCTAGCTCTGACACTTTTCGCAGAAGAAGGTCGAGCGCTGGCGGACCATGACGCGCGAGATGGGCAGGCGGCACTGGTAGCAGGGCTCGCCCTCGCGACCGTAGACCTGGAGGAACTGCTGGTAGGCGCCGGGCTTGCCGTCGGGGTCGATGAACTGCTCGTCGGCCAGCGTGGTGCCGCCGTACTTGATGGCGTTGGTCAGTATCTCGCTGATGGCGCGGTGCAGGCGGCGGATCTCGATGGTCGACAGCGACTCGGCCGGGCGGTCGTAGCGCAGGCCCGAGGCGAACAGCGTCTCGTCGGCGTAGATGTTGCCCAGCCCGGCGATGATGTCCTGGTCGGTCAGCACCACCTTCAAGGTGGTGGTGCGGCTGCGCAGGATGGCGGCGAAGCGGTCCCAGCCGATCTGGTCCTCGAAGGGGTCGACCCCCAGGTGGGCCAGCTCGGGGATCTCGCGGCGCAGCCCCAGCCCGTCGCCGCCGATGGAGAGGCGCGCGAACTTTGATATCTCCACCTCCGCGCCCTCGGGCGGCGGGGTCGACACGTAGAGCTCGCCAAAGGTTCGCGGGTCCACGTAACGCAGCTCCCCGCCCTGGACGAAGCTGAACACCACGTGGGTGTGCTTGGGCTTGGGGTCCTTGGGACCCTTGGAGCGCAGCAGCTGGCCGCTCATGCCCAGGTGCACCACCAGGTGGGTCCCGTTCTCCAGCGCGAAGATGAGGTTCTTGCCCAGGCGCTGGACGCTCTTGATGGTGTGGCCCTCGATGGCCGCGCGGAAGTCCTTGGCGGTCTTGTGGCGGCGCACGACGCGCCCGTTGGTCACCAGGGCCGTCTTCACCTTCTTGCCGATGAGGTCGCGGGCCAGCGAGGCGCGCACCGTCTCGACCTCGGGCAGTTCAGGCATCGCCGCGCCGCTCCCAGGCCGCCTCGGCCGCGCGGGTCTCGGCGATCTTCTTGGAACGTCCCGCGGCGCTCGCGTTCAGGGTGTCGCCCACGCGCACCGTCGCGCGAAAGGTCGTGTCGTGCGCGGGACCGTCGAAGGTCACCTCGTAGACCGGCACGCCGTGCCCGCCCTCGTCGGCCCATTTGCGCAGGCGCGTCTTGGGGTCGACGTCGTCCGGGGAGAGCGACGCCCGCGCCACGTCGTCGCCCAGCTCGGCCTGCACGAACTGCTTGGCGGCCCCGTAGCCCTCCTCCAGGTAGATCGCCGCCACCACCGCCTCGAAGGCGTCGGCCAGCAGGGAGGGCCTATTGAGGCCGTCGGACTTGACCTCGCCGCGGCCGATGCGGATGCAGCTCGCGAGGTCGAGGCGCTGGGCGGCGCGCGCCAGCGAGGCCTCGTTCACCACGCGCGAGCGCACCAGCGACCCCGACCCCTCGTCGAGGTCGGGGTAGGCCGTGACGATGAGGTCGGCCACGGCCAGGTCCACCACGGCGTCGCCCAGGAATTCGAGGCGTTCGTTGGACGCGCAGTCGTGCTCGGCGGCGTAGCTCGAGTGGGTCACGGCCAAGGCTAGGTACTCGCTCTCGGGTGGTAGGCCGAGTCGCTGGGCGAGCGCGTCAAGTGGCGAGAGCAATAGGCTCACGGACCTCGTTACGCGGCCTGCAGCTTGACGACCACGTAGTCCACCGCGTCGCGCACCGACAGGAGGCCCTCTAAGTCCTCGTCGTCGATGTGGAAGCCGGACATGTAGGCCGACAGGTTCTCCTCCAGGGCCTCCACCAGTTCGATCAGGGCCAGGGAATCGGCGCCGATATCGCTGAACGGCACGTCTTCGGGGATGTCGTCGGGGCTCTTTTCGAGTATTTCGGCCAATTGCTCTCGAACTATCGCCAAAATGGCGGTCCTATCGAGCGATGATGAGGTTCCAGCGTCAGCGGTCATGACCACTCCTTCGTGTTGCTACTCCAGATTACCGAGCCCCCGCGCCGGTCGCCTCGGTTACGACTTCTGATCAGGTCGTATGGTCGCGCGCAGTTTCTCCACCACGCCGGCGCGGTCCATCTCGGCACCCACGCGCAGGGCGTTCATGATGGCCGTGGCGCTGGAGGAGCCGTGGCTGATGACGCAGATCCCGTTGAGGCCCAGCAGCATGGCGCCGCCCTGGTTGTCGGGCGTCAACCGGTTGGCCATGGGCACCAGGTACTCAAACAGCACGTCGCCGGCGGCCTTGGTCGTCTCGTTGGTGGCGATCACCTCGAGCACCGAGGAGAAGATGAACTTAAAGCCGCCTTCCAACGTCTTGAGCGCCACGTTGCCGGTGAAGCCGTCGGTCACCACCACGTCGACGGGCGACGGGATGAGGTCGCGGCCCTCGACGTTGCCGTAGAAGGTGATGCCCTCGAGGGCGGCCAGCAGTTCGTGGGTGGCCTTCACCAGCGGGGTGCCCTTGGTCGACTCCTCGCCGATGGACAGCAGCCCGACCTTGGGATGGCTGACCCCGTAGTGGACCTCGACGTAGGCCGAGGCCATCTGGGCGAACTGCACCAGCATCTCGGGCGTGCACTCGGCGTTGGCGCCGGCGTCGACGAGCACGGTGGGCGTCGAGCCCGGGTTGGGGATTGGCGTGGCGATGCAGGGCCGCACCACGCCGGGCAGTCGCCCCATGCGCAGCAGCGCCGAGGCCATCGTGGCGCCGGTGTTGCCGGCCGAGACCATGGCGCTGGCCTTGCCGTCGCGCACCAGTTCGGCCGCTCGCACCAAGGAGGAGTCCTTCTTCTTGCGCACGCTGCCCGCGGGGTCGTCGTCCATGGCGATCACCTCGCTGCACGCGACGACCTCGAGCCCCAAGGGGTCGCCCATCAGCTCGGGCACGCCCACCAGGGTGACGCTCAGTCCCAGTTCGTCGACGGCGCGCCGGGCCCCCAGGATGATCTCTCCGGGAGCGAAGTCACCACCCATCGCGTCCAAGGCGATGGGCAGGGTCAACTTAATTGACCTCTACGGCTGTGCGACCCTTGTACCAACCGCAGTTCGGGCACACGATGTGGGGAAGCTTCGAGGTGGCGCACTGCGGGCAGACGCTGCGCGCGGGACGCTCGAGCGTCCAGTTGGCCGCGCGGCGACTGCGCGTCTTGGCTTTGCTGGTCTTGCGCTTGGGAACGGCCATCGGTCTTCTCTTTCACCTAGACGGGCGGGCCCGTCACGCTTCTTTGGATTCATCAGCGCGAACGTCGATGAAACGGAGTCCATCCAGTGTAGCCCAGCGCGGGTCGACCGGTCCCTGGCAGTCGCAGGCCTCGTCGTTGAGATCCGTGCCGCAGTAGGGGCACAGGCCCTTGCAGTCCTCGCGGCACAGCGGCGCCAGCGGCAGGTCCAGGAAGATCGCGTCGTGCACCAGCGGGGCCAGGTCGATGAAGTCGTTCTCGATGGGATAGGCCAGGTCGTCGGTGGTGGAGGAATCGTCGATGAAGCGCTCCTTGACCTGCACCTCGCTCATGCCGAGCACCGGCGTCGAGCAGCGCCGACAGATCCCGTGCCACGGGGCGCTCACCCGGCCGCGGGCGCGCAGTCCCCCGCTGAAGCTCTCGAGCTTGAGGTCGACCTTGACCGTGGCCTCGGCGAAGACGTCGGTCTCGGCGTAACGGCGCGGCGGGAACTCGTGGGGCTCGTCGAAGGGCGCTTCGAAGGTGATGGCGGCGACCGACGGCACGTCACGCAGCAGCTGGGCCACCGGGACGAGGTAGGGCGACGACACGGCGGTTAGTTGGCGTCCTGATCAAAGAAGGACGCTTCGTCGACGCTCGACGTCGCCCCGTACTCGGGCGCCGGCGCCGCGCCCAGGAACTCGTCGGACAGCGGGTGGCTCTCCGGGGGCAGGTTGGGCAGGCTCTGGGCGTTGAGCCGCTCCCGGCCCGAACGGATGGTCTTTAAGAGCCGCTCCATGACGATCTCGTAGCTGCCCAGCTTGCCGTCGAGGTAGTCCTCGTGCTCGTTGACCATCTGGCGGGCCTGGGCCTGGGCCTCGGAGACGATCTGCTCGGCCTTGAGGCGCGACTGGCGCACCACCTCGGTCTTGTCGACCATGCGCGCCGCCTCGGCGCGCACCTGGTCCATCAGCTGCTGGGCCTTCTGCACCTCGGCCGCCATCAGCTCCTCGCGGTCGCGCAGCGCCCAGCGGGCCTCGCGGATCTCGTCGGGCAGGTTGTGCAGCGCCTGCTCCAGCAGGGCCAGCACGTCGTCGCGCGGCACCAGGGCCGAGTTGGACAGCGGCATCTGCTTGGCGTTGGCGATCAGCTCGATCAGGTCGCGCAAGTCGGTCTCGATGTCGCGGCGCGCGTGGCGACCCAGCGCCTCGTCGGGCTCCGCCGCGTCGTCGTAGCCGTCGAAGGTCGTCACTCGCCGCCCCCCAGGAACTTTCCCTGCAGACGTTTGAAGACCGGCTCCGGCACGAAGTGCGACACGTCCCCACCGTAGCGAGCCACCTCGCGCAGCAATCCCGAGGAGATGAAGGAGTGGTTCGAGCTCGAGGGGATGAACAGCGTCTCGACGCCCGAAAGCGACCGGTTCATCTGGGCCATCTGCAGCTCGCTCTCGAAGTCCGACACGGCCCGCAGGCCCTTGACGATGGCCGTGGCGTCGACGTCGCGGGCCACGTTCACCAGCAGCGTCGAGATCGAGACGAAGCTCACGTTCTTTAAGTGCGCGCAGGACTCGGCGATCATCTCGCGGCGCTCCTCTAAGTCAAAGAGCGGCTCGGACTTCTGGGGGTTGCGGATGGCGGCCACCACGATCTCGTCGAAGATGTGCGAGGCGCGCTCCACCACCTCCAAGTGGCCGTTGTGGAAAGGGTCAAAAGAGCCGGGGATCAGGCCTACCGTCACTGGTCATCCCCTTGGCGTGGTTCCAACATCGTTACGAGCGTAGTGCCGTAGCGCTTGGTTTTGGTAACGATCCAGCCCTCCGGCGCGTCCATATGACGGTCGTTTTCGATGACCACCCGCCGGGCGGTCACGTTCTCCAGCACGCTGTCAAGGTCGAGCGGCCCGTAGGGCGGGTCCGCCAGGACGAGGTCCAGGTCGCCGCTGGGCCGCCAGACCGGCAGCGTGGAACGCACGAAGACCGCCTCGCCGTCCATGGCCAAGGGGTCCAGGTTGGCCCGCGCGGCGTTGAGGCAGGCGGGGTCGCTGTCGACGAAGTAGACCTTGGCGGCGCCGCGCGACATCGCCTCGATGCCCATGGCTCCCGAGCCGCAGTAGAGATCGGCCACCACCAGGTCGAAGAGGCCGCCGCGGCTCTCGAGCATGGAGAAGATCGCCTCGCGCGCGTAGTCGGTGGTGGGGCGCACGCTGGGCGGGATCTTGGCCTTGAGCGGTCGTCCTCGAGCTACCCCACCAATCACGCGCACGTTTGAAGGCTACGCGCTCTCCTCATCAAGACTTGAACAAGTAATCGGCTTCGTTGTCGTCCACGAACAGGCGAAGCTCGTCGACCATGTCCGAATCCGGGCTGAGAAGGTCCCCTTGCACCATGCTCGCGGCGACCGACTGGGCCGCCACGAGCAGTTCCTCGTCGCGGCGCAGCGACGCCAGGCGCAGGTCGCTGCGGCCCCGCTGGCGCGCGCCGAGCAGGGTGCCCTCCCC